>NZ_LT629770.1:1614642-1937570 GCF_900105335.1 Microbacterium paraoxydans | reverse complement strand
CCGACGAGATCGGCGGGGAGGCGTGGCAGGTCGACCTCACCGACCGCGATGCACTGGCCGCACTCCGCCTCGACACCGACATCCTCGTCAACAACGCGGGCGTGCAGCACGTCAGCCCGATCGAGGAGTTCGACCCCGCCCGCTTCTCGCTTCTCCTGCAGCTGATGCTCGAGGCGCCCTTCCTGCTGACCCGGGCCGTACTCCCGGGGATGTACGAGCGGGGTTTCGGGCGCATCATCAACATGTCGAGCGTCCACGGTCTTCGCGCCTCGCCGTTCAAGGCGGCCTACGTGGCGGCCAAGCACGGCCTGGAAGGGCTGTCGAAGGTGACGGCGCTGGAGGGTGCCGCGCACGGCGTCACGAGCAACTGCATCAATCCCGGATACGTGCGCACGCCTCTCGTCGAGCGCCAGATCGCCGACCAGGCGCGGGTGCACGGCATTCCGGAGAGCGAGGTCCTGGAGAAGGTGCTCCTCACCGAAGCCGCGATCAAACGCCTCGTGGAGCCGGAGGAGGTCGCGGGCCTTGCCGTCTGGCTCGCCGCCGACGCCGCCGGGATGGTGACCGGCGCGAGCTACACGATGGACGGCGGCTGGTCCGCGCGGTGAGTCGTCATGCCGACGGAGAGGCCGCGGCGAGTACAGCGCTCCGCAGCCAGGAGCGGTAGCGGTGCGGCGACCAGCCGGACTGCACGACGAGCTGCTGGTGGCTCTCCGGCGAGAGCAGGAACGACAGCACGTCGGCGAGGGCGTCGCCGTCGTGGTCCGGGTCGACGATGCCCCGGCGCTGAAGTTCCGCCGCGAACCCCCGGTAGTCCGCAGCCCGGTTCTCGAGGATGCGCTGGAGGGTGGCGTCGACGACCGGGTCGGAGAGCGCCGCGCCCAGGAGGACCGTCCAGAGCGCATGCCCCCGCGCGTTCGCGGCGGCGATCTGCGTGATGACCGCGTCGAGGAAGACGTCGTCGGGAAGGGTGGTCAGCCCGGAGCCGGCCTCGGTGTCGGCGAGGGTCTCGGCGGCCTCCGAGCCGGAGAAGGTGACCTCGAAGGCGGCGATGAGCAGCTCCGCCTTCGCCGCCGTGGTCTTCACCGTCTCCGCGGAGACGCCGGCCTCCTTGGCGATCGCCGAGATCGTCGTCGCCTGGTATCCCTGCGCGGCGAACAGGCGGGCGGCTGCCGCGACGATGCGCGCACGGGTCTCCTCGGCCTGTCGGGTCCGCAGGGCGGAGCGGTAGGGGCGTGCACTCGACGTCATTGACTTTCCTCAAGGGGTGGTGAATACTTCGACGGTACAACCAACCCTATCGAGAGAGCCGCCATGTCCCGTTACCTCCTCACCTGCACCCCCGCCCACGGGCATGTGCTCCCGCTGCTGCAGGTCGCCAGGCACCTCGTCGCGGGCGGGCACGAGGTCCTCTTCCTCACGAGCACCCGTTACGAGGCGCAGGTGACCGCGGCGGGAGCGCGGTTCCGCCCGCTGCCGACGGAGGCCGACGTCGACCTCGACGACGCGAACGGCGCGTTCCCCGAGCGCGAAGGCCTCACCGGGGTGGCCGCCCTCCGCTTCGACATGAGCACTCTCTTCATCCGCCCGGGTCGGGCTCAGCTCGAGGCCGTGCGCGCCGAGCTGGCGCGGAACCGCATCGACGCCGTCCTCACCGAACCGCTGTTCGTCGGTGCGGCGCTGCTGCAGCGGCTGCCGAAGGCCGAGCGGCCCCCGGTCGTGGTCCTCGGGATCTTCCCGCTCGGCGCCCGCAGCGTCGACACGGCCCCGTTCGGGCTCGGAGTCACGCCGATGCGGGGGCCGTTCGGACGGGTGCGCAACGCCTTCCTGCGTCTGGTGGCGGAGCGCGTGATCTTCGGGGGCGTGCAGAAGGAGGCCGACGCCATGGCGCGCGAGGCGGTCGGCCGCGATCTCGGCGGATTCGTGCTCGACTGGGCGGCCCGCGCCGACGCGTACGTGCAGTTCTCGGTGCCGGCGTTCGAGTACCCGCGCTCCGACCTCCCGGCGTCCGTGCACTTCGCCGGACCCCTGCCCGCGGCGTCGTCGAGCGTGCCACTGCCCGAGTGGTGGTCCGACCTGGACGGACGGCGGCCCGTGATCCACGTCAGTCAGGGCACCATCGCCAACGCCGACTTCGGTCAGCTCGTGCTGCCGACCATCGCCGGGCTCGCCGCGACGGACGCGCTCGTGGTCGTCTCCACCGGTGGGCGCCCTGTCGACGCGCTCCCGGCGGAGCTGCCGGCCAACGTCCGCGTCGCCGAGTACCTGCCCTACGACCGGCTGCTGCCGGAGGTCGACGTGTTCGTCACCAACGGAGGCTTCGGCGGGGTGCAGCAGGCCCTGGCCCACGACGTCCCGCTGGTGGTCGCGGGGCAGACGGAGGACAAGGTCGAGGTCTCCGCCCGAGTCGGGTGGACCGGGGTGGGCATCAACCTGCGGACGAACGCGCCGAAGCCCGGGCAGGTGGCCGAAGCCGTGCGCCGGGTGCTGGCCGAGCCGACGTTCCGGGATCGCGCGCGGCAGGTCGGAGAGGCGATGCGCGCTGCGGACGCCTGGCAGACGCTCGACGCGGTCCTGGCCGCGGAGACCGCGAGCGGGGCCGCGGCCGACAGCTCGATGCACCGCTGAGCGCCGCGCGGGAAAGTGCATTCCCGCGCATGAACGCAACCGGGTGCAACGTCCGCCGGTATACCATCCGGGTATCGCCACGCAGCGTCAGTCCCCAGCTGACCACGGGCGGGACGGTCGAACCGTCAATGCGGAGGGAACGTCGAATTCCTTTCGATCCCGAGGGGGGATGGGGTGGGCGTCGGTTCCCCAGAACGGCACCCACCCCCACATCGGGTTCGTCGTCAGTTCCAGCGGCTGAGCATCCAGAAGACCGCGAATCCGATCACAACGAGGATCGGCACCCAGGTGCCCGTGCGCTTGAGGCGCCGACCCTGCGGCGCGACACCCGGCGGTGGAGTGATCATCCCGGCCGGCGGAGCGAACGGGAGCGCGTGGCCGCCGGGCGTCGTGGCGGTGGCGAGACGGTCGTCGCGCCACCGCGCCCACTGGTCGAGCTTGGTCAAGAGCGCCCCCACCGTCCCGAACAGCCACGCCCAGGTCGCCGGATCGAGCGTGGAGGCGCGGCGGGGCGTGTAGAGGAACAGCCAGTCGTCGACGATCTCGACGTCGAGCTGCGCGGCGTTGTCGATGAAACGCGCCATGATGTCGGGCGTGAAGAGGTAGAGCGCGTCCTGCTCGTAGCCGTCCGGGCAGTACAGGGTGAAGTGCTGGTCGAAGTCGCCCTCGAGCGACAGACGCTGCGCCCGCTGGAACGAGGCCGGCAGGTTGGAGCCGAAGCCGTTGTTGCCCTTCGCGTCGAGCACGATGTTCGGCAGGGGCACGTCCAGCTTCACGGCCACGTAGCCCCAGCGATACGTCGTCGAGTTCTTCCCGGATTGCACCGTGTACTGGTAGTTGCCGAACTCCACGAAGCGCGGGTTCGTCCCGCGGACCAGGTCGGTGGCCAGCCGCGAACGGCCGAGGTGGAAGATCATGCCGGGCAGCGGTGGATCGTCGACGCGCGGCTCGTAGGTCATGCCGTTGGCCTGGGCGAACCGGTGCAGGCGGTACCGGGCGGTGCGCGCGTTGCGGACGCCCATCCAGATGAGGACCCCCACTCCCGCGGCCACCAGCAAGAGGAGCACGAGCGGGATCGCCGCTGCGGCGGGAGAGCCGCTGCTCGCTGCCAGCGCCACCACCACGGAAGCGAGGATCGGGAGCAGCACGACCCCGGCGATCGCCACGGCCACGATGGCGATGATCGACGACACCGCCATGCCGGTCGTCCGCCGGGACCGGAGCTCCGCCGTGAAGGCGCGGACGGCGGCCGGGTCGACCGGGTCGGTGAGGGGCCGCGCATCGAACGACGCCGACGCCTGCGGAGACGTCATCGGTTGACCTCGTCGGCGTCCCACGTGAGGTCGGCGCCCTCGCGAAGTGCCTTCGCCTCCAGCCGCTCGTCCGTGCAGATCGCGCGGATGAGGTCGGGCGAGCCCGCCACGATGGTGGAGTCGTAGTCGATCTCCGAGACCATCACCCAGGCGCGATCGGCGGGCCACAGGATGTTCGGGCTCTGAGCGGCGGGCGGGAAGCCGTGCTCCTCGCCGACCCGGTCGCGCCACGGCACGCCGAGCACCCAGTCCGGATCCGCGAAGGCCTGGGCGCCCCCGGAGAACAGCACGTAGTCGCGCCCGGGGAGCTCCAGTCGGGGCCCTTCGGAGATCTCGCGCGAGAGGATGCCGTCCTGCCAGGTGGGCTTCCGGAAGACGTTGTTGAAGGGGTCGTGCGTGCTGCGGTCGAGCATCGCCTGATGGTGCGGGTCTTCGCTGAACGTGAGGAAGACACGGGACGGCCCGTCTCCGAAGAAGCCGACCAGACCGCCGAACCCCTCCCAGAGTGCGACGACCCCGTCGTCCGGTGTCGCGGTGTGGGCGGCGAGGTGCCCGGCCAGGACCGTCACGAGGTCGCTGTCGAGCGCGCCCTCCATCGGTGCCGTGAACTCGCGGCCGTCCGGAGCGATGCGGGTCCGCCAGTCGGCGTCGACGGGAGTGCGCACGATCCGGTGCCACTGCGCCTCCGCGTGCATCGTCGTGCCGAAGGCGGCGGCGGTGTCCGCCCAGCTGACGCGCACGTCGGGATCCGCCGCCGTGGGACTCTCCCGCACCGTGGCGGGATGGAAGATCCGGGCGTACGCGGGGAAGCCGCGGGGGACGACCGCGTGCATGCTGCCCAGACCGTCGTCGAGGGTCTCCCGCAGCCACGCGCCGACGCCGGGGTCTGCGATCCACTCCATGCGACCACGGTACCGGCCGCGTCCGACGACGCGAGCCGCGGCCGTCGATCCCCCATAATCGAGGGGTGACTGCCACCGCCACTCTCCCCTCCCTCGACGGCCGACGCTTCCGCATGGTCTCGTCCACGACATCGGCCGTCGATCCCGATGCCCCCAGCGTCTTCGAGTACTTCGAACGCGACGGCGCGATCTGGGGCGGCTACGAGGGCGACACGGTCACCTTCGGGAAGTTCGTGGGTACGCGTACCGGCGACACGATCTGGGTCTCGTTCGTCCATGTGCTCAGGGCCGACGGCACCGTGGTCACCGGTGACGGCGAGAGCGAGCTGGAGCTGACCGAGGACGGCCGCATCCGCCTGGTGGAGCACTACGAGATGCACGGCCTCCCGCAGCTCAGCGTCGTCGAGGAGATCCCGGCCGCCTGACTCAGCGCGGCGGGAGCGCGTCCCGCCCCGGCGAGGCGGGCGTCCATCGCGTCATCCCGAGCGGAACCTCCGTCTGCCGCTCCGGCAGGTCGCCGGGAAGCAGGTAGGGCCGCCGGATGACCTCGTCGAGCACGACGACGCTGACCACCGTCCGCACCTCGGGAAGCTGCGCGATGACCCCCGTCGAGAACTCGTGCACGCCGCTCACGTCGACCGCGCGGATGAGCAGCATCGCGTCGTGCTCCCCGGTCGTGATCGCGCACCACTCCACGTCCGGCATCTCGATGATCCGCTCCCGGAACGACGCCCAGGCCTGCGGCATGACCGTCACGAAGACGAGGGCCCCGATCGACAGCCCCGCCTTGGCCTGATCCACGCGTGCGCTGAATCCGGTGATGACGCCGTCGTGCACGAGCGACTCGACCCGCGTGTACGCGCTGGCCCGCGAGATGCCCACCTTCTCGGCCAGCGCGGCGATCGAGACGCGACCGTTATCGCGCAGCACATCGAGGATTCTGTACGCCGTCTCGTCCAAGGGGGCGGCACTTCGTCCAGATTGCTTCGACGGATCCGCGTCCTTGCTGGACATATTGCTCCTCACATCCGAGGTTCTCGACAATGCGTGCCTGTGTGACGCGCACTTGCTGGACACATCGTCGCATATGATGCGAATCTGATCCCCGGTCGTCCACATCGGTGGCGGCCGCACCCGAATGTACTCCTCGCCCTTGGAGGCCCTGATGTCGTCACGCCGTATCACGCCGGTCATCGCGCTCGGAGCCGTCGCGCTCCTGGCGCTCGCAGGTTGCTCGGGGGGGAACTCCGCGAACAACTCCGAGTCGTCCCAGGGGTCCGACTCCCTCGTCATCGACACCGCGTTCTCCATCGAGACCACCGACCCGGGTCACACGTACGACCCGACCGGCAACATGATCGCGAAGGCGCTGTACGAGACCCTCGTCGACTTCGAGGGCTCCGACGTGTCCACTCCGGTCCCCGGCCTGGCGTCGTGGGAGCAGAACGACGAGGCGACCGAGTTCACCTTCACGCTCGAAGGCGACCGCGTGTTCTCCGACGGCTCGCCCATCGAGGCGAAGGACGTTGTGTTCTCGCTGCAGCGCATCCAGGGGATGGAAGACGCCAAGCCCAACTTCCTGCTCGGCGGCCTGAGGATCGAAGAGGTCGACGACAAGACCATCCGGTTCACCTCGGAGACGCCGCTGCTGCAGCTCCCCGCGATCCTCGCGAACCCGGCGCTCGGCATCGTCAACGCCGACGTCGTCATGGAGAACGGCGGGAGCACCGACGGCTCCGACAGCGCCCAGGGCTTCCTCGACGGCGAGTCCGCCGGATCCGGCCCGTTCGTGTTGGACACCCTCGACCTCAGCTCGCAGGTCGTCCTCACGCGCAACGACGAGTACAACGGCGACGAGGAGTCGGCCTACAGCCGCGTCGTCGTGCGCAACGTCTCGGAGAGCGCGACCCAGCTCGCCAACCTCAAGGGCGGCGACTCGATGGTCGCGATGGACCTCAACGGCGACCAGGTCGCCGGTCTCGGCGACGACATCAGCGTCGACTCGGTGCCGTCCGGCCAGACCATCTTCCTGCTGCTCAACCAGGGCGAGGCCGGCGGTGAGCTCGCGAACGTGAAGATCGCGGAGGCCATCCGCTACGCGCTCGACTACGACGCGCTGCTCGAGCTCGCCGGTGCCGGTGCGGTCCAGGCGACCGGCGTCATCCCGCCCGGCTTCGAGGGTGCCCTCGACAGCGGCGTGGAGCAGGACCTCGACAAGGCGAAGGCCGCGCTGGAGGAGGCCGGATACACCGGTCAGACCCTCAAGCTCCAGTTCCCGAACGACTACCCGGTCGGCGGCGTGGAGTTCACCCCGCTCGCCGAGCGCATCCAGGCGCAGCTCGAGGACGCCGGCATCGCGGTCGACCTCGCTCCGGCACCGTTCGCGACCGAGCTCGACGCGTACGTCAACGGCACCGAGGGCTTCGGCCTGTGGTTCTGGGGTCCGGACTACGCCGACTCCGCGAACTTCCTGCCCTTCGCCCCGGGTCTGAAGGTCGGCCTCCGCGCCGGCTGGGCGGCCGAGGCCAACCCGGAGATCGCGGGCATCGCCGCCGGTGCGGCCGCCGCGACCGACGCCGAGCAGCGCACCGAGGCCTTCACCGAGTTCGCCGAGGCCATGCAGGCCGAGGGCCCGTTCGTGCCGCTGATCGTCCCCGGTCGCAACATCTCCTCCGCCTCCAGCGTGTCCGGCGCCGTCTACAACTCCGTGTGGGAGATGGACATCGCCGAGATCCAGCCGGCCGGCTGAACGGATCGTCATGACGACAGTGGCCGTGCAGAGGCAGGCGCAGCGGCGCCGCTCGCCTCTCGTCGGATACCTGCTGCGGCGGGCCGGGACCTCTCTGCTCCTGTTGGTGGGCGTGACCATCGTCACGTTCGCGCTCACCAACCTGGTGCCGGGAGACCCGGTCTCGGCCGCGCTCGGTGAGGGCGCGTCGCAGAACCCCGCGACCCGCGAGGCGTTCATCAAGGCGAACGGACTCGACCAGCCACTGTTCGTGCAGTACTTCATCTATATGGGGAACCTGCTCCGCGGGGACCTCGGCACGTCGCTGGTGACCGGACGCCCGGTCACCAGCGACCTCGCCACCGCCGTGCCCGCGACGATCGAGATCGCGATCGGCGCGATCATCGTCAGCCTCGCGGTCAGCATCGTGCTCGGCACCCTCGCCGCGTACCGCCGCGGACTCGTCACCGACCAGGTCATCCGCGTCGTCACGCTCGTCGGGCTCAGCGTCCCGACCTTCTGGCTCGCGCTGGTCAGCTTCTACGTGTTCTTCCTGGAGCTGCGCATCGCCCCGGGCTCCGGACGCATCTCGCCGTCGATCACCCCGCCTCCCCGCGTGACCGGGCTCTACACGGTCGACTACCTCCTGAACGGCGACGCGGTGGGCTTCTTCGACGCCCTCGCGCACCTCGCGCTGCCGGTCATGGTGCTCTCGCTCGTGACCATCGGACTGCTCACCCGCTTCATCCGGACCTCGGTGCTCGAGGTCCTCGGCAGCGACTACGTGCGCGCGGCCCGGGCCAAGGGCCTGCCGGCGATGCGCGTCATCCTCGACTACGTGCTCCGCGGTGCCTCGCTGCCGATCCTCACGGTGGTGGGTGTCGCGTTCGGGGCCCTGCTCTCCGGAACGGTGCTCGTCGAGTCGGTGTTCGCCTGGCCGGGGCTGGGCACCTACGCCTACAACTCCGCCGCGAACCTCGACCTGCCCGGCATCATGGGGGTCGGTCTCGTGGTCGGTGTCATCTACCTCCTCATCAACTTCATCGTGGACCTGCTCTACGGCGTGCTCGACCCGAGAGTGAGGATCGCATGAGCCGCATCGCCGCAGCGACCCCCGCCGGACGCTTCCGCTTCCGCTGGCCGCGCGCCTGGCGCACCCCGCTCGGCATCATCGGCACCGTCATCGCCGGTGCGTGGATCATCGTCGCCTTCACCGCGCAGTGGTGGGTGCCCTACCCGCCGAACGCGCAGGTGCTGCCCCGTCTGCAGCCGCCGGGAATCGACACGATCCTCGGCACCGACGGCAACGGCCGCGACATCTTCTCCCGGTTGATGACCGGCGCGACGGTGAGTCTGCCGCTCGCGCTCATGCTCGTGATCGCCGCCCTCATCATCGGCACCCTCGTCGGCGCGGTCGCCGGGTACTTCGGGCGCGCCGTCGACGAGACGCTCATGCGCATCACCGACCTCTTCATGGCGTTCCCGACCGTGATCCTCGCCATGGTGGTCGCGGCCTCGCTCGGCCCCTCGCTGTTCAACGCCGTCATCGCCGCGATCGTGGTCTCGTGGCCGCAGTACGCCCGCGTCACCCGCAGCATCGTGCTCGGTCTCCGCGGGCAGAACTATGTGATCGCGGGCCGCCTGCTCGGCCACTCGCCGCTGCGCACGCTCTTCGTCGACATCCTGCCGAACATCGCCGGCCCGGTCCTCGTGCTCGCGACACTCGACATCGGCGCGGCGATCCTGCTCCTCTCGGGACTCTCCTTCCTCGGTCTCGGCGCGCAGCCGCCGACGGCGGAGTGGGGGTCGATGATCTCCGGGGCGATGCAGAACTTCGACGCCTGGTGGCTCGGAGTCTTCCCCGGCCTCGCGATCCTCACCGTGGTGCTCGCGTTCAACTTCCTGGGCGACGCGATGCGCGACGTGCTCGACCCGACCGCCGAGATCACACACGAGAAGCAGGCGGAGCACACCGCCTCCGCGACGGGGGTGCCCGCATGACCGCGCAGAGCACGGCGACGCTGAGCATCCGCGACCTCACGATCGACATCGGCCGTCCGCTCGTGAAGGGCGTGTCCCTGGAGCTCGAACCAGGGCGCATCCACGGCCTCGCTGGGGAGTCCGGCTCCGGCAAGACGCTCACCTCCCTGGCGGTGCTCGGCCTCCTGCCGCGACAGGCGAAGACCGGCGGCTCGATCCTGCTCGCGGGGGAGGAGCTCGTCGGTCGTAACCGACGCGGTCTCAACCGCGTCCGCGGGAAGCGCATCGCGATGGTCTTCCAGGACCCGTCGGCCTCGCTGCACCCGCAACTGCCGGTCGGTCGGCAGCTCACCGATCACATGCGCGTGCACCTCGGCCTCAAGGGCGCCGCTGCGCGCGAACGGGCGGTAGAGCTGCTCCAGACCGTGCAGGTGCCGAACCCGGTCGAGGCGCTGAAGCGGTATCCGCACCAGTTCTCCGGCGGACAGCGGCAGCGCATCGCGATCGCCTGCGCCCTCGCGTGCGACCCGGAGGTGCTGCTCGCGGACGAGCCGACGACCGCCCTCGACGTGACGGTGCAGGCCGGCATCCTGAAGCTCCTGCGCGACCTCGCGATCGAGCGGAATCTCGCCGTCCTGCTCGTGACCCACGACCTGGGTGTGATGAGTGCGATCGCGGACACGGTCGCCGTCATGAAGGACGGCCGCATCGTCGAGCTCGCCGATCGGGAGACGCTCTTCCGCGCCCCGCAGCACGAGTACACCCGCATGCTGCTCGCGGCCCTCCCAGGGTCGCGCATCGACGAGAGCCCCGAGGAGGCCGCGGATGAGTGAGGTCAGCGTCCTCGACGCGCGTGACGTGGCGGTGCGGTACCCGGGCACCCCGCCCGTGATCGCGGTGAACGGCGTCTCGCTGAGTGTCGCGGCGGGAGAGACGGTCGCCCTCGTGGGCGAGTCCGGCAGCGGCAAGTCGAGCCTGGCCCGCGCCGTCGTCGGCATCGAGAAGGCCGCCGCCGGGACGGTGTCGTTCCGCGGCGCCCCCGTCGCGCCGCTGGGGATCCGTCGTCGTGACACGGCGCTCACGGGCATCCAGATGGTCTTCCAGGACCCGGCGACCTCGCTGAACCCGCGCCGGCGGATCGGCGACCAGATCTCCGACGGCATCGCGACCGCCCGTGCGCGCGGTGCCGCCGGTTCCACAGTGGAGGAGTGGCTGGAGCGGGTCGGACTGCCCGCCGAGGTGCGCACCCGCTTCCCGCATCAGTTCTCCGGCGGCCAGAAGCAGCGCATCGCGATCGCCCGAGCGCTCGCGGCGCGGCCGTCGCTGCTCGTCGCCGACGAGCCCATCTCCGCCCTCGACGCCTCCACCCAGACGAGTGTCGCGGGACTCATGCGCGATCTCGTGGCCGAGTCCGGTGCGGGGATGCTCTTCATCTCCCACGACCTCGCCGTCGTGCGCCGCATCGCCGACCGCACGTTCGTCATGTTCGGCGGGAGGGTGCTCGAATCGGGGCCGACCGACGAGCTCTGGGCGGCGCCGCGGCACCCCTACACGCAGGCGCTGCTCGCTGCGATCCCGGAGCCGGACGGCACAGGCCGCATCCCTGATGCCCCCTCCGCCGACGACCGCGCGGTCTGGGCCGAGGTGCCTCCCTTCGCCTACTAGACGGGCACGACGAAGCCGATCCGGTGCTCCGTCAGTCGGAGTGCGTGCGTGACCGCGACCGCCGGTGGCGTCGGATCGACATCGCGATCCCGACGGCGATGGCGATCGCCAGCAGCGCCGCCATCAGTACCGAACTGGCGGTGTCGCTGATGAGACCCTGCATACGCAGGATGAGCACAGCGATGGCCACGATCAGCAGGGTCGCGGAGGCGATCCATCGTCCTGAGTGGAGCGTCATGATCCAGTCCTCTCGTTCATTGGGAGTAGCATCCGGTGATGATGCCGGCCCACTGGCGGAGCCGGATGCCCTTCCCGCTACGCGAGCAGCCGATCAACTGAGACTGGCTCCTCCCACGAGTACCCGCCGCATTCGTGCGCTGTAATGTTACATTGCGGTCGAGGGCGCGGCGATCTACACCGTGGTGCGTCGGGCCCGATCGAGGTCTTCGGCCCGGAGGAGCTTCGACGCCTGGAGGATCTCGACGCCGAGAAGATGCCCGTCGGCGTCGAAATCGAGGATGATCTCCCCTGCTCCGTGCGGGTTGCGTATCTCCGGTACCTGCGCGACGGATTCACCCGCGTGGAGCTCGCGCCCGACCGGGAGGTAGGCGGCGTCCGCTTCTGGGTCATATCTGAGGTGCATCGACGGCCTCCGTTCGTTCCTCCGCTACCGTCGTGGTGACGGCGAAGGGCCGGAGCGTGCGCTCCGGCCCTTCGCGTGTCCCGTGCGATCAGAGCGGCGCGACGATGTCCTGCTTCACGTCCCACTCGGTGATCTCGAGGGCGACGTCGACCGACTGTCCCTGCACGGTCGCGGAGCTGGTCGAGGCGAGGTTGACGTAGTCGTCGGTGACCTCGAACACGACCTCGACCGGCGTGCCCGCCTGCTCGACGGTGCCGCTGACGAGGTAGACCTTCTGGCCGAGGCGCTCGCCGGTGCCGGTCACGGTGAACTCGCCCGTGATGGCCTTCGCCGTCTCGGCGGGGTCCATCGCGGTGACGTCCTTCGCGGTGGTGCTGAGGCCGGCGATGATGGGGTCGCTCGACGACGGGTCGGCGGTCTGCCAGTCGCTCGACGGCGACTTCACCCAGACGTCGTCGCCGATCGCGACGATCGAGCCCATCGGCGAGAGCGACTCCAGCGCCTTCTCGGACGGGTTGAAGCGCGTGGTGGACTCCATGCCCATCACGACGGTCTTGGCGGCATAGCCGGCGGTGTCGGTCATGGCCTCGGCGATGCAGGCGCCGAGGGCCGAGCCGTCGACGGTGGCGCCGTCGGCCAGTTCGGGGCAGTCGGAGGACGGCGCTTCGGCCTCCTGCGATGCGGCCCCGCTCGGCTTCGACTCGGCCGGCTTGTCCGACGCTCCCGCCGAGCATCCGGTGAGCATGACGGCGGCGGCGAGCACGACGCCGACCCCCCACTTGTTGACGCGCATGGCGCCCCCCTCCAGGTCAGTGCCGATGACCGTCATCAGGCACGCCCTCCAGCATGCCAAGGACGGAGCGGATGTGCGGGAGGCGGTTCCGAGGAAACTCCGCTAGACTGTCGAGGTTGTCTGCCTTGCGGCGTCCATTCGGGATTCCACGGGCGGGCACGTGCACACACCCTCCTGCTCCCGGGAAATCCCCGAGAGCCGTTCTAGTCCGAAGGAGGTGGGTAAGTGACGCACCAGTACGAACTCATGGTCATTCTGACCCCCGAGATCGACGAGCGCCAGGTCGCCCCGACGCTCGACAAGTTCCTGAAGGTCATCACCAACGATGGTGGCTCTATCGAGAACGTCGACATCTGGGGCAAGCGCCGTCTCGCCTACGAGATCCAGAAGAAGACCGAGGGCATCTACGCCGTCGTCAACTTCACCGCGACCAGCGCCGCCACGCAGGAGCTCGACCGTCAGCTCAAGCTGAACGAGCAGATCATGCGCACCAAGGTGCTCCGCGCCGAAGAGGCTCAGGCGATGATCGCTTCCGAGGCCAAGCGCTCCGAAGAGAAGGCTGCCCGCAAGGCCGCCAAGGCTGCGAAGGCCTAAGTCTCATGGCCGGCGAAACCGTCATCACCGTGGTGGGCAACCTCACCGCCGACCCCGAGCTGCGCTACACGCAGAACGGGCTGCCGGTGGCGAACTTCACCATCGCATCGACGCCTCGCAACTTCGACCGTGCCGCGAACGAGTGGAAGGACGGCGAAGCGCTGTTCCTCCGCGCCTCGGTGTGGCGTGAGTTCGCCGAGCACGTGGCGGGCTCGCTCACCAAGGGCATGCGCGTGATCGCGCAGGGTCGTCTGCGCCAGCGTTCCTACCAGGACCGCGAGGGCAACCAGCGCACCGCGATCGAGCTGGAGGTCGACGAGATCGGCCCCTCGCTCCGGTACGCGACCGCGCAGGTCACCCGTGCGGCCTCGGGCGGTGGCGGCGGGGGACAGTCCCGTCCCGCGCAGCAGCAGCAGGTGTCGGAGGAGCCGTGGTCCACTCCCGGCTCGTCGACCAGCGCCGACGCCTGGAGCACTCCGGGCAGCTTCGGCGACGACACCCCCTTCTGAAAACACTTCTTCACGGGTGGGTCCCTGAGCTTGTCGAAGGGCCGCACCCCGCTCATCACTAAGGAAAAGCAATGGCTGGAAAGTCGAGCGGCGACCGCCGCAAGCCGCGGAAGGGCGCGAAGAACGCCGCTCCCGCGAAGTCCATCCGGGTCGGCGTCATCGATTACAAGGATGTCGCCACCCTCCGCAAGTTCGTCTCGGAGCGCGGCAAGATCCGCGCCCGTCGCATCACCGGTGTGTCGGTGCAGGAGCAGCGTCTGATCGCCACCGCGATCAAGAACGCGCGCGAGATGGCGCTCCTGCCCTACGCTGGCGCCGGCCGGTAAGGGGTACTGAGATGGCAAAGCTGATTCTCACGAACGAGGTCGCCGGGCTGGGTAGCGCCGGTGACGTGGTCGAGGTCAAGAACGGGTACGCCCGCAACTACCTCATCCCCCAGGGCTTCGCTACGGCGTGGACCCGTGGTGGCGAAAAGCAGGTCGCTTCGATCCAGGCCGCGCGTCAGGCACGCGCGATCCACGACCGCGACGAGGCTGTGGCCCTGAAGAACACCCTCGAGGGCACCAAGGTGCGTCTCGCGGTGAAGGCCGGCAAGGAAGGCCGTCTGTTCGGCTCGGTGAAGACCGCCGACGTCGCAGAGGCCGTCACGGCTGCGGGCCTCGGCTCGATCGACAAGCGCAAGGTGCACATCACCTCGCCCATCAAGGCGACCGGTGAGTACGAGGCGACCGTGCGTCTGCACGAGGACGTCACTGCCGTCATCACGCTGCAGGTCGTCGCCGCCAAGTAAGGCACCCGACGGGCGTACGCCTGTCGAACGGAACGCCCCCTGTCCCGGAGGACAGGGGGCGTTCGTGCATCCGGACGCGGTGAGGATCAGGCGACATTTCTCATACGCCGACGCAACATGCTGTGCTGTTGGCTCGATTCCATGGCGACACCACCCCCCTTCCCGACATCCAGAGCGCCCTGGGGCGATGCCGCGAAGGGGCTGCTGATCGTCCTCGTGGTGTTCTGGCACGTCGTGCTGAAGACCTACCTGCAGGTCGACTGGCGGCTCGGCATCCCCCTTCCCGGGGCCTGGGGCCTCGCGAGCGACCTCATCTGGCCGTTCCTCATGCCGCTGTTCCTGTTCCTGTCGGGGTACTTCGCCTCGGCAGCCTTGGCCCGGCCCTGGGCCGTCGTGTTCCGTCCCCGCGTGGTCCGCTTCCTGTATCTGTATCTGCTGTGGAGCCTCATCCACGCCGCCGCGATGTGGGCATTCCCGGACTTCCCGACGTTCGTGCCGAGGAGCGTCTCCGCGTTCGTGGAGGGGGTGACGATCAGCCCGCCGAACACCTGGTACCTCTACGCGCTCGCGCTGTACTTCGTCGTCGCGAAGGGCCTGCACCGACTGCCGCGCGGCGTTCTGTTGGTGGGCTCCGGCATGCTCTCGGTGGCGGTGGCCGCCGGACTGGTCGACGTGGTGAGCAACCGCGGATCGCTCCTCTACAACCTCTTCTTCTTCCTCGGAGGTGCGTATCTCGCGCCGCGCATCCGCCGCTTCACCGCGAAACCACGACCGGCACTCGCCGGGGCGCTGACCCTCGGGTATCTCGCTGCCTACGCCGTCATGCGCGTGACGGGCACGGAGACCGTTCCGGGGGTGTGGCCGGCGGTGTCCGTCCTCGGGGTGGCGATGGGAATCGCGGTCGCTCCGATCCTCGCGGGCCTCCCTCTGGTCGGGCGGGGCCTGCAGGCGCTCGGCGTCCGGACCCTGCCGATCTACCTCCTGCACATGCCGCTGCTCGCGCTCGCCGACGCCGCGCTCGTGGGGGTGCTGTCCGACGCGGGGCAGGCCGCGCAGCTGCTCGCGGCCGTCCTGCTCCCGATCGTGCTCACGGCGGGTCTGGTCGCCGCGTGCATCGGCCTCGATCGCCTCACCGCTCGCGACGGACTCACCTGGCTGTGGGATCTGCCTCGTCGGCGGACCGCGGCCGGCGGTGCTCCTCGCAGAGTCCCCTGGCGGACACCGGTCGCGGTGCTGACCCTGGTGGGGGTCGGCCTCGCCGTCAGCGCGGCGGCGGCGATCCCCGCCCGCCCCGCCGCGATCGCCGACCGCGCCGGCACCCTCGCGGGAGAGGTCAGCATCGGCGCCGTGGGCGACATCCTGCTGTACGACGCGTCTCGCGGGATCCCGGCGGATCGCGGACGATCGACCTTCGACGAGGTGCGCCCCTGGTTCACCGAGGACATCGTCACCGGCAACCTGGAGCAGGTGATCGCGGCGGACACCGGCGTCGACAAGTGCGCCGGGAGCGACCACTGCCTCGCGTTCCGCAGCGAGCCGGATGCCGCTGCGGCGCTGCGCGGCTTCGACGTGCTCAATCAGGCGAACAACCACAGTCACGACTTCGGCCGGGAGGGCGTCGACGAGACGAGGGCCGTTCTGCGCGCGGAGGGCATGGACGCCGTCGGGGACCGGAACGAGGTCGTCGTGACGAGGGTGGGGGAGACCACCGTGGCCCTGGTCGGCTTCGCGCCGTATGGGGGATTCAACCGGGTCACCGACCTCCGTCACGTCGGTCAGGTCGTGCGTGCGGCGGCGGAACAGGCCGATCTCGTCGTCGTCCACGCGCACATGGGCGCCGAGGGACCGGAGGCCGACGCGGTCACCGGGGGGACCGAGCTCAGCTTCGGGGAGAACCGGGGCGATCCGCAGGCGTTCGCGCACGCGGCCGTCGACGCCGGCGCCGATCTGGTGGTCGGGCACGGCCCGCACGTCGTCCGGGGTGCGGAGTTCTACCGCGGCCGCCTCATCGCGTACAGCCTGGGCAACTTCGCGGGAGGGGGCATCTTCGGGGCGGAGGAGGAGACCCGTTTCGGCGCCTACCTGTCGGTCCGTCTCGGTGCGGACGGCACCTTCCTCGGCGGACAGATCCGGTCCGTCCGTCTTGACGCAGAAGTCGGTGCCCCGGCGCCCGATCCGACCGGTCGCGCCGGCGCCCTGATGGACGAGCGCGGGCGGCGGGACTTCCCGGGCAGTGCCGTCGTCGTCGACGCCGACGGGTCGATCGTCCTGCCGTGAGGATAGGCTGCTGGCCATGACGGACGACGTTCGCAATGTGCACGAGGCCCTGTCCACCATCCACGAGCACTGGCAGCCGCACCGGCTGACGAGCGTCAACGACTACGACGTCAAGGTCGTGAAGCTGCAGGGCGAGTTCGTCTGGCACACGCATCTCGAGACCGACGAACTGTTCTTCGTGGTGAGCGGACGCCTGACGATCCAGCTCCGCGACCGCGACGTCGTCCTGAACCCGAACGACGTGTTCGTGGTGCCCCGGGGCGTCGAGCACTGCCCGAAAGCCGAGGAAGAAGTGCACGCGATCCTCTTCGAGCCGAAGGGCACGGTCAACACCGGAGACGCAGGCGGCGACATGACGGCAGATCTCCAGGAGCTCGGCTAAGCCCCCGCATCGCGTCCCGTGCGTCCGCAGAACGGGCGCACGGATGCCCCGCGGTGGGGGGACCACGGGGCATCCGCCGTTTGCGCGGCGGTCACGCTCGGCAGAGGAAGCGCAGCGAGGGCTGCACCGCACGTGCGGACGCTGCCGCGCACCGGCGGGGGCGAGGATCGTCCATTGAGTCAGTCCTCGACCACCAGGCGGCGATCCCGAGTATCGGTAGGGTCCCGGTTGGTGCCCCGGCGGCTCTGACTTGCAGCAACAGATCGCCTTGGACGTTGCGATTGATGGCATCCAGGGTTGCGCGGCCAGGCGGACCGACCCCCGCCGCGCGCCCGTGAGCAGTATCGCGAGCTCAAGGCTTATAGGTGACGTGTACGTCGATCTCGCGGCCGAGTTCGAGTTCGATGCGTTTGGCGAGGCTGCGGCCTTCTCTCTCCCATGCGTCGCGGTGTTTCTCCAACTCGTCTTCTGGCATGCTCGAGTACAGAAACTCTTCCCAACGGGTGTTCCATGCGAGGAGCTCCTGTACGAGACCATCCGAGAGCCCTGAATCTTCGGGATCGAGGTCACCTGCCTCGAGACCTGGTGTCTCCTCCCAAACGGGGAGGATGTTTCCGTAGTCCGGCGATAGGCGCAGAAGGCGTCGAGACATCTTGGTGTCCTTTCGTTGGCGGGCTACTAGCGGACCAAGTTGATTCCTGAGCACTGTCGACCAGGGTTCGCGGTGATGATTCTCTGACCTGTTTTTCCGAGGAACAGCCGGACATTAGTCTGATAGACCTTCTGCCCAGTCTTCTTGTTGTAGACGAAAACTGTCCGGGAGTAACAGAAGTTGGGACCGCTGGCGACGACTCGGTCGGGGTCGTAGAGCATCCAGGCGATGGACCAGTCGGCCATGTCGCGCCACTGCACCCCCACCCGTCCGCCAACGTTGGTCCACTCCCCTTGATGGCGCGCCTGAACATGCCGAAAGCCATAATCCCTGGCCGTTCCGCACCGGAGGGTCGCGACGGAACCAGAGAAACTGTTCCTCAGTCGCTTGCGATCGTAGCTTTTGACGTATTGCTCGTTCTTGTCGAAGAGGCCGCAGCCGCGCCAGTTAGTGGGTGCGGGCGATTTCGGGGGGATGAAACCGAACGTTGTAATGCCCCCGCCGCCTTCTGTCACCTCTTGTGCATCGGCGGGGGTGAGTTCTTCCGTGGTGACGAGGAACTCTCCCGTCTCGTTCTCGATGACGAGGGTTTCCGGGGGTGCTTCCGGCTCGGTTCCGTCGGGATCTCCTTCCAGGAGTTCGTCTTGGCTGTCGTCGATGGGCTCGATGTGCTCGGATTCCTCAGTCTCATCAGCGGGGAGTATGCGTGAGGGCACCGTGGCGTATCCGAGCATGTAGAGCTTGAGTTCCATGGGAGAGGCGGAAAGGTTCCGGACCTGTATGGTGCCGTCGCTGCCGACCATTATGGGTGTGAACATGGAGTTCCAGTGGGTTGACGCGCTCTCGAGCATGGTCGCGTCGGGTTCGTCCAGATCGCTCGGCCACGCGCGGATCGAAGCGCCTTGTGTGGTGGTGCTACGGATGCTCACGTTGGCGACCACGGCATCGAGCCCGTCCGCAAACGACGGCATCCCGTACAGCCCTTCAACCGGAACCGTGACGGCTTCCCCGGCGGAGATCACGGTCGCGGGCACTGGGTAGAGGTCGCCAGCCTGCTCATGAAGTTCTCGCCCCTCGTCCATGGCCGGCATGGGTGTGGTGGTGAAGCTCCACGCACCGGTGGAGCGGAGAGTGGATTGTCCGAGGTGGCCATCCCAACCCGCGTCGCGCACGTAGGCGCGCCAGTAGTACTTCGTACCGGGCTTCAGCGTCCCATCGGGAACCCGATGAACAGCCGAGGTCGTTTCCGGTGATGTGTAGAAGGGTGTTCCGTTAGGGTCGGTGAAAATCCGGTAGGAGTATCGCAAGCTGGAACCGGTGACGGCAGTTGCTGTGGATCTGAAGGTGGGGGTCAACGTCACACCGGTGGCGCCGTTTGTGGGCGACCCGCCTGTGCCGGTCACGAATGTGGGGTTGACGTGGGCGTGATACTTGACCCAGAGGTCGGTGGTGACGCGTTTGTGACTATAGACGGTGCCCTCGGCGCCGCTGATCATGAAGGCCACGTTGGTGGCTGACGCCTTGCCGAAGCGGCTGGCGATGTAGGTGGGAAACGTAGTTCCGTTGGTCTGTGTCGTCCCGGCGCCCAGGGAATAGGAATCGAGCAGGGTGCTGTACCCGCCATACTCCCACGCTGTGCCAACGCGCACATTGCCGGAGTGGGTGGCGGTAGACCCAACTCCGGCGTAGGTGATGCCGAGGTCTGATGCTTCGATGAACTTTCCGACGGAGGCGCCGCCTGCGAAGTTGACGACGGCACGCCAGTAGCGGTCGCCCTCAGGCTGTTTTGTGTTTCCGATGTGCTGCTGGCCGAGATACTGACCGCCGTCGGACTTGTACGAGTTCTGGTTCGCGATCGTGCCCACCACTTCGGGATCGATGTAGACGGGGAACACCCGGTCGGCATCCTGTATCCAGGACTCCTCGATGGAGACGCGGTAGAACCAGTTCTCGTTCGAGCTGCGCAGCAGCGCGGCATCCAAGACGACTTCCTCGCGAGGGGTTGCAGTGCCGTCGGAGGCGGAGTCCCAGGCGATGGGCGTCGGGCTGGACATCACGACCGCCCCATCAGCGTCCACGAACTCGAGAACATCCTCTTCGGTCAGTGCGGGCGTCAAGTTTCCTGGGTCGATGCGCCAGGTCCACGAGTGCTTACCTGCAGCGGGCGCGGCGTGGAGCACCAGTGCTTCTTTCACGGACCCGGGAGTGATTGTGTACTCAAGGTCAGCATAGGGAAGCACATCACGATAAGCGAGGGAGCTGAAGTCGTCCGACGGCCACACCGGCGCCTCGGGGGAACCCTCGTCTGCTCCGACGAGAGACATGGCGACCTCGTGGCCGTCACGTGTCACGGTGACCGTGTTCTGGCCGTCGGCTGTGGGAGCGAACTCGGGGGCAAGCGGGTGCTGTTCGACAGTCCACCCATCGTTATCCCCAGACAAGCTCGGGTCGACATCAACCCACTTTCCGTCGACGCGCACGTTGAGAGGGTCGACGGAGAACTGAGCCACCTCACTCCCAGCGCTATCGACATAGCGGGTCTCGAACTCCGAACGTGACACCACATCAAGGTCATTGCGGTCAACATTCTCGACCGCAGGTACCGGCGGATCCTCGGGTGCGGGAGTGCTCGTGCTGTCCGCGGGCACCTGAGCAGCCGCCGACTCGAACGGAACGATCGCACTCACCAGGAGAACGCTCGAGAGAACTAGGGAGGACACGATTACACGCGTAGAACTCGCCAGAGCTCCTTCGACAGACAGGAGTCTGCGAAACGGTTCGCGGACTCATCAGACGATGAGACCGGCGACACCCGCCGGGCTACCGAATGCTATCGAGGCGCCAACGAGCAACGCAATAGACGGCGTCGAACGTTCAACGGCCGTCAGCCTGTTGACGGCGTCGACAGTCGCTGCGGGGTATACAAGGTTCTCAGTAATGGATGGGACTCCGAGGACCCGCGCGTCATCGGGGCTCTCCTAGGAAGAGCTTGAAGAACCCCACCTCGATTTTGAAGAAGCCTCGGATGGGGAGTGGAGTGTCGAGCCGAGCGGGATCGTCGTTCCGTTCCGCTCTGGCGCCATCCGTTTCCATGACCCGGATGACGTCCTGGGTATCGAGTATCGACTCGTGGAGGAGAAGCCGCACTAGACGGACGTAGGTGCCGGGCGGATAGCGGCTGCTATCTCGTTTCCCACAAGGACGACGTGACGAAGCTGCGCCTCGTCGAACGGGCGCACGGATGCCCCGCGGTGGGGGGACCACGGGGCATCCGCCGTTTGCGCGGCGGTCACGCTCGGCAGAGGAAGCGCAGCGAGGGCTGCACCGCACGTGCGGACGCTGCCGCGCACCGGCGGGGGCGAGTCTCCTCCCCCGAGGACATCGCCGCCGCCGGGGCTCAGCACCTACGCCGTGCGACGGCGCAGCAGGCCCGCACCTCCCAGCAGCAGGAGAGCGGCGAGGGCCCACAGCCACGGGGCCGAGGCGCCACCGGTCATCGCGAGGCCGGTGGCCTCACCCGTCGCGGCGGCACCCGCAGCCCAGGGCATGCTGGTCATGCCGGCTCCGGTGCTCGGCGTCATTCCCGGGTTCACTCCGGGGTCGGTTCCGGGGTTGGTGCCGGGGTCCGTTCCGGGGTCGGTGCCCGGGTCCGTTCCGGGATCAGTGCCCGGGTCCGTGCCCGGATCGGTGCCCGGGTTCGTGCCGGGATCGGTCACCGTGCTCTCGCCGACGACGGAGATCGCGTTCCCGCCGATCGTGATGGGAAGCGTCACGGGGAGCTCCAGCTGAGTCCCGCCGAGGATGCTGTCGTCGCCGCCGGTGGTGCTGCCGCCGGCCGCGGGTGCGGTCGGGGACGTGCCGCCGGTGGTGCCGGTGACGGTGGCGTCGTCGGTGACGGAGATGGCGTTGCCAGTGACGCCGATGGGGGCGGTCACGGGTGCGACCACCTGGGTGCCGCCGAGGGTGCTGTCGTCGCCGCCGGTGGTGCTGCCTCCGGTCGCGGGTGCGGTCGGGGACGTGGTGCCGTCGGTGGTGCCGGTGACGGTGGCGTCGTCGGTGACGGAGATGGCGTTGCCGGTGACGCCGATGGGGGCGGTCACGGGTGCGACCACCTGGGTGCCGCCGAGGGTGCTGTCCTCGCCGCCGGTGGTGCTGCCTCCGGTCGCGGGTGCGGTCGGGGCCGCGGTGCCGCCGGAGGTGCCGGAGGCCTCGCTGTCGCCGAGGAGCGAGATGGCGTTGCCGCCGACGCTGACCGGGGCCGTCACCGGGGCGACGACCTGGGTGCCGCTCGCGGTGCCGTCCTCGCCCGAGGTGCTTGACCCGGTCGCGGGTGCGGTCGGGGTCGCAGTGCCGCCGGTGGTGCCGGAGGCCTCGCTGTCGCCGAGGAGCGAGATGGCGTTGCCGCCGACGGTGACAGGCGCCGTCACGGGTGCCACGGCCTGCGTGCCCCCGAGGATGCTGTCCTCACCGCCGGTGGTGCTCCCGCCGGCCGCGGGTGCGGTCGGGGTCGCGGTGC
The DNA here is from genome assembly GCF_900105335.1 of Microbacterium paraoxydans. Lineage (NCBI taxonomy): Bacteria > Bacillati > Actinomycetota > Actinomycetes > Micrococcales > Microbacteriaceae > Microbacterium > Microbacterium paraoxydans. Next base: position 1,915,198 of record NZ_LT629770.1, on the reverse strand, counting down.
CGCCGGTGGTGCCGGAGGCCTCGCTGTCGCCGAGGAGCGAGATGGCGTTGCCGCCGACGCTGACCGGGGCCGTCACCGGGGCGACGACCTGGGTGCCGCTCGCGGTGCCGTCCTCGCCCGAGGTGCTCGACCCGGTCGCCGGGGCAGGCGCCGGTGCTGCGGCGCTCTCTCCCTCGGCGGCCGACTCGGAGTCACCGAGCAGCGAGATGGCGTTGTCGGACACGGTCACCGGGGCGTTGACCGCCACGAGAGCCTGGGTGCCCGAGAGCACACCATCCAGGCCGTCCGTGTCGAGGGAAAGCACCCCGGCCGCGTCAGGGGCCTGGGGAGCCGCGCTCTGGGGAGGAGCGGCGGCCGGGGTGCTGGTCGTGGAGTCTTCGGTGAGACTGATCGCGTTGTCCGTCACCGTGACGGGAAGGTTCACGGTCACCACGGCTTGGGTGCCGGATGCCGTGCCCTCCGCGCCGTTCGTCTGCGGAGCGGGGGCGGGCGCGGCTGCGGGAGCCGGGGCGGGAGCGGGAGCCGGGGCCGGAGCGGGAGCCGGTGTGGTGGATGCCGCGTCGCCGAGCACGGAGATCGCGTTGTCGACGACCGTGATCGGGGCGGTGATGGGCGCTACGGCCTGGGTGCCGGAGAGCAAGCCGTCGTCTCCGGATGTCTCGGCCGCATTGGCGGCCGTCGCGCCGAGCAGGGTGATCCCGCCGGCGATGAGCGTGCCCCAGAGGACGCGCTTCGCGTAGGTACGCATGATGGTTCTCCTGACGTGACTGGTCTGTCTGATGGGATGCACGCGAGGAAGTGCGCGCGCAGCACGGCATCTGTCATCCGGGTGGGATGACGCGACAGTCCGTCAGTCAGGCGAGACGTCGGTGTCGGCGACGGGGGCGCCCGGAAGGGCGTCGTCCCGTGCGCCGGCGGCCCGCTCCCAGGCACGGAGCGGGGTCGCGCCGATCTCGCTGAGGCGAGCGGGGGCGCTGGTGGAACCTCCGGCCGAGGCGGCGGAGGAAGAGGCGGGGGCGGCCGGGGCGCCCGCGGGGGCACCGAACGGCACCGGAGCGGTGTCACCGGCACCGGCGTCCGAGGAGTCAGGCGCGGAGACCGGGCCTGCGAAGGAAGCCACGGTACGGAGCGCAGAGTCCTGGCCCGTGCTCGGCGGGGCCGACGGTGCGGAAGCACGCTCGGGAAGCGCGGCGATGTCGTCGCGCACAGGGGGGACGCCCGCGGGGACGGAGCCCTCCGGGGTCTGCGGTGCGGCCGGCTCTTGTGGCGTGAGCACCTCGACGACCGGCGGAACGGTCTCGTCGACGACGCCGCCGATCAGACCGGTCGTGCCGTCGACGACACCGACGACGTTCTCGACCAGGTCGATGGCGCCGGAGTCGACGACGATGCCGCCGACCAGCGGAAGGCCGCCGACGAGGTCGAGCACGGGCGCGGTGATCTGCGAGACCGGTGCAGAGCCGAGCACGTCGGTGACGGGCTCGACGACCGTCTCGGTGGTCTCGGCGACCGCCTCCAGCACGGGAGCCGCAGTGTCTCCGACGACCGGGACCTGCGTCACCGTCTCGGTCACCGTCTCGACGACGGCGGGAGCGGCCTCCTGCACGGGAGCGACGGTGTGAGTCACGACCGGAGCGACGACCTCGTGCACCACGGGCGCGACGACCTCCTGGACCACAGGCGTCGCCACCTGGTTCACCACCGGAGCGACGACGTTGTTCACGACCGGCTTCGTCACGGCGGTGACGGTCTCGGACACGACAGAGGTGAGGCCGTCGAGCGGACCCTTGGGCTGCTCGTCCGCGTGTGCAGAGCTGCCGCCGGTGAGGACGGTCAGAGCCGCCCAGGCGAGCGCGCCGATGCCACCCCAGAGGACGGCGTGGGGTACGCCGCGTCGGGTGCTCCGAGCGTCCACGTCGTCCTCCCCCTCCGAAGGTCCACGGGTGTGTCGATGGGAGGCAGAATACTCGCGGAGTCCCTCTCTGTCCAGGGGCGTTTACATCCGATTCGTCTCGTGTCAGATCGTGACGCGCCCGGCGGATTTCCGGCTTGACTTTCCCCAGGTTCTACACATGCCCCCTCCGGAGGGGAAACCTTCAACGCGCAATTTAAACTCGTTTTCATCCACAGGGTGGGGAAACGATAAAACCCCGTTCAGGGCAGATAAAAAAGTTCGGTGTTCACACCGTCCACCGGGTTATCCACACCCGTTCTGCACAGACACTCCGAGATTGTCCGCACGCTGTCCACATGGTTATCCACAGGCCGTGTTGCACCGTGTGGAGACCGCTCATAGCGTGGTCGAGCGACCGAATGTCGGGGGCACCTGCTTGTCTGGGGATGGCCGCCGCGCGGCCGCGGTCCCCCGCACCGGCATCCGCAGATGCGCGCGCGGGGCCCGCCTCAGAACCGTCGCATCGAAGGGAACACAGTGTCGATCGCCGACATCTCCGAGGAGCGCCTGGGAGGGCAGCGTCCGCCCGAGCGCACCCCTCCGCACGACCTCCTCGCCGAGCAGAGCGCCCTGGGTGGCATGCTCCTGTCGAAGGACGCGGTCGCCGACGTGATCGAGACGCTCAAGGGCGCCGACTTCTACATCCCCAAGCACGAGCTCATCTTCGAGGCGATCCTCTCGCTGTACTCCCACGGTGAGCCCACCGACGTCGTCGCGGTCACCGACGAGCTGATCAAGACCGGTGAGCTGAACAAGGCCGGCGGCGCCGACTACCTGCACACCCTCACGTCGATCGTCCCGACCGCGGCCAACGCCGGCTACTACGCCGGCATCGTCTCCGAGCGCGCGATCCTCCGCCGCCTCGTCGATGCCGGGACGCGCATCGTCCAGCTCGGCTACGACGGCCAGGGCGACGCGACCGACATCGTCAACAACGCGCAGGCCGAGATCTACTCGGTGACCGGCTCGGAGACGGCCGAGGACTACGTGCCGCTCACGGTCGCCGTCGACGCCGCGGTCGAGGAGATCGAGGCGGCCAACGGCCGCGACGGCTCCATGACCGGCATCCCCACCGGCTTCCGCGAGCTCGACGAGCTCACCAACGGCCTGCACGGCGGGCAGATGATCGTCGTCGCCGCGCGACCCGCGATGGGAAAGTCCACGCTCGCCCTCGACTTCGCCCGTGCGGCCTCGATCGGGCACGACTTCCCCTCGATCTTCTTCTCCCTCGAGATGGGCAAGAGCGAGATCGCGATGCGTCTGCTCAGCGCCGAGGGGGCGATCCCGCTGCAGAACATGCGCAAGGGAACGCTCGACCCGCGGGACTGGACGACGGTCGCCGCCACCCGCGGCCGCATCAACGACGCCCCGCTCTACATCGACGACAGCCCGAACATGACGCTCGTCGAGATCCGGGCGAAGTGCCGACGGCTGAAGCAGCGGGCGGGTCTGCGCATGGTCATCATCGACTACCTCCAGCTCATGACGTCGGGTAAGCGCGTCGAGTCCCGTCAGCAGGAGGTCTCGGAGTTCTCCCGAAGCCTCAAGCTCATCGCCAAGGAGCTGCAGGTGCCGGTCATCGCGCTGTCGCAGCTGAACCGTGGTCCCGAGCAGCGACAGGACAAGAAGCCAGCCATCAGCGACCTGCGAGAGTCCGGATCGATCGAGCAGGACGCCGACATGGTCATCTTGCTGCACCGCGACTCGGTCTACGACAAGGACGTCCGTCCCGGCGAGGCCGACCTGATCGTGGCCAAGCACCGTAACGGACCGACCGCGACCATCACCGTCGCCTTCCAGGGGCACTACTCCCGGTTCGCCGACATGGCGCCGGGCGGCGACTTCAACTGAGCCTGGGCGTCACCGTCCCGTGTCGGACGCCGACTCCTCGCGGAGGCTGAGCCGGACGTGGCAGGAGTGGGACGTCGTGAACGGGATCACGCGTTCGATCTCCACGGGGCCGCCCGCTCTCGCCAGCACCGACTTCATGAGCTCCTCGTGCACCCGGCAGACCACGGTCTGGTCATCGGTCAGAAGCGTGTGGAAGCGGCAGGGGGAGAGGTCGACGGTCATCGCCTTCTCGTCGATGTCCGGCTGCAGGCCCACGTCGTCGAGGTGGTGGAACAGCGCGTCGAGCTGATGCGTCGCGGCCTCCGGGAGCCCGGATCGCGTCGCTGGGAGCACCGCGCGCATGAGGTCGCCGTGACGGATCGCCTCCTGGACCCGCCGTTCCTCGATCTCGTTCGGCTCGCTGGGCAGCACGGGGGAGAAGCGCAGCCGCGGTCTTCCTCGCCGACCGGTGTGCTCGACCTCGGACCGGGCGAGGCCCTCACCCTCGAGCACGCGGAGGTGGTCGCGCAGCGTGTTCACGTGGAGGCCCATGCGGAGGGAGAGCTCGGCGAGGCCGATTCCCGGAGTGTCCATCAAGGCGGCGAGGACCCGCAGCCGACTGCTCTGCATAAGCCCGCGATAGGCGTCGGTAGGACGTGGCATGTTACCCATTATCCCCTGAACGCGGAGTGAGGCGCTATTTCCACGGTCACCCGCCGCTGGGGGTGCGGACCGGCCGGTTAGCCTGAGGCCATGACGGGTGGACGCGCGGTGACGGCGCTGCGCCTGCTGCTGCCGGCTTTCCTGCTCGGGGCGATCGTCGCGATCTCGTTCCTGGAGGCGCCGCTGAAGTTCCTGGCTCCCGGAATCACGATCCCCCTAGGGCTCGGCATCGGTCGTCTCGTGTTCACCGCCCTCAACGTCCTCGCGGGAGCGGTGCTCCTCGTGCTGACGGCGGTCAGCGTCCGTGCCCGTGCCGGGCGTTCCTCGGCTCTGCTGCTCGGCGGGCTGTGGCTGGTGTTCCTCGCCGAGGTGGTCGTCATCCGCCCGATCCTCAACCGGCGGAGCGACCTGGTCATCGCAGGGCGGGAGGCGCCGGGAACCGATGGCGCGCACTACGCCTACATCGTCGCTGACGTGACGATGGTGGTGCTGCTCGTGGCGTTCCTCGTGGTCACGGTGCGGGCGGTGCTCCCGCCGCGCGCGTCCTCTTCGACGACCGACGTCTAGGACGCGTCGGACGCAGTGGACTCCAGCAGTCGGCGCGCGCTGTCCCGAGCGGTCGCGAACGGCTCCGCGAACGTCCCCATGCCGACGGTGACGATCGCACCTTCATAGAGGAGCATGAGCGTCTCGGCGAGCCGGTCCGGGTCGTGGAACCCGGCCTCACCGCAGAGCTCCGCGAAGACCGCGAGCAGCCACTCCTTCTCGCGACGGGCCTCGGCGAGCACCAGCGGGGCGTCCCCGGGGCCGTCGATCTCGGCGCGCGCGTTGATGGCGCTGCATCCCTTGGTGCTGTGGTCCGGCACCCAGGAGATGGCGGCATCGAAGATCGCGAGCACGCGGGCGGGCCCCGGGGCCGGGACCCGTGCGAGGTGAACCGCGACGTGATCGCGCCAGCGGGCGTCCCGGTGCTGCAGGTAGGACACGACGAGCGCTTCCTTCGATCCGAAGCGGTCGTAGAGAGTCTTCTTCGTCACCCCGGCGGCGGCGGCGATGGTGTCGACCCCGACGGCGTGGATGCCGCGTTCGTAGAAGAGGTCGGAGGCGGCGTCGAGCACGCGGCGCGCCCCGGGGGTCAGCGGCGGGAGCTCCGGCACGGTTGTCGACATGCGGCGAGTATACCAACCTGTATAGTGACGGGATGAGTAAACAGATCGGTATACTCTCTCGGGTCGTGACCGTGGGTGCGGCGGTGGCCTTCGTCCTCACGTGGAGCTCGGGCTTCCTCATCCCCGCGGTCGCCACCGCGGACGTCGACCCGCTGACGCTCCTGGTCTGGCGGTTCACGCCGCTCGCCGTCCTGCTCGTGGTCCTCGCCGCGACGTCCGGAGCGACGAAGGGGATGACCGCGCGGGAACTCGGCGTCCAGGCGGTCATCGGCGCGCTCGCCCAGTTCGGATACTGCGCTGCCGTGTACGCCGCCGTCGCGACGGGGATCGCCACCGGCACCGTCGCGCTGATCGACGCCGTCCAGCCGCTGCTCGTCGCCGTGCTGGTCGGGCCGGTGCTGGGCCTCCGCGTGCGCGGCGCCCAGGTGGCGGGGCTGGTGATCGGGGCGGTGGGGGTGCTGCTCGTCGTGCAGTCGCAGTTCGGTGCCGGCTCCGCGCCGCTCGTCGCCTACCTGCTTCCGGCGGCGGCGATGGTCTGCCTCGTGATCGGCACGCTGGTGCAGCGGCGGACGGCCGTGCGCACCGGGGTGCTGCTGACCCTGACCATCCACGTGAGCGTGACCGCCGTGCTGCTCCTCGTCATCGCCGCGCTCGCCGGGGCACTCGTGCCGCCGGCGCGACCCTCGTTCTGGATCGCCGTGGTCCTGACCGCCGTCTTCCCCACGCTCGGCGCCTATGGACTGTACTGGTGGCTGCTGCGCCGGGTCGGCATCACCGCGTTGCAGGCGCTGCTCTTCCTCGTCGCCCCGGCGACCGCGATCGGCGGGGCGCTGCTGCTCGGTGAACCCCTCACGGCGATCACGGTCGGCGGGTTCGCGCTGTGCGGCGCCGGGGTGACCGCGGTGCTCGTGAGCGAGGCGCGGAACCGCGGACCGGAGGCGGCGGAAGGCTCCGCGACGCCGGGTCAGGGCCGGACGCGGACCGCCCGGCCCTCGAAGGTGACCACATCGCCGTCGCGGAGCTGACGCCCGCGGCGCCGGTCCACCTCGCCGTTCACGGTGACGTAGCCGTCGATGATGACCTCTTTCGCGTCGCCGCCCGAATCGAGCAGTCCCGCGAACTTGAGGAACTGCCCGAGGCGGATGACCTCGCCGCCGATGGAGACCTCGTCGATCGGATCGGAGTTCGTCATCCTTGCATGCTAGCCGTCAGGGACGCGGTCACTCGTCGACGTCGGTGCCGACGACCGCGAACGAGGCGTCGAAGGAGATGTCGATCGAGCGGTTGTCCGTCGTGAGGACGGAGGCGTCGTAGGGGCTCACGTCGTCGGAGTCCACATCGAGGTCGGTGATCATCCCCTCGGCCTCGGCGAGGGCGGCGTCGACGAGAGTGCGGATGGTCTCCTCGTCGAGCGTGAGCGTCGGTCCCTTGTCGTCGTCTGCCGCATCCGTCGACACCACGGTCGCGGCGAGGTCGTCGTCCACGCGCACCTCGGTCTCGTCCCCGGCGGACGTGGTCAGCTGCACTTCCCACGTTCCGTCGCGCTTCGCGTCGATCGAGGTGACCTCGCCCTCGGCGGCGTCCTGGGCGGCGGCGGCGATCGCGAGGAGCTCGTCGATGTCGTCGGTGCCGATGCCGGTGACAGGGCCGCGGTCGCCCCGGTCTCCGCTCGGGCGGGCATCCTCGTCGCCGCGGTGGTCTCCGCGCGGGCCGCGGTCGCCCTCGTGTCGGGGGCCCTCCATGGCGGGGCGGTCGTCGTCGTCACCGAACTCGTCGCCGATCGCGGCACCCACCGCGACGCCACCGCCGGCGAGCAGCACCGCGGCCGCGATCCCGCCGCCGATCAGGAGCGCGCGCTTACGTCCGGGCTTGGCGGGGGTCGCGGCGACCGGTGCCTCCGGGGCGGCGGCAGGGCCGGGGGCCGGCGCGACCGGCACCGTCGGGGCGTCGGCGTTCGCGTCGTGGCCGGCGGGGGAGTCCTGTCCGGCGTGCTGGTCCTGGCCTGCATTCGGGACGGCGGGGGCCGAGTTCTGACCCGCGGTGTCGTTCTCGTCCGGCGTGGGGTTCTGGTCGGGAGCAGGAGTCTTGTCGTTCATGTCTCGATGGTCTCCCGACGCCGCTGAAGCCACCCTGAAGCCTCCTGAAGCCCCGTTCAGGAACCGATATCTCGGGCACGACTTCGGAGCTCGGGACGACACGCCGCCGTGCGGCGGCCACGACCGGGGTGTCGTCGGGGATCTCCGAAACTCTGCCCGGGCGGTCGGTCAGGAGAGAGGGCCGGCGAAAGGGAGGGTCACGGTGAAGCGGGCGCCGCCCCACCGGGACGTGTCCACCGTGATCGCGCCGTGGGCGGCGGTGGCGATGCCGTGAGCGATCGCGAGACCGAGCCCGCTGCCGCCAGCGTCGCGACTGCGGGCCTCATCGAGCCGGACGAAGCGCTCGAAGATGCGGTCCCTCTCCTCCGGCGGGATGCCGGCGCCGTCGTCTTCGACCGTGAGCACGACGTGCGCCGCCTGCGGTTCCACCCCGATCGCCACCCGGCCGTTGCTGTGCCGCGCGGCGTTGTCCGCGAGGTTCCGCAGCAGCTGGCCCAGCAGCCGGGGGTCGCCGACGGTGCGGGCCGCACGGATCCCGGAGCCGTCGACGTCGAGCCCGGTGGCCCGCAGCCGACGCACCTCCGCGAGGGCGAGGTCGTCCAGGTCCACCGGTTCGGTGCTCCCGGTGACACCCTCGTCGAGGCGGGCGAGGAGCAGCAGCGACTCCACGATGCCCTGCAACCGCAGCCCCTCCTCGGACACCACCTCCGCGAGCTCGTCGATGCTGGTCACCTCCGGGTGCGCCTGGGCGAGCTCCGCGTGCTGACGGATCGTCGCCAGGGGGGAGCGGAGCTCGTGCGAGGCATCGGACACGAAGCGGCGCTGCGCGGTCGCCGCTGCGTCGAGCCGGTCGAGCATCCCGTTCATGGTCACGGCGAGGGAGTGGATCTCGTCCGCGGTGTCGGGAACGGGCACCCGGTGATCGAGGCGCTCGGCGGTGATGCCCTCGACCTCCTGGCGGATGCGGGTGACCGGGCGCAGCGCGCGCCCCGTGACGAGCCAGGTCGTGACGGCCACGAGCAGCAGCAGCGCGGGGACGGCGATCACGAGCAGCGTCGCCACCGTCGACAGGGTCTCCGCATCCTCGTCCAACGGCACCGCGAGGACGAGGGTCTGGTCGCCCTCGACGTCTTCCGACACCACGACCATCGGCTCGCCGTCGATCCGGACCACCTGCGGATCGTCGTCGACGGGCAGCGGGGTGGCGCCGAGCGCATCGGCGGCCTCCTCGCTGGCGGCGCGCACCGCTCCGTCCCGCCCGAGCAGCTGCACGAGGTCATCGTCGAGCTGGTCGGGTCCGCGGCGTCCCGGACCGTCGAATCGGCTGACGAGCTCCTCCAGCCGCTGCTCCGCCGCGCGTTCGGTGCTGCCGTGGATACTCGCGCTCAGCACGCCGTAGAAGGAGAAGGCCCCGAGGAGCAGCGCGACCGCGACGACGAGGGTGGCACCCAGGGTCGTCCGGCCGCGGACCGACCGCCAGAGCCGCCTAGCCACCGTTCGCCGCCAGCCGGTAGCCCGCCCCGCGGATGGTCTCGATCGCCTCACGTCCGAACGGCTTGTCGACCTTGCGGCGGAGGTGGCCGATGTACACCTCGACGATGTTCGGGTCGCCGTCGAAGTCGTCGTCCCAGACGCCGGCCAGGAGGTCGCGCTTCGACAGCACCTGCCCGCGGTGGCGCATCAGATGCTCGAGCACCGCGAACTCGCGGGCCGTGAGGGAGATCGGGGTCTCGCCGCGCCACACGTGGTGTCCGGCGGGATCCAGTCGCAGGTCGCCGGCCTCCAGGATCGTCGGTCGCGCCACGGCACCGCGGCGCACGAGCGCCCGGAGCCGGGCCACGAGGATCGCGAACGAGAAGGGCTTGGTGACGTAGTCGTCGGCGCCGCTCTCCAGCGCCTCCACCTGATCCCATTCGCCGTCCTTGGCGGTGAGCATCAGCACGGGAGTCCAGTTCTCCTCGGCGCGCAGGGCCTCGCACACCTTCCACCCGCTCATGCCGGGCATCATCAGGTCGAGCACGATGGCGTCGTACCGGGTCTCGCGGGCCCGCCAGAGGCCGTCGATGCCGTTGTGGGCGACGTCGACCGCGAAGCCCTCCGCCTCGAGTCCGCGGCGCACGCCCTCGGCCAGACGCACCTCGTCGTCCACCACCAGGATCCGCATCCCCCCAGTGTGGCGCGTCGTCGCTGAATCGGGGCTGAAGCGGTCGGGCCGCTTCGAATCGCGCACCTGGTTCCATTCCGGGCTCAGATACAGCCAGTTGCGCGATTCGAAGAGGGACCTACGACGAGAGGTGTGCCTGGATCCCGCGGATCACCTCGCCGAGGGGGCCGGAGGAGAGAAGCCCGGGGCCGAGGGGGCCGGCGGGGTCGGTGCCGAGGAGTGGGAGGGTGCGCAGGGCTGCAGCGGCCTCGGGCGAGAGCTGCGCGAGTTGCCAGCGCACTTCGGCGGCGCGGGCGTCGGGAGCGTCCGGGTGTGCCAGCTCGATGGCTCGCGCGGCGTAGGCGGCTGCCCCGAGAGCATGCGCTCCCATATGCGCGACCCCGGCAGCCTGTGCCGCGGAGCGAGAGGCCGCGGTGCCGGCAGGGGTCACGGCACTGCGGGCGGCCCTGCCGGCCACGAAACGACGACGGATCTCGCCCGCAGCCGTGAGCTCGCCCCGGGCGAAGGCGCGCGTCCTGGCGATGGCATCGCGCGCTCGGTCGTCGTCCGGGGCCTCGCTCTCGAACAGCGGCAGCACGCGCGCGGCGCAGTCGGCTGCCCACACCGCGACGATCCGGCGGTCGGCCTCGGTCATGCCCTGAGGAGTCGACATGGGACTCACCTCGCCCGTCGTCCGGTGCGCGCACGTGCCGCCTCGTGCGCCTCGCGAAGAAGGGCGAGCACGGTACCCGCCGTCGCCTCTGCGGGATCGATCACGCACACCCAGCCGGCGTCGCCGTACAGGGGATGAGGGCGGAAGACGTCGACCGCCGTCGGGTCGGTGTCGCCGCCCGTGAGAGACCCCGCCGCGATGATCGACTCCGCGCGCTCACGTCCGACGTGGATGTTCACCCGGAAGCGCCCTGGAGCATCCAGCGCGGAGGACGTGTCGTCGGGATAGTCCTTGGTGATGATCGTCCCGTACGGCTGCGTGCGCTCCGGCATCCGGCCGTCGGGCGCGTGGTAGAAGTACGCGTCTCCCCATGACAGTTCGGGGAAGTCGCTGCCCGCCTCCGGGGCGACGACGAGCGCGCCGTCGAACGAGCGGATCTCTGCGATGATCTCCTGCATCTCCATCTTTCAATGCTGAGGCTGACCTGCTTATGTGGACTCAAGGACCGGAAAGACGAGGAAACACGTGCACAACCCTCAAGAGCAGGTGATGACGACGGCGGCGCTCGGACGGCTGGTCGACTACTCGACGCAGCAGGTGCGCGACCTCGAGCGCCTCGGTGTCCTCCCCGCCGCCGAGCGCGGTGCGAACGGGTACCGGCGGTATCGGACGTCGCATGCCCTGGCGCTGCGCGCCTATCGCGCGTTGGCGACGGCGCTCGGTCCGGTGCCCGCGCGTCGACTGATGCCCGCTCTCATCGGCGGATCGGTCGAGCATGCGGCGGAGCGGATCGATGACCTGCACGCGGATCTCGCCCTCGAACGCTCACGGGTGCGCGCGGCCCTGCGCGGACTCGAGGATGCGGTGGCGGAGGCCGACGATCCGTTCGTCGAGGACGATGCGATGGCCATCGGCGAACTCGCCCAGGCGCTCGGCGTCCGTTCCTCCGCACTGCGGCACTGGGAGCGAGAAGGGCTCGTGCGCCCCCTTCGTCGTGCGGGATCGGTCCGCTCCTATGACTCCCTCGCGATCACCGAGGCGCGGATCGCCGCCGCCCTGCGCTCGGGCGGCTACGGCATCCCCACCGTTTCGCGGATCATCGACGAGGTGCGCGCGCACGGTGACACCGAGCAGGTGCAGCGCATGCTCGCGGAGCGGCTGGCCGACCTCACGCGCCGCAGCGTCGCGCTTCTCGCGGCGGCAGGTCACCTGCACGCCCTGCTCGCGGAACGCCTCGCGGGAGAAGACGGATCGTCGCTCACGCCCGTCCCGGGATCTGCGCCAGCACCTCCGGGATCAGCGGATTCTCGTCGAGCGGGTCGGTGATGACCGCGGCGATCGCCTCGAACGGCAGTACCGGGTAGCGCGAGGCGGCGCCGATCTTCTCGTCGCTCGCGAGGACGACGGTCGCGGCGCATCGGGAAGAGATCGCCCGCTTGGTGACGGCGTCGTCGAGCTCGCCCGTCGTGAGGCCGTGGCCCGGGTCGACGCCCGTGACGCCGACGAAGAACACGTCCGCGGCGAGGTGTTGGATCGCCTCCATCGCGAGTCCTCCGCCGGCGACGAGGGAGTGCCGGGTGAGCTCGCCGCCGATCATGATCACGCGCGCATCCGAGTGCTCGGCGACGGCGAGGGCGACGGCGGGGCTCGGGGTGATGACCGTGATGTCGGTGCCAATGGGCAGCAGCCGCGCCATCGCGAGCGTGGTGGTTCCGGCATCCAGCACGATCGTCGATCCGGGGAGGATGGTCGTGACCGCCTGGCGGGCGACCCGCTCCTTGCTCTCGGTCGCCAGATCGTGGCGCTCCCGCACCGGGCGATCGGCCGCGGCGATGGGCAGCGCGCCGCCGTACACGCGCTGGAGCCTGCCCTCCTCGGCGAGCTCGCGGAGGTCGCGGCGGATGGCGTCTTCCGAGACTCCGAGATCTGCGGCGACGTCCTTCGCCACGACGCGCCCCTCGCGGTCGAGGAGGGCGAGCAGGTGGTCTTTGCGCTGAGCAGCAAGCATACGTTTCCTCACGAAGTTGCAGGTTTATGCATGATTCAGACTACAGTCATGTCCATGATGAAGCCACTCCTGATCCTGATCGCCGGCCCCTACCGTTCCGGCACCAACGGCGACCCCGCCCTGATCGCTCGCAATCTCGCGCGCCTGGAGGAGGCGTCCGGTCCGATCTTCCGGCTCGGTCACGTGCCGATGATCGGGGAGTGGGTCGCATTGCCGGTCCTGCGCACCCTCGAACCGGCCGACTCCGGCGAGGGCGACGTCATGTACGAGACCGCCCGGCGACTGCTCCTGCACTGCGACGCGGTGCTGCGGCTGCCGGGGGAATCGGCGGGCGCGGACCAGGACGTCGCCATTGCCCACGAGCGCGGGTTGCCTGTCTACCGGTCGCTCGGCGAGATCCCCGCAGCGTCGACTCCGTAGGCTGGAGGCATGACCAAGAACATCTGGACCGTCCTCGGCGTCATCCTCGCCGTCGTGATCGCGTGGTGGATCGTCAGCGCGCTGTTCTCGGTGCTCTGGTTCATCGCGAAGCTCGCCATCGTCGCGGTCGTCGCCGTGGTGGTCTTCCTCGTGCTTCGGAGTCTCTTCACCCGCGACGCCGACTGACCTGCCTTCGAATCGCTCACTTTGCGGCAAAACCGGCCGTTTTGCAGCAAAGTGGGCGATTCGAACGGGGTCAGAGGCGGTACTGGGCGGCGCGGTGCGTGGGCTGGACCCGGTCGCCGCGGCCGTGCAGCTTGTGGCGGAGCGTGCCGGGCACGTACTCCTCGGGGTAGGCGCCGCGCTCTCGCAGCACCGGGATGACGTGCTCGATGACGTCCTGCCACGTGCCGGGGGTGACCGCATACGCGAGGTTGAAGCCGTCGATGTCGGTCTCCTCGACCCAGGACTGCAGCTCGTCGGCGATCTCGACCCCGGAGCCGACGATCGTGGGGCCGAGCCCGCCGATCGCGTTATGGCGGCCGAAGTCGCCCACGGTCCACTCGCGCCCGAGGTCGGCCTCCTCCTTGAGGTGCTGCAGCACGGACTGGATCGCGTTCGACTCGACGTTCCCGACCGGCTCGTCCTCGGCGTACTGCGAGAGATCGACGCCCATCCACCCCGACATGAAGGTGAGTGCGCCCTCCGGACTCGCGTAGGAGAGGTACTCGGCATGCTTCGCGGCCGCCTCCTCGCTCGTCGCCGCGGTGATCACCGTCAGCAGCGTGTAGATGCGGGCGTCATGACGGTCGCGCCCCGCCGCCTCGAGGGCGTCGCGGATGCGCTTCACGGTCCCGGCGAGCACCTCCTTCGACGGCGCGGCGACGAAGATGGCCTCGGCGTTCTCCGCCGCGAACCGCACCCCGCGCGGGCTGGCGCCGGCCTGGTAGATCACGGGAGTCCGCTGCGGCGAGGGCTCCGAGATGTGGATGCCGGGCACGGAGAAGTGCTTCCCCTCGTGCCGGATCGGATGCACCTTCGACGGGTCGGTGAAGATCCCGCGCTCGCGGTCCTCCACCACCGCGTCGTCCTCCCACGACCCCTCCCAGAGCTTGTAGAGCACCTCGACGTACTCGTCTGCGTGGTCGTAGCGGTCGTCGTGGGCGAGCTGGTCCTCCTGGCCCATGTTCCGCGCGGCGCTGGGCAGATACCCGGTCACGACGTTCCAGCCGACGCGGCCCTGCGTGAGGTGGTCGAGCGTGCTGAGTCGCCGAGCGAACGGGTAGGGGTGCTCGAACGCGGTGCCGGCCGTGACGCCGAACCCCAGATGCTCGGTCACCGCGGCCATCGCGCTGACCAGGAGGATCGGGTCGTTCACCGGTACCTGGGCGCCGTTGCGGATGGCGGCCTCGTTCGTACCGCCGTAGACGTCGTAGGTGCCCAGGACATCGGCGATGAAGATCCCGTCGAAGGTCGCGCTCTCCAGCAGCTTCGCCAGGTCGGTCCAGTACGAGATGGTGTTGTACTGCCGCGACCGGTCGTCGGGGTGCCGCCACAGGCCGGACGACTGGTGGGCGACGCAGTTCATGTCGAAGGCGTTGAAGCGGATCTGCCGGGTCATGCCCCCATGAAACGGGACCGGACGGGGCCGGGGCGAGCGACGGCGACACGCACGGAAACAATCCGCGGTGCGGCTCAGGCCTCCTCGTCCGGACGGCGGGGGCTCGGGTCGGGAGGGAGGATCTCGATCGGGCGCGCGGCCTGTCGCTGCGCTCGCCACCAGATCACGAACCCGACCGCCGTGAAGACGCCGTAGAACACGTACATGAGGCCGGTCGCGTAGTAGCCGGAGCTGAACAGCAGCGGCACCCCCACCACGTCCACGGCGATCCAGATGAGCCAGAACTCGGTCCAGCCCTTGGCCATGCCGTAGGTCGCGAGCAGTGACCCGACGAAGGTCCAGGCGTCGGCCCAGACCGGCTCCCACGAACCCAGGGCGCGGAACAGGGGGGTGAGCGCCACGGTTCCGACGACGAGGACCACGACCAGACCGATGCGGGCCCCGGTCGGCGCCCACCGCGGCACGATGCGACCGCCGTCGGCATTCCGCCAGCGGATCCACCCGTAGATCGCGACGGCGATGAACATGATCTGCCGCCCGGCCTGACCGAGGAGATGCGGCAGCGACGGGTCGGGGCTCAGGGCGGATCCGAGGAACACCGTGAGCAGCAGGACGTTGCCGACGATGCCGACCGGCCACGCCCAGACCTTGCGCCGCATGCCCCCGAGGGCGCTCGCGAGTCCGAACGCGTTCCCGACGACCTCACGCACCAGGAGGGTCTGCCCACCGGGAAGCACCCAGGACGAGGAGAAGGCGTCGACGAGCCACTGCAGGAAGTCCATCGCTAGAGCGCCGCGTCGGGGGTGGGGCGCTCGTCGAGCACGAGCTGCAGCATGCTGAGGTCGAGCCACCGGCCGAACTTCGCGCCGACCTGGGGCATGCGGCCCACCTCCCGGAATCCGAGGCGCTCGTGGAGGGTGAGGGAGGCGGTGTTGCCGCTCTCGACACCGCCGATCATCACGTGCATCCCGGCTGCCCGGGCCCGGACGATGAGCTCCGTCATGAGGAGCGTGCCGATGCCGCGTCCGCGCTGATCGCCGCGCACGTAGACGGAATGCTCCACGGTGAGGCGGTAACCGCTGTGCGGGCGCCACTGGGCATAGGACGCATAGCCCACGACGCCGCTCTCGTCAGCGGCGACGATGACGGGACAGCCGCGCGCGGTCCGGTCGGCGAGCCACGCCTCCCGGTCGGCGCGATCCACCGCCTCCTCGTTCCAGATCGCGGTCGTGTGCAGGACGGCGTGGTTGTGGATCTCGGTGATCGTGTCGAGGTCGGCGCTCTCGGCGGGCCTGAGGTGCACGGCGGTCATCGCAGGTTCTTCCTTCTTCGCGCTTCGGGTGCGCACGCCGACGTTAGCAGGATCGACGGGGGCGGCACCTGACGTCAGCGTGCGCCGCGGCGTCCGAGCTCGTCGCGCACGAGGATGGCGCGATGCATGTCGGCCATGATCGGGTCGAAGAAGCGCTCGCGGTACCGCGCCTCGCTCACGGCCGAGAAGACGAAGGGCAGCGCCGCGATCACCGCCAGCAGCGTGGCCGCCTTGAGGAGGTTCACTGTGAGCGGGAGCTTCTGCCCGAAGAACTCCAGCGGCTGCACGGCGAGCGGTTGCGCGGCGCTGCCGGAACCGAGCCAGATCCCGATGATGCCCGACGGCACGGCGATCCCGCCGATCACGATGAGCAGGGCCGCGATGAGGCCGGTGAAGAAGAGTGCCTGCACGAGCTGGGCGACGGTCATGGCGAGCAGGATGTTGATGCGCTGGGGTGCGCGGAGCGGGAGGCGGCCGCCGTCGGCTGCCGTTGCGCCCTCCGCCGGCGTGCCGACGAGGAGTGCGGTGCGCTGCTCCGCGGTCGGGGGTGGGGATCCGTCGTCGATCTCCGAAGCACTCACCCGCAGCACGACGATGCCGGCGAGGACGGCGACGACGAGCCCGACCTGTGCGATCGACCCCCAGGAGAGGGCGGACGCCATCTGCCACACCTCCGCCGAGAAGAACGCGAAGACGACGAGCATCAGGATCACCGGCAGAGCGATGGAGGCCATGTGTCCGATCGCGGAGGCGTTGCGCACGGCGAGTCGGGAGGCCCAGCCGAGCAGGGCGCCGCCGCCCATGCCGGTGACGAGCACGCAGACGGCGAGCACGAGGAGCGCGCGGAGGACGGGCCCCACGGTGGCGCCCGGGTGATCGACGTAGCCGGAGGCCACCAGGAAGGCGAGTGCCCCCGCGATGACGAGAAGCGCGAGCGTCGTGCCGGCCGGCGGACGCAGCCGGCGCAGCACCGTGCGCACGAGGTAGTACGCCCCCCACGCCAGGCTCACCGCGATCACGAAGATGACGAAGGCGAAGACGGCCACGAAGGCGGCGTCCTCGGCCGCATCGTCGAGCGCGACCTCGTACACCGCCTCGATGCCGTCCTGGAAGAGGTAGGCGGCGACGGCGACCCAGGCGATGAGCGGGGCCACGCGGCGCGGCAGATCGGTGAACCACCGGCGCAGCGGTACGAAGGTGGGAAGGCCCTGCTCGCGGAACCATCGATCCGCGTCACGCGTCGAACGGTGCAGGGTGCGACTCGCAGGCATGGCGTCGAGACTACGTCACCCCCGCCGCGACGGACTCAGACGTGGATGTCGGCGGGAGAGGCCTCGCCCTCGTGGAAGCTCGGCTTCCTGCCGAAGAGCTTCGCGACGCCCAGGACGACCCCGACGATCACGAGGCCCCAGACGAGACCGGCGATCGCGGAGATGATCGTGTCGACCACCCACACCACGAAGCCGCCGAGGGGCTCCAGCGCGTGCTCGACCGCATGGAGAACGTCGGCCGGGGCGTGCAGCCCGACCTCGCCGAGGTTGATGAGGACGAGGTGCCCGCCGACCCACAGCATGGCGACGGTGCCGAGCACGCTGATGAAGCGGAAGACCGCGGGCATGGACCGGACGATGCGGGTGCCGGTGTGCCGGACGCGCTGCGCCGGGTTCTTCGCCATCTTCAGGCCGATGTCGTCGATCTTCACCAGGAGCGCTACGGCCCCGTACACCGCGACGGTCATGACCAGCGCGATCACCGCGAGGATCGCGAGGGTGGACCAGATGCCGAGTCCCTTGTCGAGGCTGGCGAGGGAGATGAGCATGATCTCCGTCGAGAGGATGAGGTCGGTGCGGACGGCGCCGAGCACGAGCTTCCTCTCGTCGCGGGCGCCTTCGTCGGCGTGGCCGTGCTGCACGCCGAACCACTCGAGCACCTTCTCCGCGCCCTCGAAGCACAGGTACGAGCCGCCGAGGATGAGCAGGTAGGGCAGCACCCACGGCGCGAAGGCCGTGAGCAGCAGCGCGATCGGGATGATGATGACGAACTTGTTCACCAGCGACCCGAGGGCGATCTTGCCGACCACGGGGAGCTCGCGGGCCGGGGTGAGGCCCTGCACGTACTGCGGGGTCACGGCGGCGTCGTCGATGACGACTCCGGCGGCCTTCGCCGACGCCTTCATCGCGGCGCTCAGGATGTCGTCGACGACGGCGAGCAGTCCAACGGACATGCGGGTCCTCTTTCCGTGGTGGGAAAGTCAGACTACCGACTCCTCAGCTCAGGCCCGCACGTCCTCCGCGGTCGCCAGCACCCGCTGCAGCGGCTGGTAGTGCTCGATGACGGCCTGGCGGTAGCGCTCGACGTCGCCGGAGCGCGCGGCGTCCAGCATGTCACCGTGCGCCTTGGCGGTCTTGTGGATGTCGTCGGGCTGCGCGATGCCGAGCTGCGGGAGCACGGCGGTGTGCACGTCCCAGAAGGCTCCGACGAGCTGGCCGACGAGACGGTTGTCGATGGCGCCGAAGAGGCGGGTGTGGAACGCCCTGTCCTCGTCGAGGAAGTACTCGCCGCGGCCGGCCTTGTCGACCATCTCGGCGACGAGCTCGTCGAGCTCCGGGTCCGCCTGCGCCTGAGCGGCCTCGACCACGCGCTCGGCCATGGAGAGGTCGAGCGCGAGGCGCACCTCGACGACCTCGCGCAGGGCCTGCAGCGACCCCTCGGGGGACAGCACACCCCGGAAGACGAGCGCCTCGACCATCGGGTCCAGCGACATCGGGCCCACGTAGGTGCCGTGTCCGTGCCGGACGTCGACGATGTCGAGGGTGGAGAGCGTACGGATCGCCTCGCGGACCGAGGAGCGCGACACGTCGAGCTCCTCGCAGAGCTCGGCCTCGGTCGGCAGGGGATCGCCGGGAGTGAGTCCGCGCGTGAGGATGAGCTGCTTGATCTGATCCGCCGTCGTGGCTCGCCGCATCCGCGACGCCCTCCCCGTGGTGGACTTCATAGGGTCCCTCTCCTGCCTGCCGGAAACGCTCCGATCCTCTCACTCTTGTGATCCGGTCGAACGTGTGTTTAGAGTACATCAGACGTCTGATGTCCTCAAGGCGTCGCCCCCCACCACCTGGAGCACACATGAACCGACACAGCACCCGCCGCCGCGCGGGTCGTCTCGCGATGGCGGTCGCCGGCACGGTCGCCGCGTCCCTCGCCCTCGCCGGCTGCGGCGGCGCCGCCGGCACCGCCGAGAGCCCCGCCGCGAGCGACATCGACCCGGACGGCATCATCGAAGCCGGGATCTCGTACACCCTGAACGGCAGCTTCGACCCGATGGTCGCCTCAGGCGCCGTGACGGTCTCGGCGAACTGGCACATCTTCGAGGGACTCATCGACCTCGACCCCGTCACGCAGGAGCCCGCCCCCGCCCTCGCCGCCGACTTCCCGACGCAGGTCGACGAGACGACCTACGACATCGACCTCCGCGAAGGCGCGACGTTCCAGAACGGAGACCCGGTCACCGCCGACGACGTGGTCTTCAGCTACGAGCGCGTCCTCGACCCGGCGAACAACTCCCTGTTCCGCTCGTTCGTCGACTTCATCGACACGGTCACGGCCGTCGACGAGGACACCGTCCGGATCACCACCGATTACCCGTTCTCCCTCATCGACGATCGACTCGGCGTCGTCAAGATCGTGCCGAAGGCCGTGGTCGAGGCCGATCCCGAGGAGTTCGGCGCGAACCCGGTCGGCTCCGGTCCCTACGCCCTCGTCTCCGCCGTGCCCGAGGACAAGATCGTCTTCGAGCGGTACGACGACTACAACGGCCCGCGTCCCGCGCTCGCCGCAGGCATGAACTGGAACCTCCTCGCCGACGCCTCGGCCCGCGTCACCGCGATGTCGACCGGCACGGTGCAGGCGATCGAGGACGTGCCGTACATCGACGCCGACGGACTGGCCGCCTCGTCCGAGGTCGAGAGCGTGCAGTCGTTCGGCCTCCTCTTCATGATGTTCAATACGAAGGCCGAGCCGTTCGACGACGTCCGCGTCCGCCAGGCGCTGCACTACGCGCTCGACATGGACAAGATCATCGAGACCGGCATGCTCGGCAACGCCACCCCGGCCACGTCGTTCCTGCCCGAGGACTACCCGAACTACCACGAGGCCTCCACGGTCTACTCGTACTACCCGGAGAAGGCGGAGGAGCTGCTGGCGGAGGCCGGGGTCTCCGACCTCGCGATCACGTTGCGCATGACCGACACCGGATGGGTGAAGGAGGTGGCCCCGCTCATCAAGGGGTCCCTCGACGCGATCGGCATCGACACCACCCTCGACATCAGCCAGTCGGCGTCGATGTACGAGAAGGTCGACTCCGGCGACTACACCGTCGCCATCGCCCCCGGAGACCCGTCGGTGTTCGGCGTGGACCCCGACCTGCTCATGAACTGGTGGTACGGCGAGAACGTCTGGACCCAGACGCGCACCGCCTGGGCCGACTCCCCGGAGTACGCCGAGCTGCGCACGCTGCTCGACACCGCCGTCACCCAGGAGGGCGAGGAGCAGCAGGAGTCCTGGAACCAGGCGTACGACCTGATCTCCGACCAGGCCGTGCTGTACCCGCTGTTCCACCGCAAGCTGCCCACCGCCTGGAGCTCGCAGGAGCTGGTCGGCTTCCAGCCGGTCCCCACGACCGGACTGTCGTTCCTCGACGTCGGCGTGGCCGCGAAGTAGCACCTGCCCGACCGGGCGGGGGCGCGCTCGCCCGAAGAGCGCGCCCCCGCCACCCCACCCCCGGAAGGAGCGGCACGTGTCCCACACGCTCCGCCTCGTCGGCCGGCGACTGCTGCAGTTGCCGCTGATGATCCTCGGCATCACGTTCCTGGTCTTCTTCGTGATGTCCTTCTCGCCCGTCGACCCGGCACGCACCGCGCTCGGCGAGACCGCCTCCCCCGAAGCGCTGGAGGCGTACCGCGAAGACCACGGGCTGAACCTCCCGCTGTTCGTCCGCTACGTGAACTTCCTGATCGGCCTCGTCCAGGGCGACCTGGGCACGTACTCCGCCCGCAGCCTGCCGGTGGTCGACGAGGTCGCCAGGGCCTTCCCGGTGACGCTGGCCCTGACCTTCCTGGGTCTGGTGATCGCGGTCCTCGTCGCGTTCGTGATCGGCGTCCTCGCCGCCGTCTACCGCGACCGCTGGCCCGACCAGGTCATCCGCGTCTTCGGCGTCGCCGCGTTGTCCACGCCCTCCTTCTGGCTCGCGATCCTGCTCATCCAGGTGTTCACCCTGGCGCTCGGGGTGCTGCCGGCCTCGGGCCCGCTGCCGGCCTTCGCCGACGACCCGTCCGGGTGGCTCGCCCGGATGACCCTTCCCGCGGTCGCACTCGCCGTGCCCGTGATCGGGCAGCTCTCCCGGGTCGTGCGCACCTCGATGGTCGAGGAGCTCGATCGCGACTACGTGCGCACCGCCCTCGGCGCCGGAATCCCGCGGGTGATCGTCGTCGGCCGCAACGTGCTGCGCAACGCGCTCATCACCCCCGTGACGGTGCTCGGTCTCCGCATCGGGTACCTGCTCGGCGGCGCCGTGGTGATCGAGATCATCTTCGCGATCCCGGGGATGGGCACCCTCATCCTCAACGGGGTCACCAACAACGAACCCAACCTCGTGCAGGGCGTGACGCTCGCGGTCGCGCTCGCGTTCGTCGTGATCAACATCATCGTCGACCTCCTGTACGTGCTCATCAATCCTCGAATCCGGGCGGTGTGACATGCGACGCAGACTCACGGAACGGCTCTCCGTCCCCGGCCTCCGCTGGGGCCGTCTCTCCCTCGGCTCGATCATCTGCCTCGCCGTGCTCGCGATCATCGCGCTCGCCGCGATCCTCGCTCCGCTGATCTCGCCGTACGACCCGCTCGCCTCCGGCTCCCCGGTGCAGCCGCCGAGTGCGGAGCATTGGTTCGGCACCGACCGGCAGGGTCGCGACATCTTCTCCCGACTGGTCTACGGGGCCCGCTACTCCCTCGTTATCGGGCTCGGGGCCACCCTCGTCGCCCTCGCCGTCGCCTGCGTGCTGGGCACGATCGCCGCGACCGCGCCGAAGTGGATCTCCGAGACCCTCATGCGGGTCATGGACGTGATCATGTCGTTCCCCGGCATCGCGCTCGCCGCGGTGTTCGTGGCGGTGTTCGGCAAGTCGCTGCCGGTGCTCGTGCTCACGATCGCATTCCTCTACGTGCCGCAGCTGACCCGCATCGTCCGGGCGAACATCCTCGACCAGTACGGCGAGGACTACGTCTCGGCCGTCCGCGTAATGGGCGCGGGGACGCCGCGGATCATCGTGCGGCACGTCGCCCGCAACGCCATGGCACCCGTGCTCGTCTTCGCCACGGTGCTCGTCGCCGACGCGATCGTGTTCGAGGCCTCGCTGTCGTTCCTTCAGGCCGGTGTGCCCGATCCTGAGCCGTCCTGGGGCAACGTCATCGCCGCGGGCCGGAACCTGCTCATGAGCGGGGCGTGGTGGGCGACGTTCTTCCCCGGCATCCTCATCATGATCACCGTGCTGTGCCTCAACATCCTGTCCGAGGGGATGACCGACGCCATGGTCTCGCCGCGCGCCAGGAAGATCACCGCCGACGCCGCGAACACGGAGGAGTCGACGCACGACCTGGAGGAGGCCGCCGCCCCGGACGACACCCACGTCATCCCGACGGTCGACACCGCGGTCAACCTCTCGGTGCCCAGCGGCGTGCCCGACGTGCTCGTGCCCACCGCGGAGACGGTGCCGCTGGCGGAGCGCCTCGCCGAGCTGCGTGTCCGCGAACTCTCCCGCACTGACCGCCTGGTCTACACGGGAGACGCCGCGCCGCTGCTCGAGGTGCAGGATCTCTGCATCTCCTTCCCGCGCCACGGCGACGTCGACGTGGTCGACCACGTCAGCTTCACCGTGCGCCCCGGCGAGACCATGTCGCTCGTGGGGGAGTCGGGGTGCGGCAAGTCCATCACCTCGCTGGCGATCATGGGGCTGCTCGATCCGAAGGCCGACGTCCGCGGGCGCATCCTGTTCGACGGGAAGGATCTGCTGCGGATGACGCCGAAGGAGCGCAACGCGCTGCGCGGCCACGACATCGCGATGATCTACCAGGACGCCCTGAGCTCGCTGAACCCCGCGATGCTGATCCGCGCGCAGATGAAGCAGCTCACCTCCCGCGGCGGCACCCGCACGGCCGAGGAGCTGCTGGAGCTCGTCGGTCTCGATCCGAAGCGCACGCTCGCCTCGTACCCGCACGAGCTCTCGGGCGGCCAGCGGCAGCGCGTGCTCATCGCGATGGCCCTGACCCGCGACCCGCGGCTGGTGATCGCCGACGAGCCCACCACGGCCCTCGACGTGACGGTGCAGGCGCAGGTCGTGGAGCTGCTGATGCGGCTGCAGCGGGAGCTCGGGTTCGCACTGGTGTTCGTCTCGCACGACCTCGCCCTCGTCGCCGAGCTCTCGCACCGGATCACGGTGATGTACGCGGGCCAGGTCGTGGAGCAGGGCACCACACGCGAGGTGCTCACGCAGCCCGTCCACGAGTACACCCAGGGCCTGCTCGGGGCGGTGCTCTCGATCGAGGCCGGTTCCGACCGCCTGCACCAGGTGTCCGGTGTCGTCCCCTCCCCGCGGGACTTCCCGCAGGGCGACCGCTTCGCGCCGCGCTCGACGGACCCCGCCCGGTACGCCGGCGTGGAACCCGTGCGGCGGCACATCGACGGCACCGAGCACTACTACTCCGCGCATCCTGCCGATGCGCCCGTCGAACCGATCGGAGCAGGACGATGAGCGAACCCGTCATCCAGCTGCAGGACGTGCACGTCCGCTACCGGGCCCGCAGCTCGTCGTTGTTCCGCCCGCACTACGTCGACGCCCTCGCCGGGGTCTCGCTCACGGTCCGCCGCGGACAGACGCTGGGCATCGTGGGCGAGTCCGGCTCGGGCAAGTCCACCTCCGCGAAGGTGCTGATCGGCCTCGAGAAGCCCACGAGCGGTCAGGTCGTCTTCGACGGTGAGACCGTGCGCTCCTTCACCCCCGCGGTGCGCAAGCGCCTGGGACGCATCCTCTCCGTGGTCTTCCAGGACCCGGCGACGGCTCTGAACGCCCGCATGACCGTGCGGGACGCGCTCCTGGATCCGCTGCAGGTGCATCGCCTCGGCTCCCCGGCGAGCCGGGAGCGCAAGGTGCGCGACCTCGTCGGGCTCGTGGGGCTGCCGTCGTCGGCGCTGGAGGCGCTGCCCAGTCAGCTCTCCGGCGGCCAGCGGCAGCGCGTCGCGATCGCCAGGGCCCTCGTCCTCGACCCGCAGGTCATCGTCGCCGATGAGCCGACCTCGGCCCTCGACGTCTCGGTGCGCGCGCAGATCCTGAACCTGCTGACCGACCTGAAGCAGCAGCTCGGGCTCGGCATGGTCTTCATCTCCCACGACATCCAGACCGTCCGCTACCTCTCCGACGAGATCGCCGTGATGAACAAGGGCCGCGTCGTCGAGCACGGCGACGCCGCCCGGGTCTTCGACGACCCCGCCGACCCCTACACCCGCACGCTGCTGGGCGCCGCGCCCTCGCTGCTCGAACCCCACCACTGAAAAGACGGAACCCCTATGCCTTCCCCCGCTCCCGCCCTGTCGTTCTCCGGCGTCGTCCCGCCGGTCGCCACCCCGCTGCTCCCCGACGGGGCGATCGACCACGCGTCGCTCACCCGCCTGGTCGAGCGCCTGATCGGGGAGGGCGTCTCCGGACTGTTCGCGCTCGGCTCCACCGGCGAGACCGCCTACTTCACCGACGACCAGCGCGTCGAGCTGCTGCAGACGATCGTCGCCGCGAACGCGGGACGCGTGCCCGTCATCGCCGGCGCCATCGAGCTCACGGCCCCGCGCATCATCGAGACGGCCCGTCGGCTCGCGGCCGCGGGCGCGCAGGCGATCGTGACCACCGCGCCGCTGTACACGTTGAACTCGCCGGCCGAGGTCGCCGCGCACTTCCGGACGATCGCCGCCGCGATCGACGTGCCGCTCTGGGCCTACGACGTGCCGGTGCGGGTGCACTCCAAGCTCGGCATCGACCTGCTCGTGCAGCTCGGCCGGGAGGGCGTGATCCAGGGGGTGAAGGACTCGTCCGGCGACGACGTCGGGTTCCGCCGACTGATCGCGGCGAACGAGGCCGCCGGTCGCCCGCTGCAGCTGCTCACCGGGCACGAGGTCGTCGTCGACGCGATGGCCCTCGTCGGTGCCGCGGGTGTCGTCCCGGGCCTGGCGAACGTCGAGGCCGCGGGCTACGTGCGCCTCTGGGAGGCCGCGCAGAGCGGTGACTGGACGGCCGCCCGGGCCGAGCAGGAGCGCATCAACCGGCTCTTCGACATCGTGTTCCAGCCGCAGGGGCTGTCCGGCGACGCCACCGGCGTCGGGGCGTTCAAGGCGGCGATGCACGCGCGCGGCATCATCGACCACGCGACGATGGCCGACACGGTGGAGCCGCTCACGCCGGAGGCCGTCGCCGGCATCCGCACGATCCTCGACGAGCTCGGTCTGCTTCCGGTCGCCGTCTGATGCGCGAGGTCGTCCTCGCCGTCGACATCGGCGGCACCAAGACGGCCGCGGCGCTCGCCGACCGGGCGGACGCGCTGCTGCGCACCGCCGCGGCGCCGACCCCCGCGAGCGCGGGACCCGCCGCCGTCGTGGCGACCGTCGCCGCGCTCGCGCAGGAACTGCTCGACGAGGAGTCCGCGCTCGTCGGCGTCGGCATCGGCACCGCGGGCGTGGTCGACGCACGGACGGGGACGATCGTGTCGGCCACCGACACCTTCGCCGACTGGCCGGGCACTCCGCTGGCCGCCCTGATCCGGGGAGCCCTCGCGGACCGCCTCCCCGCCGATGCGCCGGTGGCCGTGCAGAACGACGTCGACGCGCACGCCACGGGGGAGTACCTCCACGGGACCGCCGCCGGAGCCTCGAGCGCCCTCGTCGTCGCCGTCGGCACCGGGGTCGGCGCGGGCGTCATCCTCGACGGCCGTCCGGTGCGCGGTGCCCACCACGTGGCGGGCGAGCTCGCGCACCTCCCCATCCCGGGCGCCGCGCACCTCCGCTGCCCCTGTGGCCGCAGCGGACACCTCGAGGCCCTCGGCTCCGGCATCGGCCTGCACCGGCATTACCTCTCGCTCGGCGGCGATGCGGCGCTGCGCGATGCGCGCGGGGTCGC
Organism: Microbacterium paraoxydans; assembly: GCF_900105335.1. Lineage (NCBI taxonomy): Bacteria > Bacillati > Actinomycetota > Actinomycetes > Micrococcales > Microbacteriaceae > Microbacterium > Microbacterium paraoxydans. Next base: position 1,889,101 of record NZ_LT629770.1, on the reverse strand, counting down.
CGCCGCGGCCGGCACGGGGGACTCCCTCGCCGTGCGCGCCGTCCAGGATTCCGCCGCCGCCGTCGGCCGCGCCCTCGCGGGAGCCGCGACCCTCCTCGACCCGGAGCGGATCGTCGTCACCGGCGGCGTGCCGCGCATCGGCGAGCTGTGGTGGGACTCCCTGCGGGCGGCCTTCCACGCGGAGGCCATCGACGCCCTGCACGACACCCCCATCCTGCCGGGAACCCTCGGCGACGACGCGCCGCTGCGGGGAGCGGCGGCATCCGCCTGGAGGCGACCATGACACCGACCCCCATCCTCGAACGCCTGCGCAGCGGCCTGATCGTCTCCTGTCAGGCGTACCCCGGGGAGGCGATGCGCGACCCGCGCACCATGGCGCAGATTGCCGACGCCGCCCTCGTCGGCGGCGCCGCCGGGATCCGCGTGCAGGGGATCGACGACATCCGCGCGGTCGCCGAGCTTCCGGTGCCGATCATCGGGCTGTGGAAGGACGGCGATGCCGACGTCTTCATCACGCCGACACTGGAACATGCCGTGGCCGTCGCCGACGCGGGCGCCGACATCGTGGCGATCGACGGCACCCGACGCCCCCGGCCCGACGGCCGTACCCTCGCGGAGACCATCGTGGGGCTGCGCGCGCATTCCGACACGCTCATCATGGCCGACTGCGGTTCCCTCGACGACGCGATCGCCGCCGAAGCCGCGGGTGCCGACATCCTGGGCACGACCCTGTCCGGGTACACCGGGGAGCGTCCGAAGAGCGACGGCCCCGACCTCGAGCTCATCGGCCTCATCGCGGCACGCAGCACGCGCCCGATCGTCGCAGAGGGCCGCATCCACACCCCGGCGCACGCCGCCGCCGCGATCGCCGCGGGGGCCTACGCGGTCTGCGTCGGCACGGCCATAACCCATCCGGCCACCATCACGTCCTGGTTCGCGCGGAGTCTCGTCGAGGCCCGTCCGTGACCCCCGTGCTCCTCAGCGCCTATCCGCTGTCCCCCGCGCACGCCCGATGGGATCCGGCGCTGGAGGCCGCGCTGCTGCCGGAGCTCTGCGCGCTCCCCGGGGTGGCCGGCCTCGAGGTGCCGTGGATGGGGGCGGTGCATCCGCACGACCCGACCTGGTTCCTCGGCCACGTGCCGGGTGTGCCGCTCGCGGTCACCCCGGTGCCGTACGTGATGCGGCGGCTCGGCGAGGACCCGTCGTACGGACTCGCCTCGCCGCAGGAGGAGGGGAGGGCCGCGGCGGTGGCGGATCTGCGGCGCGTAGCGGACGACGTCGCGCTGCTCACCGCCGAGAGCGCCGCATCGGTCGCGGTGGTGATGCTGCACACCGCGCCCCGCGGGAGCGGAGACGGGGATGCGCTTGTCCGGTCGCTGGAGGAGGTCGCGGCGTGCGACTGGAGCGGAGCCCGGCTCGTCATCGAGCACTGCGACGCCGCCGTTCCCGGTCAGACGCCGGAGAAGGGGTTCCTCCCGCTCGCTGCCGAGATCGCGGCCATCCGGTCCGCCGGCGCCCCGGTCGGCCTCTGGCTCAACTGGGGGCGGTCGGCGATCGAGCTGCGGGACGCGGATGCGGTGACCGCGCAGATCGCCGATGCAGCGGCTTCGGGCCTGCTGACCGGGCTCGCGTTCTCCGGGGCCGCGCCGGTGGAGAGTCCGTACGGCCCCGCCTGGGTGGACGCGCACCTGCCCATCGCCGAGGCCCATCCCGCGTCCGCGTCGCTGCTCGGCGCGGCGCACGTCCGCGCGGGGCTCCGCGCCGCGGGCGCTGTGCCCTGGCTCGGCCTCAAGGTCGCGCGACGGCCGGAGGATTGCACGGTCGCGGAGATCGTCCGCACCGCGGAACGGAACCTCGCCGTCGTCCGGGATGCGGGCTGAGCGGAAACTCCCAGCCCGCTCCCAGCCCCGCGGGACCAAAAGCCGGGCCCCCGTGGTTCTCCTCTGTGACGCCGCAGCCAGCGGCGTCGGACAAGGAGCCACTCATGTCGAACGACTACGGCAGGACCCCCGAGGCCGTCAGCGGTCTCACGAACCTGCAGTACGAGGTCACGCAGCAGGACGCCACCGAGCCGCCCTTCCGCAACGCCTACTGGAACAATCACGACGACGGCATCTACGTCGACGTCGTCTCCGGGCAGCCGCTGTTCTCCTCCCGGGACAAGTACGACAGCGGCACCGGCTGGCCGAGCTTCACGCGTCCGATCGATGCCGACGCCGTGACAACGAAGACCGACCGCTCGCTGTGGATGACCCGCACCGAGGCGCGGTCGTCCGGCGCCGACAGCCACCTGGGGCACGTCTTCGACGACGGACCCCGCGCCGAGGGCGGCCTGCGCTACTGCATGAACTCGGCGGCCCTCCGCTTCATCCCGGCGGAGGATCTCGAGAAGGAGGGGTACGGTCGCTACAGCCCCCTCTTCACCACCCACACCTCTGAGGAGCAGTCATGACCGACACCGGAACCATCACCCGCACCCCCGGGACCGAGACGGCCGTCCTCGCGGGCGGCTGCTTCTGGGGCATGGAAGACCTCATCCGCCGCCAGCCCGGGGTGATCGACACCCGCGTGGGCTACACCGGCGGGGAGAACGACCACGCGACCTACCGCAACCACCCCGGTCACGCGGAGGCCGTGGAGATCGTATTCGACCCGAGCGCGACGACCTATCGCGACATCCTGGCGTTCTTCTTCCAGATCCACGACCCGTCGACCCTGAACCGCCAGGGCAACGACATCGGGTCGAGCTACCGGTCGGCGATCTTCCCGCTCACCCCCGAGCAGGAGCAGGTCGCCCGGGACACGATCGCCGACGTCGACGCCTCCGGTCTGTGGCCGGGGAAGGCCGTCACGACGATCGAGCCCGCCGGTCCGTTCTGGGAGGCCGAGCCCGAGCACCAGGATTACCTGATCAAGTACCCGAACGGCTACACGTGCCACTTCCCCCGCGCGGGTTGGGTCCTCCCGAAGCGCGAGGACGCCACCGCCTGATCCCCGAGACCCCGCTTTCGCGCCGAGACCCCCTCCTGCACACGCATGCAGGAGGGGGTCTCGGCGCGGAGACGGGGTCTCGGCGGGGTCAGGACTCGGCGAAGAAACCGAGCGCGGCCTCCTTGAAGTCGCGGGAGCCGGGGGCGTTGAAGTGGTGGCGGTTCGGGAGCTCGACGAAACGGGCATCGGGAGCCGCGGCGGCCAGTGCCCGGGAGCCCTCGATGATCGCGTCCTTCGATCCCGTCGCGAACAGCAGCGGCACGACCGGCGCGTCCGCGGGATCGGGATCGATCGTGCCGGAGCCCCGAAGTCCCTCCGCCAGGGCGATGAGCGCGCGCAGATCGTTCCCGGGCACCCGCTCGGTCAGCGCGATGTAGTTCTGCGTCGTGCGGTCCTCCACCGGGGTGCCGTCCGCGATGTACGCGCGCACCTGGTCGAGGTCGAGACGTGCGAGAGGGATGCCGTCGGGGACACCGCCCAGGACCGCCCGGCCGATCCGATGCGGGAGCTCGCGGGCCACCTCCCACCCCACGCGGGCGCCGAGCGAGTAGCCCAGGTAGAACGCGTCGTCGACGAGGTACGTGTCCATGACGGTCTCGACGTCGGTCACGAGGTTGCGGATGGCGTAGGCGTCGGGCTCGTGCGGCTTGTCGCTCTGCCCGTGGCCCCGCTGGTCGAGTGCGAGCACGCGGTACCCGGCCCTGGTCAGCTCGCGCACCCAGCCGGTGAGCACCCAGTTGTCGCGCGCGCCCGAGGCGAAGCCGTGCACGGTCACCACGACCGGGGCGTCGAGCTCGCCCCACGTGTAGGTCGCCAGTCGTGTGCCGTCCGCCGCGTAGACGTGCTGCGGGTCGGGCATCTCGGTGAGGTCGGAGAGGGGAACAGCCACCCCACCATCCTCCCCCCACTCCTCCCTTCCGGGGCGCCGAGACCCCGGTTACACGCCGAAACCCCCTCCCCGCGGTGTCGCGGAGAGGGGGTTTCGAGGAGAACCCGGGGTCTCGGGTCAGACGCGGTCGCGCAGCGCGGCGCCGAGCTCGGCGTCCACGTTCGTCCAGTACTGGAAGAAGCGCTCGCGGATGGCGTCGACGGTGATCGAACGGCCCTGACCGGTCAGGACCTCCAGGAAGCGGGCGCGCTGCGGGCCGTCGAAGACCTCGCGGTACAGCGTGCCGGCCTGACCGAAGTCGTCGTCCTCGGCGTGCAGCGTCGCGGCGGAGCGGGTGAGCTCGCCGTCCGCCGACCAGTTCACCTCGATGCCCTTCGCCGGGTCGGCCGCGGGGCCACCGGGGGTCCCGAAGGAGTTCGGCTGGTAGGTGCGGTGCGCGGCGTCGTTGTACTGGTACCGCATCGAGCCCTCGTGCTGGTAGTTGCGGGTCTCGGCGGCGTGCGGCTGGTTCACCGGCAGCTGGTTGTAGTTCGCGCCGATGCGGTGCCGCTGGGCGTCCGGGTAGGCGAACATCCGGCCCATGAGCATCTTGTCGGGGGAGATGCCGGTACCGGGCACCTGGTTCCCCGGCGCGAAGCCGGCCTGCTCGATCTGCGCGAAGAAGTTCTCCGGGTTGCGGTTGAGGGTCAGCGTGCCGACCTTGATGCGCGGGTAGTCCTTCTTCGAGATCGTCTTGGTGAGGTCGAAGGGGTTGAAGCGGTAGTCCTTGGCCTCGTCGTACGGCATGATCTGCACGTACAGGTCCCACTTCGGGAAGTCGCCCTCGGCGATCGACTGGAACAGGTCGCGACGGTAGTGGTCCGCGTCGGAACCGGCCAGCTGCTCGGCCTCCTCCGGGCTCATCGCCTCGACGCCCTGGTGGGAGATGAAGTGGTACTTCACCCAGAACACCTCGCCCTCGGCGTTGATCCACGAGTACGTGTGCGAGCCGTAGCCGTTCATGTGACGCCAGCTGCGGGGCAGGCCGCGCTCGCCCATGAGGTAGGTGACCTGGTGGGCGCTCTCGGGCGAGAGGGTCCAGAAGTCCCACTGCATGTCCGCGTCGCGCAGGCCGGAGTCGCCGAGGCGCTTCTGTGAGTGGATGAAGTCCGGGAACTTGATGGCGTCGCGGAGGAAGAACGTCGGGGTGTTGTTGCCGACGATGTCGAGGTTGCCCTCGGTCGTGTAGAAGCGCAGCGAGAACCCGCGCACGTCCCGCCAGGTGTCGGGCGAGCCCTGCTCACCGGCGACGGAGGAGAAGCGGAGGAGGGTCTCCGAGGTGGCGCCCGGCTGGAACACGGCCGCCCGGGTGTACTTCGAGACGTCCTCGGTGACGACGAACTCACCGAACGCGCCGCCGCCCTTGGCGTGCGGGTTGCGCTCCGGCACACGCTCGCGGTTGAAGGAGGCGAGCTTCTCGACCAGGTAGTGGTCGTGCAGCGCGGTGGGGCCGTCGGGGCCCACGGTCAGCGAGTGGGTGTCGCTCGCGATCGGCGCTCCGGCCTGCGTCGTCGTGGCCGGACGGCCCGCGTCGGTGGGGTTGGTCATGGTCTTCTCCTTCTCCGCGCGGACATGCCGAACGGACCCTCGGGGAGGGGATCGGTGGATGCGCCTACGCGGCGTTCTGGCAGCTGGGGCAGAGGCCCCAGAAGGTGACTTCAGCTGTCTGCACGGTGAAGCCCCCCGTCGAGGACGGGGTGAGACACGGCGCCTCGCCGACGACGCAGTCCACATCGCCGACCGCACCGCAGGAGGTGCAGACGACGTGGTGGTGGTTGTCGTCGATGCGCCGTTCGTACAGCGCCGCGGAGCCTGCCGGTTCGATCCGGCGGATGAGGCCCGCCGTCGTCAGGTCCGCGAGGATGTTGTGCACCGACTGGATCGACGTGGTCGGAAGCACGTCGGACACGGCGCGGTAGACCCGCTCCGCATCCGTGTGGGCCATGGAGCCGAGAGCCTCGAGAACGGCGACGCGGCCCGCAGTCGCACGCAGCCCGGCGTCGCGCAACGCCGAGTCGAGTTCCGTCTCCATGCCCTCGACTCTACACGTGTTTTGAGTGATTCAAAAGAGCATGCCGGGATGCCGGGCGCGTCGCCGTCAGACGAAGCGGACCGTCTGCTGCAGACGGGTGCGGATATCGAACAGCTCGTTGCCGCCGATGGCCCGCGCCCCGGGGACGCCCTGCCGCAGCACCATCGCCAGCGCGCTGCGCCGCACCACCACGACCGGGACGCCGCGGTTGCTGCCGAGCGGGGTGACCGCCTGGGCGAGGTCGTCGTCGGGGAGCACCACGATCGCGCCGCCGAACTTCACCTTCGCGGCCTTCGCCACCGCGCGCATCCGGGCGAGAGCCGCCGTGACCGGGGCCCGGGTGCCGAGGCTCGGGCCGGTGATCTCCCCGCGGCGGAACCCCACGACCCCGCCGAAGTCCTCGGACATGACGCCGTAGAGGCCGGAGGGACTGAGCACCACGTGGTCGAGCTTGTCCTCGGGGGTCTGTCCGGCGGCGACGTCGTGCCAGACCGTGAAGCCCATGCCGAGGTCGGAGACCGTGCGGGCCGTGGCCTCCTCCGCGAGCGCGTCGGCGAGCAGCCGGCGGAGCTCCCGCGGGGCGGCGCGGACGAGGGCCGGGGCGTACGGATCGGGGACCTCGACCCCGTGACCCGCCCACTCGCGGATCAGGGAGAGGTAGCGTTCGCGGCGCCAGCCGCCGGGGTGTCCGTAGGAGCGGGCGCGCGGCCGGGTGTCGGTGCGCACGGTCTGGGGGCGCCAGCCGCTCCATTCGCCGCCGTCGTCGGTCAGGCCCGCGCGGCGGTCGTACGCGGCGCGGTCCTCCGCGGTGCCGATGAGCTCCCACGCGCGCTGGACCTGAATGAACACGGCCGCGTCGCCGCCGGTGTCGGGGTGGGTCTGCCGCAGTCGCAGCCGGTACGCCCGCCGGAGCTCGGCGTCGTCGACGGCCGGATCCACGCCGAGGATCTCGTACGGCGAGGCCGAGAGCGGACTGTCGAACATCGCTCTCCTTCCGCGACCGCGGCGTCCAGGATATCCGTCGGACGGTGTGCGACCGCCGGGAGGTCTCAGTCCGCGACGTCGACGATCCGCTCGATCCCGGCGACCGGGGCCACGGCGCCCCCGGACGCGGCGGCGAGGTCGGCGGTCAGGCGCGGAAGCGCGGCGGCGGGCACCCACAGCTCCAGCTGTGCGGAGGCCCCGTAGGTCGGCGTGCCGAGCGTGGCCCCGTGGGAGGCCGCCCAGTCGCGGAGCAGGTTGTCGTAGCGGCCGGCCTCGGCGTGCGGGACCTCGACGGTCGCCTGGGTGAGCGCCGCGCGACGGACGAGGGCGGCGCGGTCGAGCGTCTCGGACACCGCGGTGGAGTAGGCGCGGATGAGGCCGCCCGCCCCGAGCTTCACCCCGCCGAAGTAGCGGGTCACCACCGCGACGACATCCGTGAGGTCGCGGCGCCGGAGGACCTCGAGCATCGGGACCCCGGCCGTTCCGGAGGGCTCGCCGTCGTCCGAGGAGCGCGCCTGATCCCCGTGCAGCCCGGTCACCATCGCGGTGCAGTTGTGGTTCGCGTCCCAGGCGCGCTTCCGGACCGTCGCGATGACGGCTTCGGCCTCGGCCACCGACGACACCGGTGCGACATGGGTGAGGAAGCGCGACTTCCGGATCACGAGCTCGTGGTCGACGGCCGCCGCGATCGTCGCCGGGAACGGGTGCGGTGTCGACATCGGCCCCACGATACCTCCGTTCGAATCGCCTGATTGGTTCCAAATCCGGGCCGGATGCCGCCAATCGGGCGATTCGAACCGGGTCGACCGAACGATGGAGGCGCACATCGGCCCGGCGGACGAGAATGTCAGCATGCCGACCGGAGACACCGCCGAGACCGACCACCCGGGAGGGCGGACGGGACGCACGCGCTCCTGGGGGCGCCTGGTCACGTCGCTCCGTATCGGCCAGGCCGTCATCACGGTCGTGCTCACCGTCGTCGGCGTCGTCCGCTCCCTCGCCGACGGGGTCCCGGTGCCGTGGCTGCTCGCGACCGCCCTCGCCTTCCTCGGCTGGTACGGCGGCGGACTCCTGCTCTCCTCCCGCACGGACGACCGGGCGCTCGCCGCCGGCTGGCTGCTGGGGCTCACGGCCATCTGGCTGGGGGCGGTGGCGCTGTCGCCGGAGTTCGTCTGGCTGGCGTTCTCGCTGTGGCTGCTCGCCGGCTTCCTGCTGCGACTGCGATGGGCTGTGCTGCTCAGCATCCTCATCCTCGCCGTCGTCATCGTCGCGCCGCTGCTGCACACCGGGACGACCACCTACGCGAACGTCATCGGGCCGCTGGTGGGCGGCATCTTCGCCCTCGGGATCTCCCGCGGCTACCTGGAGCTCGTCCGCGACGGGCGGGAGCGGCGGCGACTCATCGCGTCCCTCGTCGCGACGCAGCAGGAGATGGCGGCGCTCCAGGACGAGCTCGCACGGACCCAGCGGGAGTCCGGCGCCGCCGCCGAGCGCACGAGGGTGTCGCGCGACATCCACGACACGGTCGCCCAGAGTCTGTCGTCCATCGTCCTGCTGGCGCGGTCGGCCGCCGAGCACGAGGACGGCCGGGAGCGGGTGCTCGGGCAGATCGGGGCCCTCGCCGCGGAAGGGCTCGCCGACGCCCGACGCATCGTCGACGACCTCATGCCCGCCGAGCTGGACGGCTCCGCGCTGAGCGACGCCCTCGCCCGGATGCTCGAGCGCCTGACCGCCGAGACCGGGATCGCGGCCACCCTCCATGCCGACGAGGATCTGCCCGCACTCGGCCTCGACGCGGAGGTCGCCCTGCTGCGGACGGCGCAGTCCGCGCTCGCCAACGTGCGCAGCCATGCCGCCGCGACCCGGGTGGTGGTGACCCTCGCGGACGCCGGCGACGCCGTGCGGCTGGACGTGGTCGACGACGGTCGCGGGTTCGACCCGTCGCGGCTGGACTCGGCGGGGCCCGGCGGCGGCTACGGCCTGCGGGCGATGCGCGCCCGACTGCGCGAGCTCGGCGGCGGTCTCGACGTGGAGAGCGCCCCCGGCGACGGCACCGCGCTGTCCGCCCACCTGCCCCTGGGAGGCCGGTCGTGACCCCCGTGCGGATCCTGCTCGTCGACGACCACCCCATCGTGCGCGCGGGCGTGCGCTCGCTGTTCGACCGCCGCGACGACGCCGAGGTCGTGGGCGAGGCCGCGTCGGGGGAGGAGGCGGTCGTGCTCGCCCGGCACCTGCGTCCCGACGTCGTCCTCTGCGATCTGCGGCTGGGGGTGGGCATGGACGGTGTGCAGACGACGGCGGCGCTCCGGGCGCTCGACCCGGCGCCGGCGGTGCTCATCCTCACGACGTTCGACCGCGACGCCCAGATCCTCGGCGCGATCGAGGCCGGGGCGGCGGGGTATCTGCTCAAGGACATCGCCCCGGAGGACATCGTCCGGGCCGTGCGACAGGCCGCATCGGGCGGGCAGGCGCTGACGCCGGAGCTCACGGCGCGCGTCGGCCGCGCCCTCCGCGCCCCGCGGGTGCAGCTCACGGGCCGCGAGCTCGACGTGCTGCGGCTGCTCGACACCGGCGCCTCGAACCGGGAGATCGCGAAGGCGCTGTTCGTCACGGAGGCGACGGTGAAGACCCACCTCGTGCACGTCTTCGAGAAGCTCGGGGCCGACAGTCGCGCGAAGGCGGTCGCGATCGCCAGGGAGTCCGGACTGCTCTGACGCCCGCGGTCTCAACCGTTCGATGGATCCGCAGCGACGGCCCCACGGCGAGGCTGGAGGCAGACAGAAAGGACTCCCATGCGCAGGCTCTTCACCGCCGCGTTCGCCTCCATGCTGGTGGGCGTCGCCTCCGGACTCTTCTACCGCGAGTTCACCAAGATCAACGGCTTCCCCGAGGGGGCGCCGACGCAGCTCGGACTCGTGCACACGCATCTGCTCGTACTGGGCTTCGTCGTCTTCCTCGTGGTGATGCTCGTGGAGAAGGCGTTCGCGCTCTCCGAGAGCCGCCTGTTCGGCTGGTTCTTCTGGACCTACACCGCCGGGCTCGTGCTGACCTCGGCGATGCTCGTCTGGCACGGCTGCCTCACGGTGCTCGGCCAGGAGTCGACGAAGATGATCGCCGGCATCGCGGGCGTGGGGCACATGCTGCTCGCCGCCGGCATGGTGCTGCTGTTCCTCGCGCTCCGCCCCCGTGTGTTCGCCCCGAAGGTCGCGGCCCCCCAGCCCGCGACCCTCGAGTCGGTGGCCTGACGCCTCAGTCGGCCGGGATCGTGTCGTCGCGCAGGTAGGCGATGTGGGCGGCGTGGCGCTCCAGGTGGTGCGGCGACCTCCGCACGAACAGCCAGGCGACGACGAGGATCGCGAACCAGATCGGTGTCACGAGCAGGGCGATCAGGGTGTCCGGCTGGGTGGTCAGCGCCCAGAGGATGAACAGGAAGAACGCGAGCACCACGAACACCATGAACACGCCGCCCGGCATCTTGAACGCCGAGGTCGCCGCCTTCTCCGGACGACGGCGCCGGTACACGAGGTAGCTGCAGAGGAAGATCGTCCACACGAACATGAAGCACACGGCCGACACCGTGGTGACCATCTCGAACGCCGTGCCGATGTCCTTGCCCGCGTAGAGCAGCACGACGCCGGACAGCAGCAGGATGCAGGACAGGAACAGCGCGTTCTGCGGCACGCGGCGCTTCGAGAGCCGGCCGAAGAACCGGGGGGCGTCGCCGTCCTGTGCCAGCCCGAAGACCATGCGCGAGGTGGAGTAGATGCCGGAGTTCGCGCTGGACATCGCCGAGGTCAGCACCACGAGGTTGACGACGGTGGCGGCGATGCCGAGCCCGGCGAGGGCGAACATCGCGATGAAGGGGCTCTCGCCGGCGACGTACTCGGTCCACGGCGTGACGGACATGAGGATGATGAGCGCGCCCACGTAGAACAGGAGGACCCGGATCGGGATGGCGTTGATGGCCTTCGGGAGGTTGCGCTTCGGGTCCTTGGTCTCCGCGGCGGCCGTGCCGACGAGCTCGATGCCGACGAACGCGAATACCGCGATCTGGAAGCCGGCGACGAATCCGAGGAAGCCGTGCGGGAACATGCCGCCGTGCTCCCACAGGTTCGAGAAGCTCGCGGTGCCGGCGTCGTGGGAGAACCCGGTGAAGATCATCACCAGGCCGGTCACGATGAGGGCGACGATCGCGACGATCTTGATGAGCGCGAACCAGAACTCCATCTCGCCGAACGCCGCGACGGTGGGCAGGTTGAGCGCCAGGAGGATCACGACCACGAGGAGGCCGGGGATCCACAGCGGGATGCCGGGAATGAGCGCATCGGTGTACCCGGCGATCGCGATCACGTCGGCCACGCCCGTGACCACCCAGCAGAACCAGTACGTCCAGCCGGTGAAGAAGCCCGCCCACGGGCCGAGCAGGTCGCTCGCGAAGTCGCTGAACGACTTGTACTTGAGGTTCGACAGCAGCAGCTCGCCCATCGCCCGCATGACGAAGAACAGCATGAACCCGATGATCATGTAGACGAAGATCACGGAGGGGCCGGCGACCGAGATCGTCTTGCCGCTGCCCATGAACAGGCCCGTGCCGATCGCCCCGCCGATCGCGAGGAGCTGGATGTGCCGGTTGCTGAGCGCGCGCCGCAGGTGCTCCTCGCCTCCGGCTCCGGTCTGCCCCTGGCGGATGGCCCCCGTGTCTTGCTTCGTCACGCTCATCTCCTCCGGTCGTCCTCGACTGATGCAGAGTAACCACCGGGGCCCACTCGTCCGAAATCGACGCCCCGGCGGCGGCGATCCGGTCCGGGGTGTTCCGTTCGCCCGAAACGATTCGATAAACTGGGCGCACCCCCGATCCATCCCCTCTTTCCCTGCGAGCCCCTTCCTTCATGGCCACCACCCTCACCACGGGCCGTCCGTGGCGCGTCATCCTCGCCTTCTCGATCCCGCTCCTGCTCGGCAACGTCGTGCAGCAGCTCTACCAGTTCGCCGACGCGATCGTCGTCGGACGCCACCTCGGCGTCCAGTCCCTCGCCGCCGTCGGCGCGACGGGCAGCCTGCTCTTCCTGCTCCTCGGCTTCGCCTGGGGTCTGACGAGCGGCTTCGCCATCCCCATCGCCCAGGCCTTCGGTGCGCGCGACGACGCCGCCGTGCGCCGCTCGGTCGCCACGGGTGTGCTCCTCAGCGGCATCACGAGCGTGGTCCTCACGGTGGTCGCGCCGCTCATCGCCGGGCCGATCCTCGCGCTGCTGCAGACGCCGCCCGAGCTCATGGCCGAGGCGACGGTGTTCACGCAGATCAGCTTCCTCGGCGCGGGCGCGACGATGTTCTTCAACTACCTCTCCGCCATCATCCGCGCCATCGGCGACTCGAAGACCCCGCTGGTGTTCCTCACGGTCTCCTGCGCGCTCAACGTCGGCCTCGTGGTGCTCATGGTCGGTCCGCTGGAGTGGGGCGTCGCGGGTGCCGCGCTCGCCACCGTGGTCGCACAGGCCGTCTCGGTGATCCTCTGCCTGGAATTCGTGCGCCGGCGGCTGCCCATGCTGCACCTGCGTCGCTCGGACTGGCGCATCTCCCGGACCGACATCGCCGACCACCTGCGCCTCGGTCTCCCCATGGGCTTCCAGGCCTCGATCATCGCGATCGGGACCCTCACGGTGCAGGTCGCCCTCAACACTCTCGGCGCCGACGCGGTCGCGGCCTACACGACGGCGTCCCGCGTGGACAGCCTGGCGGTCGCCCTGCTCTCCTCGCTCGGGCTCGCCGTGTCGATGTACGCGGCGCAGAACCACGGTGGTCGTCGCCCCGACCGTATCCGGCGCGGTGTGGTCGAGGCCGCCTGGATGGCGGTCGCGGCGGCGATCGTCCTCGGCGGGCTGCTCATCGCGTTCGGCGCGCCGATGGTCCGGCTGTTCGTCGGGGACGGCTCGGACGATGTCGTCGACATGGCGCACCGCATGCTCATCATCAACGGCTGCGGCTACTGGGCGCTCGGCATGCTCTTCGTGCTCCGCGGCGCGCTGCAGGGACTCGGCCACACGCTGGTCCCGACGGTCACCGGCGTGATCGAGCTCGTGATGCGCGTCGTCGCCGCCGTCGTCCTCGGGGCGATGATCGGTTTCGACGGCGTGGCCCTCAGCAACCCGCTCGCCTGGGTGGGCGCGATCGTGCTCCTCGTGCCGGCCTACGTCAAGGCGCATCGCGCGCTGGCGACGCAGCCCGTGGCGCCGGCCGAGGCCACCGAGACCTCCGCGATCGCGATCGTCGGCCCCACCGACGGCTCGATGGTGGTGGACGCGGTCGTCACCCGCCCGGTCCGCGTCGTGCCGCCCCGCCGGCTGCGGTGGCCGGTCCGGCGCTGATCCGCGATATCCACCGGAAGGATGACCCGGATCGGACTTGAGACGGATGGCCTTCCGGAGAGACACTTCTAATGTCGAAGGTGCGGAGGGGTTCCGCCGGACGGGGGGTCGTCATGACGACATTGGGAGTGGCCAGAGACCTGGCCGCCATTCTGGTACCGATCGGATACGTGGGTGCGGCGCTCGCCGCGGTCTGCGCGATCGTGGCCGCGATCGCGATCATCCGCGGAGCCGGGGGGCTCGCGGGCGGCGCGGTCGGGCTGTGGATCGTGTGCGCGCTGATGAGCTTCACCGCGAGCTTCGCGAATCAGTGGCTTCCGCTGATCGCGGCGGGCGCGTCGCTCGTGGGCATGCTCGTGATCGGCGGGATCGTGCGTGCGATGCTCACGGCCGGCGGCTTCGAGTCGCGACGCCGGGCCGCACGCGTGAAGCCGGCGCCGGCGACCACGACGACGGCCACGCTCAAGACCGGCTCGACCGCGACGCCCACGGCGCCGGTCGCCGTCGTCTCCTAGCATTCAGCGGTAGTCGCGGTCGCGGTGCTGCCGCGCCTCGTCGCCCGCGGCCACGCGGGCGCTCTCGCGTGCCCGCAGCTCGACGCGGCGGATCTTCCCGGAGATGGTCTTCGGCAGCTCCGGCACGAACTCGATGATCCGCACCCACAGGTGCGAGGACAGCCGTTCGTGCGCGTAGCCGAACACGGCGCGCGCGGCGGCGGCCTCGTCCGCGCCCGCGTCCGGCGTCAGGCACACGTAGGCCTTCGGCACCGCGAGGCGCGTGGGGTCGGGGCTGGGGATGACGGCCGCTTCGACCACGAGGTCGTGCTCCAGCAGCACGGACTCGAGCTCGAACGGTGAGATCTTGTAGTCGGAGGCCTTGAACACGTCGTCGGAGCGTCCGATGTAGGTGAGGTAGCCGTCGGCGTCGCGCACGGCGATGTCCCCGGTGTGGTGGAAGCCCCCGGCCCGCGACTCCGCGGTCTTCTCCGGATCGTCGTAGTACCCCGCCATGAGGCCGAGCGGCGGCTGTGCGAGGTCGAGCGCGATCTCGCCCTCGTCCTCCACGACCTCGCCCGTCGACGGGTCGAGCAGCACGACCGGGTAGCCGGGCAGCGGACGGCCCATCGAGCCGACCTTGACGGTCTGCCCGGGGGAGTTGCCGATGCAGGCGGTCATCTCGGTCTGGCCGAAGCCGTCGCGGATCGTGCCGCCCCACGCCTCGCGCACCCGGTCGATGACCTCGGGGTTCAGCGGCTCGCCGGCGCCGACGAGCTCGCGCGGAGGGTGCGCGAGTCGGGAGAGGTCGGCCTGGAGGAGCATGCGCCAGACCGTGGGCGGGGCGCAGAACGTCGAGACGTGGTGGGTGTCCATGACCTCCATGAGCGTGTTCGCGTCGAAGCGGTCGTAGTTGTAGACGAACACCGTCGCCTCGGCCAGGAAGGGGGAGTAGAAGCTCGACCAGGCGTGCTTGGCCCACCCGGGGGAGGAGATGTTGAGGTGCACGTCGTCCGGGCGCACGCCGAGCCACCACATCGTGGAGAGGTGGCCGACCGGGTAGGAGACGTGGGTGTGCTGCACGAGCTTCGGGCGGTTCGTCGTGCCGGACGTGAAGTACAGCAGGGCCGTGTCGCCGGCGGGCGTCGGGCCGTCCGGGACGAACTCCTCCGTGGTCGCGGCCGCATCCGCGAACCGCTTCCAGTCGGCAGGCAGCGACGCGCCGACCCCGATGCGCAGGACGTCGGGGTCGATCCCCTCGAGGCGGTCGGCCAGGGCGCCGAGGGTGACGACGGCGCCGGCGCGGCCGTGCTCGATGCGGTACGCGAGGTCGGAGGCCGACAGCAGCGTCGAGGTCGGGATCGACACCGCGCCCAGCTTCGTGATCGCGAGCATCACCTCCCACAGCTCGATCGTGTTGTTGAGCATGACGATCACGTGGTCGCCGCGGTCGATGCCGAGGCTGCGCAACCAGGCGGCGACCTGGTCGGAGCGGGCGGAGAGCTCGCCGTACGTCCAGGACCGGAGGCTGAGGTCGGCCTCGACGATCTGCACGGCCGGACGGTCGGGGTTCTCTCCGGCGATGACGTCGAACCACTCGAGCGCGAAATTGAAGGCGGTCAGGTCGGGCCAGGCGAACTCGCGGCGTGCGGCGTCGTAGTCCGTGGCGTGCGTGAAGAGGAGGTCCCTCATCCCGCGGATCGCTTCGGTGGCGGGGGTGGCACGACGGCTCATGGTGCTCCTTTGCAACGGCGTCCCTCCATCCTGCCCCCTCGTTCAGCGGGGGAGGAAACCCGTGCCGTCGCGGAGCTCGAACACGAGCTGGGTCTCGGTGCCGCGGACGACGGGGTGGACGGTGATGTGCTCGAGCACGATGTCGCGGAGAGCGGTCGCGTCCTGCACGGCCACGTGCACGAGGAAGTCGTCGACGCCGGCGACGTGGAACACCTGAAGCACCCGGGGGATCGCGACGAGCGCGTCGAAGAGCGCCGTGACCTTGGGCCCGGTGTGATGCGCGAGGCGGACCTTGATGATCGCCTGCAGGGGGTAGCCGAGAGCGGAGCCGTCGAGGCGGACGCGCGTGTCGCGGATGACTCCGCGCTCGCGCAGGCCGCGGATCCGGTGGGCGCAGGTGGATTCCGCGAGTCCGAGGCGGTGGGCCAGAGCCTTGTTGGTGACGGCCGCATCGCGGCTCAGGGCGGCGAGCAGCTCCAGGTCGATCTCGTCGAGTTGCGCTTTCGCCAATGTGCCCTCCTCGGTGCGGCCGGATGTTGCACAGAATAGCGAGGATCCCGGATTCAGTGAGTTGTTCTGTCAAAGACCAGCGAGAACCCCGCGATTCGGCCAGCGTGGAGGGATGACCGCACCGCTGCATCCCGACACCGTGGCCGTCCACAGCGGCCGTGCCGACCTCGAGGCGCTCGGGGTCCACGCCCTGCCGATCGACCTCTCCACGACGAATCCGCTGCCCGACGTCGAGCGTGGCGGTGACTCCTACGAGGCGATGGCCACCGGGGGCCGCCCGCCGCAGGACGGCAGCATGGTCTACGCCCGCCTCTGGAATCCGACGGTCGCGCGCTTCGAGGATGCGCTCGCCGAGCTGGAGCACGCCGAGGCCGCCGTCGCCTTCGGCTCCGGGATGGCGGCCATGACCGCCGTGATCCTCGCGCACACGGGTGCCACGGGAGCGCGGCACGTCGTCGCGGTGCGTCCGCTCTACGGAGGGACCGACCACCTGCTCGGGTCCGGTCTGCTCGGCGTGGAGACGACGTACTGCCGTCCCGACGAGGTCTCCGCCGCCCTGCGCGCCGACACCGGACTCGTCGTCGTGGAGACGCCGGCGAACCCGACCCTCGAGGTCGCGGACATCGCCGAGGTCGTGCGGCAGGCGGGGAGCGTGCCGGTCGTGGTCGACAACACGTTCGCGACCCCCGTGCTGCAGAACCCGATCGACCACGGCGCGGCGATGTCGCTGCACAGCGCCACCAAATACCTCGGCGGCCACGGTGATGTCATCGCCGGCGTCGTCGCCTGTGACGAGACGACCGCGGAGGCGCTGCGTCGCGTGCGTGCGGTGACCGGGGGGCTCCTGCACCCGCTCGGCGCGTACCTGCTGCACCGCGGTCTCACGACCCTGCCGGTCCGCGTGCGGCACCAGCAGGAGAGTGCTCGTCGCATCGTGCAGTGGCTGGTCGATCGGCCCGAGGTCGCCGAGGTCTTCTATCCCGGGCTCGACGGGGATCCGCGCGGCATCCTGGAACGGCAGCTCCGCGGGCCGGGGGCGATGATCGCGTTGCGGCTGCGCGGCGGCTATGCAGCGGCGGCGGCGGTGGCCGGGGGGACCCGCCTCTTCACGCACGCCGTGTCGCTCGGGGGTGTGGACTCCCTCATCCAGCACCCCGCCGCGCTCACGCACCGCCCGGTCCCCGCGGAGGCGCGTCCCGCCGCCGACGTCCTGCGTCTGTCCATCGGCCTTGAGAACCTCGACGATCTCCTCGCCGACCTCGCGCACGCCTTCGCCGCTCTCGCCGACCCACCCCTTTCCGTGCCTCCCACCCCGGAAAGTGCGTCACATATGGGGGTGGCTCGTACATAAGGGGCTGGGTCGGCGATTGTGCGAGGACGACAAGAAACTGAGTCCCGGCAGAGGTGGGACTTGGTATCTGACGGCAAAACCGGGGGGTCGGGGAGAGGGCGGGCCTACAGTCGCGGGTGGCAACGACGCCACTGACCTCGGGAGTCCTCAATGACGAGTGAAAAGACCCACGCGCACGGCCTCGGCATGCGCATCGCCGTGATCGTCCTCAGCCTTCTGCTGGCGGCGATGGTGCTGCTGTTCTTCGCCACGATGAGCAAGGTGTCCGCGGGCGCCTCGGAACTCGCGGACGGCACGACCACCGCGCAGGGGGGATCCTCGGACCTCGCCGCAGGAGCAGCCGACCTCGCCGCGGGAGCCGACGAGCTGGCCGCGGGCACGCAGGATCTCGCGGCAGGCACCGCGACGGCGCAGCAGGGATCGGTGAAGCTCAGTGACGGCGCGACGACCGCCGCCGCAGGTGCCACGACGCTCGCCGAGGGCGCGGGTACCCTCGCCGCAGGAGCCGCCACCGCTCTCGACGGTGCGGGACGGGTGAGCGGCGGAGCGCAGACGGCGCTCGCCGGATCGCAGGAGCTCGCGTCGAAGATGGCGGCGGCGGACGCCGGAGCCCGGCAGCTCGTCGACGGCGTGACCACTCTCGCCGCCGGTGTCGACGGCGCGCACCGGTACGCGAACGGCGTGCTCGAGGGCGCGACGACCCTCAGCACCACCCTGCGCGCCGGAGTGAGTGCCGACGTGCAGAAACTCGCTCACCCGGACACGCAGACGCTGCTGACGGGCGTCGCCACGAGCGCTCCCGGCAACGCGCGGACTCTCGCCGCCGGTCTGCAGGGTCTCCTCGCTGCGAACCCCGCCGATGTGCAGCTCCAGCAGCTCGCGGCGCTCGCCGCCGGCGTCGAGAAGCAGGTCGGCGCGCTGGCCGCTCCCGCCGCGGCTGCTCCGGGCCTCGCACAGGGACTTATCGGCGCCGCCGACGGCTCCGCTCGTGTCACGGCCGGCGTCGGTGCGCTCATCAACGGCGACCCCTCGAAGGGGTGGCCGGGGACCGTGGTGCTGGTCTCCCCGAAGGGCGCTCCCGCCCTCGTGGCCGGAGCGCAGACGCTGCAGGACGGCACCTCCCGTCTCGCGGCAGGCGCGGCAGATCTCTCGTCCGGGCTGCAGACCCTCTCGACCGGAGCATCGTCGCTGTACACCGGAACCGCGGAGCTGAGCGCCGGCGCGGCGCGGCTCGACGAGGGCGCCGGGTCTCTGGCCACGGGCGTCAGCGCGCTGCAGTCGGGTGCCGGCGACCTCCGGTCCGGGATGACCGAACTCCGCACCGGCGCCGACGCAGTCGCCGAGGGCTCCGGCACCCTCGCGGCCGGAAGCGCGAAGCTCGACGCGGGCGCCGCGGACCTCGCGGCCGGCAACGGGCGCATCGCCGACGGCTCCGGCACGCTCGCGACGGCCACCGCGGGCGCCGCGCCTTCCCTGCTCCCGTGGATCCTCGGGATCGGTCTCGTCGGCCTGATCGCGATCGGCTTCTGGATCGGCCACCGCGTCACCCACCGGCGCGCGGTCCTCGCCCTCGCCTGACCGTCGACCCACCCCTTTCCGCGCGACCCACCCCCGTAAGTGACGCACTTTCGGGGGTGGGTCGACCTCAAGGGGGTGGGTCAGCGAATGAGCGTCAGCGCTTCGGGAGGGGGATCGTGCCGGTGGCGATACGCTCGGTGGGCATGCGGTCGCGATCGTAGGTGATCTCGTCGTAGCCGTGCGGGGTGGGCAGGCCGTCCTCGCCGATGCTGACGAACACGATCTCGTCGATGGTGAGGATGCGCTTGCGGGTGATCATGTTGCGCGCGACGGCCCGCATGGTGAGCGAGGTGGTGCCGAATCGGGTGGCCTGCAGCCCGATCTCGATGAGGTCGCCCTGCACCGCCGACGCCTCGAACGTGATGGCGGAGATGTGCCGGGTGACGACGCGGTAGTTGCCGAGCTGCACGATCGCGTAGATCGCGGCCTCCTCGTCGATCCACTTCAGCAGGCTTCCGCCGAACAGCGTGCCGTTCGCGTTGAGGTCTTCCGGGCGCACCCATTTGCGGGTGCGGAAGTTCAGGCCGTCCTCGGACTGCCATGCGGGTGCTTTCTGTTTCGCCATGCCCCGAGGCTAGGCGGGTCGTGCGTCGGCGGTGTTACGTCGCGTTTTCCGGCGGGTGCACACGCCGCCGCCCAGAGCGGATCTGCTCCGGGCGGATTCGGTTCCGCGGCCGCAGGAGGAGCCGGATGCTGGGGACATGAGCGAATACAAGCCCCTCCCGCAATTCGGCCCCGAGGCCCGGCGCGCCCTGTTCCACGAGCGGGTGCTCGTCCTCGACGGCGCCCTCGACGACGACAACGGCACCCTCCTGATGACGCAGATCCTCGGCCTCTCCGCCGAGGATCCGGCGGCCGACATCGCCCTCTGGATCCACTCGCCGGGCGGGTCCGTGCCATCGATGCTGGCGATCCGCGACCTCATGCACCTCATCCCGAACGACGTCTCCACCCTCGCCCTCGGCCTCGCCTGCAGCGCCGGGCAGTTCCTGCTCTCCGCGGGGACGAAGGGCAAGCGGCGCGCTCTCCCGCACGCGAGGATCCTCATGCACCAGGGCTCGGCGGGGATCGGCGGATCGGCGGTCGAGATCGAGGCGCAGGCCGACGACCTCCGGCACATGCGCGACACCGTCCTCGGCCTCATCGCCGACGACACCGGTCAGCCCCTCGCCCGGATCTTCGAGGACTCCCTCCACGACCGCTGGTACACCGCGGCCGAGGCGCAGGAGTACGGGTTCGTCGACGAGATCGTGCAGTCGACGGCGGAGATCATGCCGCGTCGTCGTGCGCGCGTGGGATTGGGGGCGGACGCATGAGCGGCTACACGATCCCGAACGTCATCGCCCAGCATCCGCGGGGCGAGAGGGTCATGGACGTGTACTCGCATCTGCTCGCCGAACGCGTCATCTACCTCGGCACCGGCATCGACGCGGGGGTGGCCAACGCCCTCATCGCGCAGCTCCTGCACCTCGACGCGGACAGCCCGGAGACCGGTGTGCAGTTCTACATCAACAGCGAGGGCGGCGACCCCGGTGCCGCGCTGGCGATCTACGACACCATGCAGCACATCCGTCCGCGGATCGCGACGACCTGCGTCGGGCAGGCCATCGGTCCGGCGGCCCTGCTCGTCGCGGCGGGAGCGCCGGGGGAGCGGGCGGCCCTCGCCCACGCGCGCATCGTGCTGCATCAGCCGGCCGGTCAGTCGCGCGGAGCCATCCCGGACCTCATCCTCGCGGCCGACGAGGTCGTGCGGGTGCGCGCGGACATGGAGACGATCCTGGGTCGGCACACCGGCCGCTCCCTCGCGGAGCTCCGCGCCGACACCGACCGGGACCGGGTCTTCACCGCCGCCGCCGCCCTCGACTACGGCCTCATCGACACCGTGCTCGGTCCCCGTGATCCGGAGGCACGATGAGGTGACGGGTGCACGACGGATTCCCGGGGTCCGTCGTGCACCCGGACTCCGGTCGTGCAGGTGGAACGGGTCAGGCGGCGAGGGCGAAGGCGCCGCGGGAGGCCGTCACCACCGCCGCAGCGGGCGCGGCCTGACGAAGCTCCTCGGCGACCGCGCTCGTGAGCTCCACGAGGGTGGCGTCCAGGGCCCCGGCGATCGCGGCGATCATCTCGCTGGACGGCTCTTTCCGACCGCGCTCGACCTCGGAGAGGTACTGGGGCGAGACCCCGGCCTTCTCCGCGGTCTCGCTGAGGGTCTCCCCGCGGTCATGGCGCCGCCGCCGGAGCTGATCCCCGAGCAGGTCGCGCCACAGCGGCTCGGGGCCGCTCGACGGCGGACGGACGGGATGCGGGGCGCGGGGGAACGGGACGATGTCGGCCATGCCTCACGATATGCCGCCGTCTGTGCGGCGATCGAGACGTTCTGCTCAGAGCAGAACGCAGCTCACAGCGCCGCCGTGACGCCGGGAAGCAGCGCGCCCAGGATGTCCTGCAGCCGCTGCCGATCCTCCGCGGACAGCGGGTCGAGGATGAGCTCGCGGATCTGGGCGACGTGGACGGGCGCGGCCGCCCGGAGCATCTCCCGGCCCGCCGGGGTCAGCGTCGCGGAGAGCGTGCGCTTGTCCGTGGAGCACGACGTCCGCTCCACCCACCCGCGCTCCTCCAGGGAGTCCAGGGCGTGGCTCAGCCGCGATCGGCTGAGTCCGGCGATGCGCGCGAGCTCGGTCATGGTGACGGCGTCCTCGCCCTGCCCGGCGAGGGTCACGAGGATCGCGTAGCGGGCGTGGTTCAGGCCCACCTCATCCTTCAGTGCCCGGTCGAGGACCTGGGGCAGCAGCTGGACGAACCGGATGATCGGCAGCCACGTCGCGAGCTCGTCGTCGTCGAGCCGCCGCGGGTGCCGCGTCTCGGTCATGTCGTGCTCCTCGGAGGTCACGCCGCGGTCAGGTCGATCGTGTGCGCCGTGTGGTCGCGCTTCGCCTGGAGGTAGCGCGAGTTCGCCTCCGACAGGTGCACTTCGGTGCGCACCCGTTCGGTGACATGGATTCCGAGCCTGTCGAGCTGCGCGGCCTTGTCGGGGTTGTTGCTGAGCAGGCGGATGCGGTCCACGCCCAGCGCTCGCAGCATCTGCGCCGCGACGGTGTAGTCCCGCTCGTCCTCGCCGCGGCCGAGGGCCACGTTCGCCTCGTAGGTGTCGAGACCGGCGTCCTGCAGGGCGTAGGCGTCGAGCTTGGCGTAGAGCCCGATGCCGCGGCCTTCCTGCCGCAAGTACAGGAGGAAGCCGCCCTCCGCGGCGATCCGCTCCACGGCCTCCCGCAGCTGCGGTCCGCAGTCGCAGCGCTCCGAGCCGAACACGTCTCCCGTGAGGCACTCGCTGTGCGGGCGGACGAGAGGGGCGTCCCCGCCTTCGGCGGAGCGGGCGAGAGCCGCCTGCCAGTCGCCGAGGCCGAGCAGCAGGTGCTCGCGTCCGTCCACGAGGCCGTCGAAGGTCACCACGTCGGCCGTCGTGGTGAAGCCGTCCGCGAAGCGCAGGGGTACCCGCACGCGGGTACGCTCCGCGGCGACCGTTGAAGTTTCAATCATGTGAGGGGAAACGCCGGGGACGCGTGGCTATTCCCGGGCCGCGAGGACCATGTCCGTCCGTGACGGCGACGGAAGCGCGGCGACGCGCACTCGGTAGCCTCGCACCATGAGCCACTTCGTCTCCGCGACCGAACTCCACGACCTCCTCGACGACGGCGCCCCGATCCGGGTCGTCGACGTGCGCTGGCGCCTCGATCGTCCCGAGGCGGGCCCGGGCGACTACCGCTCGGGTCACATCCCTGGCGCGGTGTTCGCGTCGTTGGATCAGGAGCTCTCCACGCCCGGAGCGCCCACCGAGGGTCGGCATCCGCTCCCGTCGACGGAGACCCTGCAGGCGGCGGCCCGGCGTTGGGGCGTGCGGCAGGGCGACACCGTCGTGGCCTACGACGACACCAAGGGACTTGCGGCGGCCCGGGCGTGGTGGCTACTGCGGCAGGCCGGGGTCGACGTCCGGGTGCTCGACGGCGGGCTGCGCGCCTGGACCGCGGCCGGATACGACCTGGCGACCGACGACGTCGTGCCGGAGACCGGCGACGTCGTCCTCGCGGATCCCGGCCAGGATGCCCTCTCGATCGACGAGGCGGCGGCGTTCCCGGAGACCGGGGTCCTGCTCGATGTGCGCGCCCCGGAGCGCTACCGCGGCGAGACCGAGCCGCTCGACCCGATCGCCGGACACATCCCCGGTGCCCGGAACCTCCCCACCACGCGGCACCTCGACGAGACCGGGCGCATCCGAGACCGTGACACGGTGCGGGCGACGCTCGCCGAGATCGGGATCACCGCGGAGACGCCGGTCGCGGCCTACTGCGGATCGGGCATCACGGCGGCGCACACGGCTCTGGTCCTGCAAGAGGTGGGCATCCCGGCGAAGGTCTTCCCCGGCTCCTGGAGCCAGTGGTCGAACACGCCGGGCCGGCCGGTCGCGACGGGCGATCAGCCGGGCTGATCACCCTCGCGAGGACCGTACCCCCAGCGCAGGCCGAGGGCGCCGGGACCGAACGCCCGGCGCACCTGATGCACCGACGTGCCGCGAGGCCGGGGGAGCGCGGTGACGACGGTGCCCCCGGCGGTCTCGACGAGTTCGTCGCACCAGTCGGGGACGGCATCGGGGTGGAAGCGCGTCCACACGAGCAGCTCCCGAGCCTGCCGGGAGAGGGCGTGCCCGGTCTCCCGATCCGAGGGGTGGCCGGGCTGGTACTGCACCGACCACTCGACCACCGCGGTGTCCGGGGCCGCGAGGGGCACGTCGAGCTCGATCAGCGCACCGTGCGCCTCGCCGTTCGGATGGGAGTAGCGGGCCGTGACCCGTCCGCCCGCCACGGCCGTCAGGAGCGGCGGAGGTCCGGGGACCCCGGGGGTGAGGTCGAGGACGGGGATGGCCGTGATGACCCCGGTGGTGGACTGCACGATGCTGCGGGTGAGGCACGAGGACACCTCGCCGTCGGCGTCCACGTCCGTGACCGAATGGACGGTGAGCTCCCGCGACGTGTCCGGATAGGTGGCGCCGAGGGCGGCGTAGACCTCACGGACCGCCCGCTCCATGTCGACCTGCTCCAGCGGGAACCCCTGCGGGCCCAGCGGCCCCGTGCGGTGCGGGCGCAGGAGCCGGCTCAACGCCCCGCTGTCGAGGCACAGCAGATCCTCGATGTCGGCGAGAGCGGCGAGCGACTGCGGTCCTTCCGGGCGGCGGGCCCCGGACCGCCAGTAGCTCAGCGTGGCCATGGAGACGCGGTTGCCCCGGTCGCGGAGCTGCCGCTGCAACCACGACAGCGTCACCGGTCTCGCGTTGATCGCATCTCGCAGTGCCGCGGCGAACGCGTCCGGCGTTGCCCCTCTTCTCTCGCCGTCCCCAAAACCCATCACAGCCCCCACCCGGTATGTGAAGAACACATCTCTAGAGTGAGCATACGACCGCACGCGCACACCTCAGGGGACCAGGTGAGCAAGTGGGTCACGGGGCTGCGATGTCGCGGGGAGGGTGCCCGACCCTGCGGCAGTGGCCCGACGCAGTGATGCCCCCCTTGCTGCGTATGTCGTGAAGCCCGGCAATCGATCTGGGGAGATCCGCCGGGCTTCACGAGCATCCCCGGGCGCTTCCGGCTCCTGGCCCCGCGTAGACTGGTGGGGAAACCCCGGAGGATCTGGCCGTCATGTCTGTCCCTGCTCGCGCGTTCACCATGCGCCACGTGCAATTGCTGCGTGCGCTGTTCGCCGCCGTCGCGGCCCTGATGATCACCTTCTCCTCGGATCACTCCGCGGCGGTCGGTCTCGCCGTCTTCAGCGGTTTCGCGCTGGTGACCGCCCTCGTGCACATCCTCGCGGCCTGGCTCGTCCTGCCGGCGGGGTCGCGCTGGTCGGCGATCCTCCTCGCGGTCGTGAGTGCGATCGCCGGCATGGCCGGCGGCGTGCCGGCCTGGCGCACGGACGACATGTTCTTCATCGTGCTCATCACCTGGGGCGTGCTCAGCGGCGGCCTCGAGCTGCTCGCCGGCATCCGCGCCCGCCGCGTCGGGGGAGCGCTCGCCACCGACGCGATCACGGTCGGCGCGCTGGGCGTGCTCCTCGCGGTCGTCCTGCTGCTGATCCCGTCGGGCTTCGTCCAGGAGTACACGATCGAGAAGGCGGGCACGTTCGAGCTGTCCGGCATCATCCTCGGCGTGGGGATGTTCGGCGGGTATGCGGCCATCGTCGCCGTCTTCCTCGGCATCGCCGGCCTCACCCCGAAGCGCGCGGACGCCGATGACGTCGCTGCCGCCCCCGAGAACGATGCGGCTCCTGTGGAGCACGGAGGAGAGCGATGAGCGACGACAAGCCCACCCGACGGGACATCCTGCGGCCCCTCCACCTGCTCGGCATCGCGCTCGGTTGCGGCGTGTTCGCCATGGTGGTCACCCTCGTCTCCACCGGCGCCTTCACCCTCCGCGTGAACACCGCCATCGCGAACGGCACCTACGAGGGCCTCACCCCCGTGGCGCTGAGCCTCGTCGTCGGCGGCGGCGCCTTCATCGCGACCCTTCTGATCCTCGCGATGCTCATGCTCGCGGTCGATCCCGCTGACGTCACGAAGACCGTCGACCGCCCCGTGCTGTACGACGCGGAAGACGAGGGCGCGAGCGACGGCACCACCGACGAGCCGGGACGCCCCGCCTCGTCGTGACGCGGAGATCGGGCGGAATATCGGTGAGGTCGTTCCGCTTGTCTCTGGAGTGACTGCCTCCGTCGACCGCGCCTCCATCGGACTCCGGTCGGAGCGGGGACCCATCCTCGGCGCGCTCATGCTCGCCACCGGCCTCATCGCGATCGATGCCACGATCCTGGCGACCGCGGTGCCGAGCATCGTGCGCGACCTCGGCAGCTACCAGCAGTTCCCGTGGCTGTTCTCCGTGTATCTGCTGGCGCAGGCCGTGAGCGTGCCGATCTACTCGCGGTTCGCCGACACCGTGGGCCGCAAGCCGATCATCCTGCTCGGCATCGCCCTCTTCCTGCTCGGATCCGTCCTCTGCGGCTTCGCCTGGAGCATGCCGGCGCTGATCGTGTTCCGCATCATCCAGGGCATCGGTGCCGGTGCCGTCGCGCCGATGTCGATGACCATCGTCGGTGACATCTACACGGTGGCCGAGCGCGCCAAGGTGCAGGGATACGTCGCCAGCGTCTGGGCCGTCTCCTCGGTGGTGGGCCCCGCACTCGGCGGCATCTTCGCCCAGCTCGACGCCTGGCGCTGGATCTTCTGGATCAACGTGCCCCTGTGCCTGATCGCCGGATGGATGTTGCTGCGCACGTACAGGGAGCAGAAGCAGACCCAGCGCCACAGCATCGACTACGGCGGAGCGGTGCTGCTCACCATCGGACTCACGGCGCTCATCCTCGGCATGCTGGAGGGTGGGAACGCCTGGGCATGGCTGTCCGTGCCGAGCGCCCTCTGTTTCGGGATCGGGGCGGTCGCGCTGGTCGCCTTCGGGTTCGTCGAGCGCCGGGTGGCGGAGCCGATCGTCGATCTGCGCCTCGTGACCCGTCGGCTCATCCTCACGACCACGTTGGTCTCGCTCGGCATCGGGGCCCTGATGCTCGGCGTGACGAGCTTCGCCCCGGCCTACCTCGAGGGATCCCTGGGGATCGCCCCGCTGCTGTCGGGTCTGGCGGTGGCCGCTCTGACACTCGGCTGGCCGCTCGCCGCCGCGAACGCCGGACGGCTGTACCTGCGCATCGGCTTCCGTCGTACCACTCTCATCGGCATGAGCATCACGACCGTTGCGGCCGTCGCGCTCGCCGCCGTCGCCTCCTGGCCGAACCCGTTCGTCGTCGCCGGCATCGCGTTCCTCCTCGGCTTCGGGCTCGGGTGGAGTGCGGCCCCGACCCTCATCGCCGCACAGGCCTCGGTCGGCTGGGGAGAGCGCGGAGCGGTGACCGGGATGAACGCGTTCGCGCGGTCAGCGGGAAGCGCCGTGGGTGTGGCGGTGTTCGGGGCGATCTCGAACGCGGTCATCGCGCAGGGTGCGGGACCCGACGACCCCGCGACGATCGTCCACGCGTCGGTGTGGGTTTTCGTCGCGGTCGCCGTGACCGCGGTTCTCACCCTCCTGGCGGCGTCGTTCATGCCGAAGGACAGGGTCGAGGAGCGCTCCGGGGAGTCGGGCTCCTAGCTCTCAGCGGGCGAGGCGCTCCGCGATGCCGGTGTAGGTCGCGGGGGTCAGCGCGAGGAGGCGCTGCTTGGCCGCGTCGCCGATCTCCAGGCCCTCCACGAACTCGGCGAGGTCGGCGGCACCGACGCGGTGACCGCGCGTGAGCTCCTTGAGCAGCGCATACGGGTCCTGGATGCTCGACCGGCCGGCGACGACCTCGGCGCGGATCACCGTCTGGATCGCCTCGGCCAGCACCTCCCAGTTCACATCGAGGTCGGCGAGCAGCACGTCCCGCGAGAGCGAGATCGCGTTCAGGCCGCGGCGCAGGTTGTCGAGAGCGAGCAGCGAGTGCCCGAACGCGACGCCGATGTTGCGCTGTGTGGTGGAGTCCGTGAGGTCGCGCTGCAGGCGGCTGGTGACGAGTGTCTGGCCGAGCGACGCCAGCAGGGCGCCCGAGATCTCGAGGTTGGCCTCGGCGTTCTCGAAGCGGATCGGGTTGATCTTGTGCGGCATCGTCGAGGAGCCGGTGGCCCCGGCGACCGGGATCTGCGCGAAGTAGCCGAGCGAGATGTAGGTCCAGATGTCGGTGGCCAGGTTGTGCAGGATGCCGCCGGCGTGACGCACGCGGTCGTAGAGCTCGACCTGCCAGTCGTGCGACTCGATCTGCGTCGTCAGCGGGTTGAACCCGAGACCCAGACCCTCGATGTACTCGCGGGCGATGGTCGGCCAGTCCGCATCGGGGTCGGCTGCGAGGTGGGCGGACCAGGTGCCGGTCGCCCCGGAGAACTTCGCGAGGTACTCGGAGCCGGCGATCTGGCTGCGCACGCGCTCCAGGCGCCAGGCGAAGACCGCGAGCTCCTTGCCCATGGTCGAGGGTGTCGCGGGCTGGCCGTGCGTGCGGGACAGCATGGCGGCGTCGGCGTGCTCGACCGCGAGTTCGCGCAGCTTCGCGATCACGGTGTCGAGGGCCGGGAGCCAGACCTCCTCGACCGCGCGCTTGACCGTGAGGGCGTAGGACGCGGAGTTGATGTCCTCGCTCGTGCAGGCGAAGTGCGTCAGCTCGGCGATGTGGTCGAGGCCGAGCGTCGAGAGCCGGTCGCGCACGAGGTACTCGATGGCCTTCACGTCGTGCTGCGTGACGGCCTCCTTCTCGGCGAGCCAGTCGATCTCGGCCTGCCCGAAGTCGCGGTACAGCGCGCGCAGGCGCTCCTTGTCGTCGTCCGACAGCGGAGTCGTCTCGAACAGCGAACGGTCGGTGAGGGCGATCAGCCACTCCACCTCCACCTCGACCCTGGCGCGGTTGAGTCCGGCCTCGGAGAGGAAGTCCGCGAGCCCGGTGACGGCGGCGCGGTAGCGGCCGTCGAGGGGGCTGAGGGGCTGGGGCGGGAGCGAAGGCTGGAAAGTCAGGGGAATCCTCCTGATCAGGCCCCGAAGGCTCGGGGCGTGCGGGGCAGGCGCAGGGCGGGTTCGAGCTGGCGGAACAAGCCGCGAGTCGCCGTCTCGATCATACCGAGCACCGAATCGAACATCTCCGGGCCCGCGTAGTACGGGTCGGGGACGTCATGCGTCGAGGCGTCGGGGTCGAAAGCGAGGAGGAGGGTCACCTTGCCGTCCTCATCCTCGTCCCCGGCCCATTCGCGGAGGATGCGCTCATGCGTGCGGTCCAGGGCCACGACGAGGTCGTTCTCAGCGAAGGAGGCGGCGGTGAACTGGCGGGCGCGGTGCAGCGAGCCGTCGTATCCGCGGCGGGCGAGGGCGTCGATGGTGCGGTGGTCGGCGCGCTCTCCGAGGTGCCAGTCCCCGGTGCCCGCGCTGCGCGAGACGATCTGGGCGCCGAGACCCTGCCGCTCCGCGAGGTCCCGGAACACGACCTCCGCCATGGGGGAGCGGCAGATGTTGCCGGTGCAGACGAAGATCACGCGGAAGGGATCTCGGGCTGTCACGGATCCATTCTGCCGGTCGATGCCGTTCCTGCACAGCGGGCATCGGATCGTGGTGCGGCTCGACCCTCCTGCACGGCCCTGGGGGAGAACCGGCTCTCCACTGGTCGCGGCCGTCCGAGGGGGCCCTGGCCGCAACGGACACGGCCTGGGCGGGAGGCTGGGTCCATGTCGTCCTTCGCCCTCACCGCCCTCTCTCCCGGTGTCGATCCTGCGCTGCGGGCTCGGGTGCTGTCCGAGTTGGACGCCGCCCTCGCGGGGCTCGACGATCTGGCTTCCACGCTGACGGCTCTGCGTGACGCGTGCGCCTGGGAGTCCGATGGCGTCGAGGCGCTGCGGTGGGCCCTCTGGCGGCTGTCGGACGACACGGCGACGGTGCGCCGGATGCTGCAGGCGTGCCGCGGGGAGGTCGCGGGTGCATGAGCGGGCTCAACATCGACCACGGCGGCGCGATCGCGGTGGACACGGCGCAGCTCCGCGAGCTCGCGGCGCGGGTGCGGGGTGTCGTGCCGGTGTGTGCGGAGGTGCAGGACGCGGTGGGGCGTGTCGAGGCGCTGCTCGGCTCCGCAGCATGGACAGCGCTGGCGTCGGCGGCGTGGTCCCTGCGGTCCGCAGTGACGGCGCTGGAGGCGCTCGCGGCGCGTGTCCAGGAGACGGCCGCCGATCTCGACCTCATGGCCGAGGTGTACGAGGTCGTCGAGCTGCGGGCGCAGGCGGAGGCGCTGGCGCGGACGGATACGGCTGCGGCTGCTGCGGTGGAGGGGCGCCTGCGGCTGCTCCTCGCCGCCGACGAGCGTCTGGCCGCGCTGGCCGACGCGCAGGAACGGACAGCGGACGACCGACGCTTCCGCGGCTTGGGCGATCAGTTCGACGCCGGAGGGCTGCTCCCGCCGATGTTCCTGGGCGGCGCCGTCGTCGGCGTGACGTCGGGGCTGGGGCGCGTGCGGCCCGGGATGGTGCTCGGTGCGACGGCGGATCCGGTGCGGGTATCGGTCACCTCGCGCTCCCGTCCGGCCGGGGCGCCGAGCGGGTTGGCGAGCGCCTTCCGCCGTATGCCGTCTGCCGGCGGCGCGCAGCTGGCGATCGAGAAGTACACGGTTCCGGGCGAATCTCCGCGCTACGTCGTCTACGTCTCGGGCAGCCGTTCGATGTCGCTGCGCGAGGGCGGGGGTCCCGAGGCCTGGGACATGAAGTCGAACATCGAGCTCTACACCGGGGGCCGGTCCGCGTCGTATCAGGCGACCCTCGACGCGCTGGTCGCGACGGGTGCGAGACCTGGGGATCGGGTGGACGTCGTCGCGCACTCGCAGGGCGGCATGATCGCAGCGCACCTGTCGATGGAGAGCGCGTTCACGGTGACGACCCAGATCACCGCCGGGAGCCCGGTCGAGCCGATGCTCCCCGCCGACCAGACGCTCGTGCAGCTCCGGCACACCGACGACGCGGTGTCCGCGCTCGCCGCAGGAGGGGCGAGGGAGGGCACGGGGTCCGCCGACAGCTTCACCGCCAGTCGGGTGGGAGATCCGGATGCCGGTCGCCAGGACCTCGCGCTCGAGACGCATTCGCTGGAGAACTACATCGAGACCGCGGCGATGGTGGACGCCTCCGCCGACCCGCGAGCGGTGGCTCTCGACGCCTACTGGGCCGACCTCGACCGCGCCGTCACGGTCGAACGCACCGAGTACCGCGCGGAGCGTGTGCTCCCCGATCCGTGAGCCGCACGCGCCGTCCGCAGGCGGGTCAGTCGCGGCGGGAGCGCTTGTTCTGCGGGCGCAGGATGAAGCCGAAGATGCCGTTGATGATCGAGATGATCAGGGCGGCGAGAACGCCCCACCAGAACGACTCGACCGTCAGACCCCACCCGAAGCTGCTGGTGATCCAGGCGGTCAGCCAGAGCAGGAAGCCGTTGATGAGGAAGCCGATGAGGCCGAACGTGAGGATGTACAGCGGGAAGGCGACGATCTTCACGACCGTGCCGATGATGGTGTTCACCAGCGCGAAGAGGGCTCCGACCGCGAGCAGCGTCAGGACGAGCTGGAGCGTCTCGCCCGGCGGGAAGGCGCGCACCGTGACCTGGAGCACGGGGATGAGCGTGACGACCCAGATGGCGAACGCGTTGACGACGACCCGGATGATGAAGCGCATGATGCGTTCAGTCTCCCACGAGGGGCCCGCGGTGTCAGCCGCGGTCGTCCACCGGACGGATGTGGGCGGCGAGAACCTGGGCGATCTCCCCGAGATCCATCCGGCTCTGCGCGACATCGATGACGAACTCGAAGGCTTCGTCGTTCGTGAAGGTGATGTCGTAGCCGTTCAGCCGGATGAAGATGAAGGTGAGATAGAGCGCTGTGCGCTTGTTCCCGTCGAACAGTGCGTGATTCTGGGCGACGGAGCTCATCAGGGCCGCCGCCTTCTCCGCGAACGTCGGATACGCATCGACGCCGAACATGCCGGCGGCGGGTCGCGCCAGAGCGGAGAAGAGCAGGCCCTCGTCGCGCACATGCAGGCCGAGCTTCGCGATCAGCGCGAGGGCCTGCTCGGGCTCGATGTACTCGGTGGCCATCGATCAGGCGTCTTCGAGGCGCGTGATGGCGTCGCCGTAGCGTTCGGTCACCTCGTCCGCGAGCGCCAGAACTCGATCGGTCTTGGACTCGCTGTCCGCGAACCGGGTGGCCGCCTCGATGATCACGGCGTGCTTGGAGACGTGCCGGGCTCGTGCGATGTCTTCGAGCCGTGCATCGAGTTCCTCAGGGAGTCGCACCGTCATAGCCATACCAGAATGGTATCACCGGGCCCTCGGCCTCGAAAGGGTGGCGGGCCGCACGTCCTAGACTCGACGCGTGACCGAGCCGACCCTGCCCCGCATCCGTCCCGCCATCGCCTCCCTCGCGCCGTACCGCCAGGGCAAGCAGGCCGGTCCCGAGGCCTTCAAGCTCTCCAGCAACGAGAATCCGTTCGACCCGCTGCCCTCGGTCCTCGACGCGCTGCAGCACACGACGCCGATGAACCGGTATCCCGATGCCACCGCCGGCCGCCTGCGTGCGCGGCTCGGGGCCCGCTACGGGGTCGAGCCCGAGCAGGTCCATGTCGCCTCCGGCAGTGTCGCGATCCTGCATCAGCTCGTCCTCGCCACTGCCTCGGTCGGCGACGAGGTCGTCTACGCCTGGCGGTCATTCGAGGCGTACCCGAGCCTGCCGCTGGTCGCGGGCGCGACCGGGGTGCAGGTGCCGCTGACGGCCGACTCCCGCCACGACCTCGACGCGATGGCCGACGCCGTGACCGACCGCACGCGCGCGATCATCGTCTGCACCCCGAACAACCCGACCGGACCCGTCGTCACCTCTGCCGAGTTCGCGGCGTTCGTGGACCGTGTGCCGTCCGACGTGCTCATCATCCTCGACGAGGCCTACGCCGAGTTCGTCATCGCCCCCGATGCCGTCGACGGCCTGGCCGAGCGCGTGTTCGAGACGCACCCGAACGTGGTCGTCCTCCGCACGTTCTCCAAGGCCTATGGTCTGGCGGGCCTCCGGGTCGGCTACGCGATCGGCCACGAGAAGGTGCTCGACGCGGCACGGACGACCGGCATCCCGCTGTCGGTCACGTCCGCGGCCGAGAACGCCGCCATCGCGAGCCTCGACGCCGAAGCCGAACTCCTGGAGCGCGTCGCCGTGATCGTCGAACGTCGCGCCCGTCTCGTCGAGGGGCTCCGAGCGCAGGGCTGGGAGGTGCCGGACGCCCAGGGCAACTTCGTCTGGCTGCCGACCGGCGCGCGCACCGACGAGGTCGCGGCGGCGTTCGTCGACGCCGACCTGATCGTGCGTCCGTTCTCCGGCGACGGCATCCGGATCTCCGTCGGCGAGGAGGCGGCCGTCGCCCGCGTGCTCGAGGTCGCGGCGACCCTCCGCTGAGCGCGGCACCGCCCTGCGAACCGCGGAATCTCGGGGTTCCGGGGAGATACGAGGGCGTCCTAGGTATGCGTGACCCGGCATGCCGACGCGGGTAGCGTGGGGACCGTGAGCACCTCTGAGACCCCCCTCGTGCGCGTTCTGGACGAGACCGGAAAGGTCGCCCCGACGCCCGCCGCGGAGCAGTACCTGCCGCTCATCGAGGCGATCCCCGACGCCGAGCTCGCGCAGTTCTACCGCGACATGGTGGGCATCCGCGCGATCGACACCCAGGCCACCAACCTGCAGCGCCAGGGCCAGCTCGCCTTGTGGCCGCCGAGCCGCGGACAGGAGGCGGCGCAGGTCGGCTCCGGTCGGGCCGCCCGCGCACAGGACACGATCTTCCCCTCGTACCGCGAGCACGCGGTCACCCGGATCCGCGGCGTGGACCCGGTGGACATCATCAAGCTCATGCGCGGCGTCTCCCACGGCGGCTGGGACCCGACCGACCCGAAGAACGGCAATACCCGGCTCTACACGCTCGTCCTCGGCTCGCAGGTGCTGCACGCCGCCGGCTATGCGATGGGCCTCACGTTCGACGGGCGCACCGGCACCGGCGACCCTGAGCGCGACGAGGCGGTCGTCGTCTACTACGGCGACGGCGCCTCCAGCCAGGGCGACGTGCACGAGGCCATGGTGTTCGCGGCCAGCTACCAGGCCCCGACGCTGTTCTTCCTGCAGAACAACCACTGGGCGATCTCGGTCCCCGTCACCACGCAGTCGCGCGTGCCGCTCGTGCAGCGCAGCGCCGGGTACGGCATCCCGAGCGTCCGCGTGGACGGCAACGACGTGCTCGCCAGCTACGCGGTGTCCCGGGTGGCCCTCGACGAGGCGCGCGCCGGCGGCGGACCCCGCGCCATCGAGGCCGTGACCTACCGGCTCGGTGCGCACACGACCAGCGACGATCCCACGAAGTACCGCGGCGACGACGAGGAGCTCGCGTGGGCCGGGCGGGACCCGATCGTCCGGATGCGCGCGTTCCTGGAGAACCGCGGCGCCGAGGAGAGCTTCTTCACCGAGGTCGACGCCGAGGCCGCCGATGCCGCGGAAGACCTCCGCGCCCGCACCGTGCAGCTCGGCCCGCCCCGCGCCGACCTCATGTTCGACCACGTGTACAGCGAGCCGCATCCGCTGATCGAGGAGCAGAAAGCCTGGCGCGCCCGCTACGAGGCGTCGTTCGAAGGAGAAGGCCAGTGACCCGGGAGACCATGCCGCTGGGCAAGGCGCTGAACGCCGGTATGCGCAAGGCGATGGAGGACGACCCGAAGGTCATCCTCATGGGCGAGGACATCGGCAAGCTCGGCGGCGTGTTCCGCATCACCGAGCACCTGCAGCGCGACTTCGGGGAGCAGCGCGTGCTGGACACCCCGCTCGCGGAGTCGGCCCTGGTCGGCACCGCGATCGGCCTCGCGATAGCCGGATTCCGTCCCGTCGTCGAGATCCAGTTCGACGGCTTCGTCTTCCCCGCGTTCGACCAGATCACCACCCAGCTCGCCAAGCTCACCAACCGGCACGAGGGGTCGCTGCGGCTGCCCGTCGTGATCCGCATTCCGTACGGCGGGCACATCGGGGCGGTCGAGCACCACCAGGAGAGCCCGGAGGCCTACTTCACGCACACCCCCGGTCTGCGCGTGGTGTCGCCGTCCACCGCGAACGACGCCTACTGGATGATCCAGGAGGCCATCGCCTCGGACGACCCGGTGATCTTCCTGGAGCCGAAGAGCCGGTACTGGCCGAAGGGCGAGGTCGAGCTCGACGCCTCCGCCGTCCCGCTGCACTCCTCGCGGGTGGTGCGGACCGGAACCGACGTCACGCTCGTCGGACACGGCGCCATGGTGACGACGCTGCTCCAGGCCGCCGCGCTCGCCGAGGCCGAGGGCACGAGCTGCGAGGTCGTTGACGTGCGCTCGCTGTCGCCGGTGGACTACGAGCCGATCCTCGGGTCGGTGCGCAAGACCGGACGCATGGTCTACGCGCAGGAGGCTCCGGGATTCACGAGCCTCGGCAGCGAGATCGCCGCGACCGTCATGGAGCGCGCGTTCTACGCCCTCGAGGCTCCGGTGCTGCGCGTCTCCGGCTACGACACCCCGTTCCCGCCCGCGAAGCTCGAGGGCGCGTACCTGCCGGATGCCGACCGCATCCTCGAAGCCGTCGACCGCTCCCTGGCCTACTGACACCGACGTTCCATGTTCACAACTCAGGACAACCGCCCCCTTCACCCGTCCAGCGCGGGCGCAGGGGCGCGCACCGGTTCGAGTCTCCTGAGTTGTGAACGCGGCCCACGAAAGGACTCCGCATGAGCACGCAGAACTTCCCCCTCCCGGACGTCGGCGAAGGGCTGACCGAGGCCGAGATCGTCGCGTGGAAGGTGGCCCCGGGCGACCGGGTCGCCATCAACGACGTCATCTGCGAGATCGAGACCGCGAAGTCCCTCGTCGAGCTGCCCTCCCCGCACGCGGGCGTGGTCGGCGAGCTGCTCGTCGACGAGGGGGCGACGGTCGAGGTCGGCACCCCGATCATCACCTTCGTGACCGACCCTGCGGCCGGCTCGGGGACCGGTTCGGTCGCCCCCGGCACCGTCGCGACGGCGGAGGCGCCCGCGCCCGAGGAGGGCGGCGGGTCGGTGCTCGTCGGCTACGGCTCCGGAAGCGGCGCGACCTCGCGACGCAAGCGCCCGGCCGAGCGCCCCGTGCGGTCGTCGGTCGGCGTGATCGCGAAGCCGCCGATCCGCAAGCTCGCCCGCGACCTCGGCGTCGACCTCACGAGCGTGACGCCCACGGGTGCCGACGGCGAGGTCACCCGGGACGACGTCATGAAGCACGCCTCCCAGGCCAGCGTCTTCCGCAACATCGAGACCCCGGAGTGGGGGAGCGTGCGGGAGGAGACCGTCCCCGCGCCGCAGGCCCCGTCCGGCCTGGCGCGTGGCCTCGCGCCCGTGCGCCCGTCGGCGGCCGGGGACGACCGCACCGAGTCCATCCCCGTGAAGGGCGTGCGCAAGGCGACGTCGTCGGCGATGGTGCAGAGCGCGTACTCCGCCCCGCACGTGACGGTGTGGAAGGAGATCGACGCCACCCGCACGATGGAGCTCGTCAAGCGCCTCAAGGCCTCGCCCGACTACGCCGACATCAAGGTCTCGCCACTGCTCATCATGGCCCGCGCGGTGATCTGGGCGGTCCGCCGGACGCCGATGGTCAACGCGGCCTGGATCGACACCGAAGCCGGGGCCGAGATCGCCGTGCGCCACTACGTGAACCTCGGCATCGCCGCCGCCACGCCCCGCGGTCTGCTCGTGCCGAACATCAAGGACGCGCAGGACCTCAGCATGAAGGACCTCGCCCGCGCCCTGAACCGGCTCACGCTCACGGCACGCGAGGGCAAGACCCCGCCGGCCGACCAGCAGAACGGCACCATCACCATCACGAACATCGGCGTGTTCGGGATGGACGCGGGCACGCCGATCATCAACCCGGGGGAGGCGGGCATCGTCGCCATGGGCACGATCAGCCAGAAGCCCTGGGTCGTCGACGGCGAGGTGCGCCCGCGCTGGGTGACCACGGTCGCCGGCTCGTTCGACCACCGCGTGATCGACGGCGACGGCATGAGCCGCTTTATCGCCGACGTCGCCTCCATCCTCGAGGAGCCCGCGCTCCTGGTGGACTGAGGGAGTCCACACTTCGGCGCGGCCCGAACGGTCGGGTGGCGAGAATGGACGGATGAGAACCACGCGGAGCGTCGACCTGCCGGTGTTGTACTTCGGGACCCCCGTCGCGCTGATCACCACGGTCAACCCCGACGGGTCGTCGAACATCAGCCCGATCTCGTCCGCATGGGCGCTGGGGCCGCGGTACATGCTCGGGCTCGGTGCCGAAGGACAGGCGGCCGCGAACATCGAACGGGTCAGGGACCTCGTCATCAACCTCCCCTCCGCCGACCTCGTGCACGCCGTGGAGGCGATCGCGCCGACCACCGGCCGCTCGCCGGTTCCCGCCGAGAAGGTTCCCGCGTACCGGCATGAGCCGGACAAATGGAGTCTCGGGGGCTTCACCCCTGTCCCGTCGGACGCGGTGATCCCGTTCCGGATTTCAGAATGTCCGGTGCAGATCGAAGCGCGCGTGGCGCAGATCATCCCGATCGACGGCGGCGACGCACTGGCGGTCGAAGCGGAGGTCCTGCAGGTCCACGTGCACGAGGACATCCTGAAGGCGCACGGACCGGACCGCATCGACACGGACAAGTGGGACCCTCTCTCCTACGCCTTCCGCCACTACTTCGCCCAGGGGCCTCGGGTCGGCTCCAACTTCCGCGCGCCGCTCCTCGACGACCCCGTCGTGGCGTGATCGTCGATCCCTCGTCCGTGTCCCAGCTGGGACACGCGCTCAGCAGCCCGACCCGGGTGCAGATGTGTCTGGCGCTCCTCGACGGCCGGGCATGGACGTCCGGCGAGCTCGCGCATGCCGCCGGGGTGTCGAGGTCGACGGCGTCGGAGCACCTGACGGCGCTCCTCGACGTCCGGCTCGTCGCACTCCGCCGACAGGGGCGGCACTCCTACGTCACCCTCGCGTCTCCCGACGCCGCGCACATCATCGAGGCCGCGACGGCATACGCCGGGAAAGCGGCTCCCGTCTCGAGCCTTCGTGCGGCGACGGCGCGAGACGGCATGGCCCTGGCCCGCACCTGCTACGACCACCTCGCCGGTCGCCTGGGGGTCGCCCTCTTCGACGTGCTCGTCGAGCGGGGGCACCTCACGCCGGACCTCGCGGTGACCGCGACGGGGCGCGACCTGTTCGAGAGCATCGCGGGGCCGGATGCTTTGGTGCCGTCGTCTCGTCGTCCTCTTGTGCGGAGCTGCCTCGACTGGACCGAACGGCGCTCGCATCTCTCGGGCCACCTCGGAGCCGTCCTCCTCCGCGCCGCGCGTGACAGGGGCTGGATCCACGCTCAGCAGACCTCGCGCGCCGTGACGATCTCTCCCGCCGGCACGGCCGCCTTCCACAGCCTCTTCGGTATTCCGCCGACACTGTCCTGACCGCGAGCCCGTCCGTGCGACGCGTGACACAGGCGTTCGCGCGGGAACAGGCTGCTAGGGGTGGGAGAGCCTGAACTCCCGCGTTCGCCTGAGTGCGCGCGGGGGCCTGTTCTCGCGACAGGGGACCGCGACACAGGCGTTCGCGCGGGAACAGGCTGCTAGGGGTGGGAGAGCCTGAACTCCCGCGTTCGCCTGAGTGCGCGCGGGGGCCTGTTCTCGCGACAGGGGACCGCGACACAGGCGTTCGCGCGGGAACAGGCTGCTAGGGGTGGGAGAGCCTGAACTCCCGCGTTCGCCTGAGTGCGCGCGGGGGCCTGTTCTCGCGACAGGGGACCGCGACACAGGCGTTCGCGCGGGAACAGGCTGCCAGGGGTGGGAGAGCCTGAACTCGCGTGCTTGCCTGTTCTGGCGGGGGGAGGGAGAGGGTCAGGCGGTGAGGCGCTGTTCCGCGAGGCGGGGAACGGCCCGTTCCCGGGCGGCCTTCCGGGCGGTCGCGACGGCCCCGGCTGACACGACCTCCGCGCCGAGCGTCGAGGCGAGGATCTCGGGTGCGGGCAGGTGCAGCTCGTCCGGGAGGATCCGGCGGGCGGCGGCCAGCACGGGTTCGATGCTCTCCGCCACGGCGCCGCAGATGATCACGCGCGCGGGGTCGTACATGCTGCCGAGCACCCCGACGACGCGGGCGAGGGTGGCGCCCACGCGCTCGGCGACGCGGAGGGCGTCGGCGTCTCCGGAGGCGGCGAGCGTCAGCACCAACCGGGGATCGACCGGCCCATCCGCCACAAGCCGGCCGATGGGTCCGTCGGCGGCAGCCTCGCCGTCCGCGACGGCGGCCCGGGCGTGCTCCTCCAGCGCGTGCCGCAGCCCCACCGCCGAGCCGACGCCGACGATGTGGTCGAACACCACGCCCTCGCCGACGCCGCCGTGGGCGCCGTGCAGTACATGCCCGTCGACGACGACGCCGCCGCCGAAGCGCTCGCTGGCGAGCAGGGCCACGTAGTCGCGGCAGTCGACGGCGACCCCGAGCGTCCCCTCGGCGATCGCGGCCAGCTGGGCGTCGTTCTTGACCTCGACCACCGGTGCCCAGTCGCGCAGAGCGTCCGCGAGGCCGGGGTTCGTGCGTTCCCAGAAGCCGTCGGGGTGCGGGGGTGAGATGCCGTCGCGGTTCACGGGGGCGGCGACACCGGCGCACACGGCGAGCACGCGCTCCGGGGGCACCCCGGCCTCGTCGCGCGCGGCGGCGAGGTGCTGCAGGATCGTCGCCCGGCGGTCGTCGGCGCTCTGCGCGGGGTCGACCTCCACGCGATGATGCACGAGCGTGCGGTCGAGCAGATCCGCGACGGTGACCGCGAGGTGCGTGTCGCCGGCGTCGATGCCCAGCACCACGCCGAGGTCCGCCGCGAGGGCGAAGCGGCGCGCGGGGCGTCCGGAGCGGTAGTCGCCGATGGCGCGCGCGTTCGGCAGCTCGCGCAGCACCTCGGCGGTGACGAGCGTGTCGATGGCGTCGATGGCCGTGGAGCGGGTGAGCGAGGTGCCGGCCATCGCCTCGGTGGCGGTGAACTCGCCGGCCGTCCAGGCGAAGTCGAGCACCGCGCTCACACTCGCGCGGCCGGTGCCGAGTCCTGTCGAGACCTCTGCCACTCCCCTTGACCTTTCTGTCGCCCAGATGAGACAGTACCTCTAGACGGACTAAATTCGCTCACTAGATTTACTCCGCGGATCTACGAAAGGACGATGGTGTCTGCCACACGATCACGGGCGGTGCGCTGGGCCGCCGGAGCGCTCGGCCTCGTGCTGACCGGCACGGCGCTCACGAGCTGCGCCGCCGGCGGTGGAGCGGAGACCATCCGCTTCACGTTCAGCAAGCGCGAGGCCATCCCGTTCATGACGGAGCTCGTCGCCGAGTACAACGCGTCGCAGGACGACGTGCGGGTGGAGATCGACACGTCC
Source organism: Microbacterium paraoxydans (assembly GCF_900105335.1). Lineage (NCBI taxonomy): Bacteria > Bacillati > Actinomycetota > Actinomycetes > Micrococcales > Microbacteriaceae > Microbacterium > Microbacterium paraoxydans. The sequence continues at coordinate 1,849,121 of NZ_LT629770.1, read as the reverse complement.
GGCGTCGACGTCGTCTCCGCGAGCTTCGTCCGGGGCAATCCGCCGGACATCATGCTCGCCAACTACAACTACGAGGTCGCCCGGTTCGTGCAGCGCTGCGCGCTCACCGACCTCTCCGACACCGAGGCCGCCGCCGGGATCCGCGACGACCTGCAGCCGCTCATGGACCAGTACGGCTCCTGCGCGGGCCGCACCAGCGCCCTGCCGTACTCGGTCATGGCCGCCTCGGTCATCTACAACAAGCAGATCTTCGCGGAGCAGAGCCTGGAGGTGCCGCAGACGTGGGATGAGCTCCTCGTCGTCAGCGACAGCCTCCGTGAGGCCGGGATCGACCCGTTCTACGCCACCTTCAAGGACGACTGGACGGTCGGGCAGGGGTGGTACGACTACGCCGTCGGCGGCTCGCTCGACGTGCTGGCGTTCTTCGATGCGCTCGCCGCCGAGGGCACCGATGTCGGCCCGGACTCGGAGGTCTCCTTCGAGAAGGACTTCGCGGAGCCGATGGACAAGATGATGGTGCTCGCGGACGAGTACACGAACGAGGACGCCGCGAGCCGGGCGTACGGAGACGGGAACCTCGCCTTCGCGAAGGGCGAGGCCGCGATGTACCTGCAGGGGCCGTGGGCGTTCAGCGAGATCGCGAAGACCGACCCCGACCTCGACCTCGGCACCTTCCCGCTGCCCATGACGGACGACCCCGCCGACCTCGCGGTCCGCGTGAACATGGACCTCGCGGTCATGATCCCGGAGGAGTCGAAGCACCAAGAGGCCGCACGCGACTTCCTGGAGTACCTCTACCTTCCCGAGAACATCGAGGAGTACAACGCGTCGCAGCTCGGGTTCACCCCGACGACCGACGCGGCGCCGCCGGACGACCCGCGCATCGAGGGCATGATCCCGTACTACGACGAGGGCCGGATCTACCAGGGCCCCTCGGTGCTCGTCCCGAAGACCCTCCCGATCTTCAACTACGCGCAGGCCATGGTCCTCGGCGCCGCCCCGTCGTCCATCCTCCGCACCATGGACGCCGACTGGGCTCGCATCGCCTTGCGCGCCCCCATCCCGAGTTCCGAGGATTCCGCATCGGGCGAGACAGAGGAGTCCGCGCCATGAGCACGACCACGACCACCGGCGCCGACGCCGGGACGAGCACCACCGCGATCCTCACCGGCGGGCCGCGGAAGATCCGCCGCCACACGCGCCGCGTCGAGCCGATCTACTACCTGTTCCTCCTGCCGACCCTCGTGATCTTCACGCTCGCGATCACCGTCCCCGGCGTGATCGGCATCTTCTTCAGCTTCACCGACTCCATCGGCATCGGCGAGTGGAGCTTCAACGGGCTGACGAACTACATCGCGCTGTTCAGCGACCCGGCCATCCTGCAGAGCTATCTCTTCACCTTCGGGTTCTCGATCGCGACCGTGATCGTCGTCAACGTCATCGCTTTCCTGCTGGCGGTCGGCCTCACGTCCCGCATCCGGTTCAAGACGGGCCTGCGGACGATCTTCGTGATCCCGATGGTGATCTCGGGCATCATCATCGCCTACGTCTTCAACTTCCTGTTCTCGAACTCGATCCCCGCGGCGGGCGCGGCCACCGGCATCCCCTGGCTGGAGACGAGCCTGCTCGCCAATCCCGACCTCGCCTGGGTCGCGATCGTCATCGTCACCGCCTGGCAGGCGGTCCCCGGCACGCTCCTCATCTACATCGCCGGGCTCCTGTCGGTACCGGGTGAGGTGTACGAGGCGGCGAGCATCGACGGCGCCAGCCGCACGCAGCAGCTCACCCGCATCACCATCCCGCTCGTCGCCGGATACGTCGTCATCAACGTGATCCTCGGCTTCAAGGGCTTCCTCAACGCCTACGACATCATCGTCGGCCTCACCAACGGCGGCCCGGGCACCGCCACCCGCAGCGTCGCGATGACGATCATCGCGGGCTTCAACGGCGGCGACTACGCCTACCAGATGGCCAACGCCACGATCTTCTTCATCGTGGCCGTGCTCATCTCCGTCCTCCAGCTCTCGCTGACCCGCGGAAGGAACACGTTCTGATGTCGACGGAGACCCTCACCACCATCCCCGCGGACGGACGCCGGAAGCGGCAGAAGATGGAGCGCGTCAACTGGTCGGGCACCATCATCCTGATCCTGTGCACGGCGACCATCCTCATCCCGCTGTACGTGACGATCTCGATGGCGTTCAAGACCACCGGCCAGGCGGTCGACGGCAACGCGTTTTCGCTGCCGGCGCCGTTCAGCATCGACGGCTTCGTGCAGGCGTGGACGTTGACGAAGTTCCCGGTCGGCGCCGCGATCTCGCTGCTCGTCACGGCAGGGACGGTCATCGCGACGATCGTCCTCGCGGCCTTCGCGTCGTACGCGATCGTGCGCAACTGGGACCGCCGGCTGTTCCGGTACTCCTTCTTCTATCTGCTCGCGGCGATGTTCATCCCGTTCCCCGTCGTGGCGCTTCCGCAGATCCAGCTCACCGGGCGCGTCGGTCTCGACAACCCGTTCGGCGTGATCGTCCTCGCCACCATGTTCCAGCTCAGCTTCAGCGTGCTGCTGTTCACGGCGTTCCTGCGCTCGATCCCGATCGAGCTGGAGGAGAGCGCGCGGATCGACGGTGCCACGACCTGGCAGACGTTCTGGCGGCTCATCTTCCCGTTGCTCGCGCCGATGAGCGCCACGGTCGGCATCTTCGCCTTCCTCTACGCCTGGAACGACTTCATGATGCCGTCGCTGATCATCTCCGACCCGGCGCTGCAGACGCTGCCGGTGCGGCAGAACCTCTTCCAGAACCAGTTCAGCAACAACTACAACGTCGCCTTCGCCTCGTACCTGATGGCCATGGCGCCCGCGATCGTCGCCTACCTCTTCACTCAGCGCTGGGTGATGGAGGGCGTCACGCAGGGTGCCGTCAAGGGCTGACCCGACCCCCGCAAGAAACAAGGAGAGCCTCTTCCTCATGACCGATTCGCTGCTCACCGCGACCCGCGAAGACGACAAGACCGCGACCTGGTGGCGCCAGGCCGCCGTGTACCAGATCTATCCGCGGAGCTTCGCGGACGCCGACGGCGATGGCCTGGGCGACATCCCCGGCATCGTGTCTCGCGCCGACTACCTCGCCGAGCTCGGCATCGACGCGGTGTGGCTGAGCCCGTTCTACCCGTCGGAGCTCGCCGACGGCGGGTACGACGTGGCGGACTACCGGAACGTGGATCCCCGTCTCGGCACGCTCGACGACTTCGACGCCATGGTCGAGGCACTGCACGCGCGGGGCATCCGCGTCGTCGTCGACATCGTCCCCAACCACACCTCCGACCAGCACGCCTGGTTCCAGGAGGCGCTCGCCGCCGGCCGCGGTTCCGCCGCACGGGAGCGTTACATCTTCCGTGAGGGCACCGGCCGCGACGGCGCGGAGCCGCCCACCGACTGGGTGTCGGTCTTCGGCGGCAGCGCCTGGGAGCGCGTCGAGGACGGCCAGTGGTACCTGCACAACTTCGCCGTCGAGCAGCCCGACCTGAACTGGGACCACCCGGAGGTGCGCGAGGACTTCCTCACGACGCTCCGCTTCTGGTCGGACCGCGGCGTGGACGGCTTCCGCATCGACGTGGCCCACATGCTGACGAAGGACCTCACCGAGCCGCTGCCGTCGCGCGCCGAGCTCGACGCGATGGACCGCACCTCCGGTACGCATCCGATGATCGACCGCGACGACGTGCACGAGATCTACGCCCAGTGGCGGGCGGTCTTCAACGAGTACGACCCGCCGCGCACCGCGGTCGCCGAGGCGTGGGTGGAGACCCCGGAGCGCCGCGCGAAGTACGCCTCCGCGGAGGGACTCGGGCAGGCGTTCAACTTCGACCTGCTCGTCGCCGACTTCGATGCGGCGGACTTCCAGCGCATCATCGCCGACAACCTCGCGCAGGCGCAGGCCGCCGGCTCGTCGACCACCTGGGTGCTCTCGAACCACGACGTGACGCGGCACGCCACCCGCTACGGCCTGCCGCCGCTGCGCGGCCGCGCGGTCAAGCAGGGCACCGAGTGGGTGCGCGCCGGCGGCCCGGAGGAGGGCCTCGACCGCGAGGGCGGCCTGCGCCGGGCACACGCCGCGACGCTGCTGCTGCTCGGCCTGCCCGGCAGCGCCTACCTCTATCAGGGCGAGGAGCTGGGCCTGCACGAGGTCGCGGACATCGCGCCCGACCAGCGTCAGGACCCCGGGTTCTTCCGCGGCGCGGACTTCGACGGCCTCGGCCGCGACGGCTGCCGCGTGCCTCTGCCGTGGACGGCGTCCGGCAGCTCGTACGGCTTCGGAGCCGCCGGCGCGCACCTGCCGCAGCCCGGCTGGTTCGCGGAGCATGCCGTCGAGGTGGAGGACGCCGACCCCGGCTCGACCCTCAACCTGTACCGCGAGGCGCTGCGGCTGCGGCGACTGCTGCAGACCGGGGAGACGCTCGAGTGGATCGACACGGGTCGGGAGGACGTGCTGCGGTTCCGCCGCCCGAACGGGTGGGAGGTCGTGACGAACTTCGGTACCGCGCCGTTCGATCTGGGCGCTGCGGCCGACGACGCCGTGCTGTCGACCGTCGCGTTGGACGGATCCGAGCTGCCGGGCGAGGCCACGGTGTGGGTCGCCCCGGTGGCGCTCGCGAGCTGAGGCGGGATCGATGGGGCGAGGGCCGGTTTGATAATGGTTCTCATTAGCGTTTAGAGTGGGACCCATGAAGAAGCCCGCCCTCGCCCTCACGCTCGCCTCGGTCGCCGCCCTCTCCCTGGCCGGATGCTCGTCGACCTCGGGCGCGGCGGAGGACGACGGCGCGGTGACGGTCGTCGCCAGCACCAACGTCTACGGCGACATCGCCGCGCAGGTCGGCGGAGACCGGGTCGACGTCACCTCGATCATCGACTCGGCCACCCAGGACCCGCACTCCTACGAGGCGAGCGCTCGCGACCGCCTGACGCTGCAGAAGGCCGACCTCGTGGTGGAGAACGGCGGCGGCTACGACGCGTTCATCGACAGCCTCCTGCAGGATGCGCAGGACCCGCACGTCGTCACCGCGGTGGAGTTCTCGCACGACTACCCGGGCAACGAGGGTCACGACGAGGGCGAGGACCACGATCACGCCGATGACGAGTCCGCGACGGACGAGGCGCACGATCACGAGGCCGAGGGGGAGGACCACGCCGGCCACGACCACATCGAGGGCTTCAACGAGCACGTCTGGTTCGACCCGCACACGATGATCCACGTCGTCGAGGCGATCGCCGACGAGCTCACCGATATCGACCCCGACGGTGCCGACACGTTCCGCACGAACGCGGACGATCTCGTCGCGGAGCTGGAGGGCTTCGAAAGCGACCTCGAGGCGATCAAGGCGGACGCCGCCGGTGCGACGGTGTTCATGACCGAGCCGTTGCCCGGATACCTGGCCACGGCCGCCGGGCTCACCGACGTCACCCCCGAGGGCTTCGCGGAGTCGGTGGAGGAGGGCAGTGATGTCGCGCCCGCCGTGCTGCTCGAGGCGCTGCAGGTCGTCGGGTCCGGCGATGTGACCGCCGTGCTCACCAACGCCCAGACCGGCGGCGCGGAGACGGAGCGCGTGGAGAAGGCCGCGGAGGACGCCGGGGTGCCCGTGGTCGCGTTCACGGAGCTGCTCGAGGACGGATCGTCGTACTCTGAGTGGATGAGTGACGCGATCCAGAGCCTCGCCGCCGCCGTCCAGTCGTGAGCGGAGCCCGTTCACAGGCTCAGCGACCCGCGAGGGAGACCGGTCCGGTCCTCGAGATCGCCGACGGTGCCCTGCAGCGGGGAGACCGCGAGCTCTGGTCGGGACTCGACCTCACGGTGCGGCCCGGCGAGTTCATCGCGGTCCTCGGTCCGTCGGGATCCGGGAAGACGACGCTCCTCCGCAGCATCCTGGGACTCCAGCCCCTGTCCCGCGGCAGCATCCGCGTGGCCGGCGAGCCCGTGCACCGCGGCAACGCCCGCATCGGGTACATCCCGCAGCAGCGCGCGCTCGCGCCCGACACGAGCATGCGGGCCCGTGACCTCGTCGCCCTCGGCGTGCAGGGCAGCCGCTTCGGCTTCCCGGTCCCGCACCGCGGCGACCGGGCGAAGGTCGACGCGCTGCTGGCCGCGGTCGGGGCGACATCGTATGCGGATCGCCGGGTGGGCCTGCTCTCCGGCGGGGAGCAGCAGCGCCTCCGGGTCGGACAGGCGCTCGCCGACGAGCCCGCGCTGCTCCTCTGCGACGAGCCGCTGTCGAACCTCGACCTCGCCAACCAGGTCGCCGTCACCGACATCATCGACAGGCAGCGTCGGGAGCGCGGGGCCGCCGTGCTCTTCGTCACGCACGACGTCAACCCGATCCTGAACCGCGTCGACCGCATCCTCTACATCGCCGGGGGCCGGTTCCTCCTCGGGACTCCGGAGGAGGTGCTGCAGACCCGCGTGCTGACGGACCTCTACGGCACCCCCGTGTTCGTGCTCCGCGCCGGCGACCGGCTCGTCGTGGTCGGCGTCCCCGATGCGGAGCCGCACCATGACCATGACCACGAGCACGGGGGCGCCGCATGACCGCCGCGTCCGCCCTCGTCCCGATGGTCGGCTGGGACGACATCTTCTCGTTCCAGGACTACGGCGAGCTCGTCGCCCTGCTCTCGAACTCGATCATCGCGGGTGCCGTGCTCGGCCTCGTCGGCGGCCTCATCGGGGTCTTCGTCATGCAGCGCGATCTGGCCTTCGCGGTGCACGGGGTGAGCGAGCTCTCCTTCGCGGGAGCGGCGGCGGCGCTGCTGTTCGGCGGCAGCGTCGTGCTCGGATCCCTCGGCGGAGCCCTCGTGGCGGCGATCCTCATCGGGGTCCTCGGCGCCAAGGCCAGGGACCGCAACTCGATCGTGGGCGTGCTCATGCCGTTCGGGCTCGGTCTCGGCATCCTGTTCCTGTCGCTGTACGACGGCCGCAGCGCCAACCGGTTCAGCCTCCTGACGGGGCAGATCGTGTCGGTCTCGAGCCCCGACCTCGGCTGGCTCATCGGCATCAGCCTCGTGGTGCTGCTCGGCCTGCTCGTGATGTGGAACCCGCTGCGCTTCGACTCGCTCGACCCGGAGTCGGCGGCCGCCCGCGGGGTGCCCACCCGCACCGTGAGCCTGCTGTTCATGGTGCTGCTGGGGCTCATCGTCGCGGTGAGCGTGCACATCATCGGCGCGCTGCTGGTGATGGCGCTGCTGGTGACGCCGGCGGCCGCGGCCATGCGGATCACGGCCGGCCCTGTCGCGGTGCCGGTGCTGGCGGCTGTGTTCGGGTTCGTGTCGGCCGTCGGCGGGATCCTCCTCGCGCTCGCCGGAACCCTCCCGGTGAGCCCCTACATCACGACCCTGTCCTTCACGATCTACGTCGTGTGCTGGATCGTGCAGCGCGTCCGTTCCCGCGTCACCCGGGTCTGACCCTGCTTCAAATCGCGCACTTTGCTCCATCTCGGCCGGGGATGCCGCCAATCGGGCGATTCGAAGCGAGGAAGGCCGCTCCCAGCCCTCGCCAACCGTCCCGGCCTAGAATCGAAGGCATGGCTCAACGGAACACCTGGCAGCGCGAACGCGTGCGCGAAGCGCTCGCCGACGCGCGCGGTTTCGTGAGCGCACAGAGCCTCCACGCGACGCTCCGCGACGACAACACCGGGATCGGCCTGGCCACGGTCTACCGCGCTCTCGCCGGGCTCGCGGCCGCCGGCGACGCCGACTCGCTGCAGAGCCCTGAGGGGGAGGCGCTCTATCGCGCGTGCACCACCCAGGGCCACCACCACCACCTCATCTGCCGATCCTGCGGCCTCACGGTCGAGATCGAGGCGAAGGACGTGGAGCAGTGGGCGCATCGCACGGCCGCCCTGCACGGGTTCACCGAAGCCGCCCACGTGGTCGACATCTTCGGGCTCTGCACCCCCTGCGCGAACAAGCGCGACGCGGAGAGGGCTGCGACAGCGTGACCGCCCCGGCACGAACGGCCACCCGTCCGGGCCACACGCACCGTCGAGCGCCCTCACCGCGCTCGACGTGGATCGCCGTCGGCATCGGCGCCGTGATCGTCGCGGCGCTGTTCCTCATCGACGCCTTCCTCCCGACCCTCTTCCCCGCCTCGCTGCCGACCCGGGCACAGGACGGTCTGACGCTCGCCCTCAGCGTGCTCATCGAGGCGCTGCCGTTCGTCGTGCTCGGCGTGCTGCTGTCGATCGTCGTTCAGGTCTGGCTCCCGGCGGACGTCATCCACCGCTGGCTCCCGCGACGGGCGTGGGCTCGCCGGGCCGTGCTCTCCCTGCTCGGCATGCTCATCCCGGTCTGCGAGTGCGGAAACGTCCCGTTCGCCCGCGGGCTCATGATGCGCGGACTCGCCCCCGCGGAGGCGCTGACCTTCCTCATCGCGGCGCCGATCGTCAACCCGATCGTGATCCTCACGACGCACGCCGCGTTCGGCTGGGACGGCGGCATCCTCGTCGCGCGTCTCGTCGGCGGCTACCTCATCGCGAACCTCATCGGGTGGATCTACAGCCGCCACCCCTCGCCGGAGTCGCTGCTCACACAGCGCTTCGTCGACACGTGCGAGCGCGTCACGCACGAACCGGGGACCCCCGTGCGCCGCAGTCTCACGCAGTTCCTCGTGGAGCTGCGGGCCGTGATGCCGGCGCTCGTGATCGGCTCCGCGCTCGCCGGGGCCGTGCAGGTGCTCATCCCGCGCGACGTCCTGCTCACGATCGGCGCCAACCCCGTGCTGTCCATCGTCGCGATGATGCTGCTCGCGATCGTCGTGGCGATCTGCTCCAACGTCGACGCCTTCTTCGCGCTGTCGTTCGCGTCCACCTTCTCCTCGGGGGCGCTGGTCGCGTTCCTCCTCGTGGGGCCTCTCGTCGACATCAAGATGCTCGCGCTGATGCGCACGACCTTCACCACCAGGACGCTCGTCGGCATCACCGCCGTCGTGCTCGCGTCGGCCTTCGCGATCGGGATCGGGGTGAACGTCCTTGCCTGAGCTCTCCGCCCGCTCCCGCGCCCTCGCCACCCGGTGGCTGGGGATCGGTCTCGCCTCGGTCGTCGCCGTCGTCACCCTCGGCCTCGCGGTGACCGACCGCCTCAGCCTCTACATCAGCCCGGAGTCGGTGTGGTTCGCATCCGCCGCCGCCGTCGTGACGCTCGCCGGGGCCATCTGGTCGTGCACACTGCCGCTGGGTGCCGAGGAGGACCACGGGCACGACCATGGCCCCGCGGCCTCGCGCTCCGCCGAGCCGGAGGCGTCCTCGTCCGACGAGACCGCGCACTCCTCCGGGCCGTCTCGCCGGCGTCTCGCGGGAGCCGGTGCGCTGGCCGGCGGTGTGGTCGCGACCGGCGTCGTCGTCTCCGCGCTCGTCCTGCCTCCCGCCTCGCTCTCGGTGGAACTCGCGATGTCCCGAGCCGGGGAGGAGAGCGCGCTGTTCGCCGGCGCCGACACCGTCGCCCTCGGGGTCGCGGACACGTCGTCGTTCGGTGTGGGTGACTGGGCGAGCGTCTTCGCCGCCGCAACCAACACCACGGCGTACGACGGAGCCGCCGTCACGCTGCAGGGCTTCGTCACGCCCGGCGAGGGGGACGACGTCAACCTCACACGCCTCGTGATCACCCATTGCGTCATCGACGCCCAGACGGCGGCGCTGCCGGTGAGTGTGGATGCCGACGCGTACAAGACGGGTCAGTGGGTCGAGGTCACCGGGACGGTGCGGGCGGACGAAGACGGCTCCCTGCACATCGAGCCGACCGACGTCGTGGCGATCGACGAGCCGAAGGACCCGTATGAGTACTGACGACGAGCGGCCGGAGTCGCCCGACGTCCCACGCACCCGCGCCGAGCTGCGTGCTGCCAGGGAGGCCGCGGAGCGCGCTGCGGAGGAGCAGACCGCGGCGGAGCGCGCGGCAGCCGAACAGGCCGACGCGGAGCTGGTCGCAGAGGAGCGAGCGGCCGTGGAGCGCATGGCGGCGGAGGTCGCCGCCGAGCAGGCAGCCGTCGACCGGGAAGCCGCAGCGGAGCGCGAAGCGGCCGAGCGCGAAGCGGCCGAGCGTGCGGCAGCGGAGCGCGAAGCCGCCGCACGTGCTCCGGAGGAGCCGGCCGCCGGCATCCCCGCGATCCCGCAGGCGCCCGAACCGGTGTTCACCTCCGCGGGCCCGACGTCCGCTTCCCGAGCAGACGGCGTCGTCGAAGACGCGGCGGAGCCGGGCTGGACGCCCACGACCGACCTCCCCGCCGACGACGGAGCGCCGCGGAGCGCCCCGTGGTCCCGCCGCCGGTTCCTCGTCACGATCGGCGCCGTCGTCGGAGTGCTCGTGCTCGTCGGCACCGGCCTCGGAATCGTCAGCCTCCTCCAGGGCCCCCGGGTCACCGACGTGCAGGTCGACGCCGCACAGGCCATCGAGTCGTCAGGGAGCCGCGTCATCCTCACGGCGAATCAGCCGCTCTCCGCGATCGATCCCGAACAGGTCACGGTCGAACCGTCGGTGCCGTTCACGGTCGATGCCGCCGGTCGCGGCGTGGGCGTGCGGTTCACGGTGCCGCTGGACGACGACACGACCTATACGGTGACCGTCGCCGGGGTGACGGGCGCCGGAGGAGGCCCGACCGCAGACCTGACGACGTCCTTCGAGACGCCGGCGTCGTCGATCTTCCTCCTGCGCCGCGACCCGGATGGCGACGACATCATCTTCCGCACCGACCTGAGCGGCGAGAACGCGCAGCCGGTGTTCTCCCACCCCCGCATCGACGACTTCCGGGCCACGTCCACGCAGCTCGTGGCCGCTGTCGAGGACGACGACCAGTCGAGGCTCCTCGTGATGGACAGGGACGGCTCCGACCAGCGCGAGCTCGCGTTGCCCGGCGAGGGCTACGTCGGCGCGATCCAGGTGTCCGAGCGCGGCAACCTCGTCGGCTACAGCTACTCCGATCGCGAGCTCAGCGACACCGAGGGGCGTGCGAGCGTGCTCGTCACCCAGTCGCTGAGCGGCGACGACGAACCCCGCATCGTCGAGGTCGGCGACAAGGAGGTGAGCGTCTTCGTGTGGCAGTTCGTGCCCGACAGTGCGGCCGTCCTCTTCATCGACTTCGACGGCGCACTGTCCCTCGTCGACCAGTCGACCGATTCCGGTGTGCAGTCCCTCGGCCTCGCGACGACCATCCAGGGCATCTCCCGCGGCACCTACACCGCCATCGTGGAGCGGCTGGACGGGTCGGTCGTCGAGCTCGACCTCGCGGACGGATCCGAGGAGCCGCTCGCCGCGTCCGAGCCGGATTACGGCACCGCCACCTCCATCACCCCGTTCCCCGGCGGGACGCTGCGCCACGTCGTCGCCCGGGATGAGGGTGGCCTCCCGGTGGGGCAGGCCGTGATCCGCGTCGACGACTCCGGAGCCGCCACGCCGCTCGTCGAAGTGAGTGCGGCCGACTCGATCCTCCAGGCCTGCGCGTCACCGAGCGGGCAGTACGCCGCCGTGGTGATCGCGCCGGACATGGCGGACAACCCGTACGACGGCATGCTGTTGCCGCTGCCGGAGAAGCTCGAGACGCACCTCATCGACATGAAGACCGGAGACGAGATCGTCGCGCTGACCGGTTTCGATGCGTCCTGGTGCCAGACGGCGCCGCGGTTCTGACGTGACGGAGCCCGTGACGCTGCGGCGCGCGACCCGCGACGACGTGATGCGCTCCGCCGTCGAGGTGGCGCCGACCCTCCTCGGCGCGGAGCTGCGGATCGTGGTCATCGAGGACGGCATCCCGGTCGAGGTGCGCGTGCGCATCACCGAGGTCGAGGCGTATCACGGGCAGGGCACGGGGGCGGTGGCCGACCCGGGGTCTCACGCCCGCATGGGGCGCACCGCCCGGAACGCGACCATGTGGGGCGAGCCCGGGCATCTGTACGTGTACCTGAGCCACGGCATCCATTCCTGCGTCAACGTGGCCTGCGGCCCTGAGGGGCAGGGCGACGGGGTGCTGCTGCGTGCCGGGGAGATCGTGTCCGGCGTGGAGGCAGCGGCCCGGCGACGACGTGCGGTCCCGCCGCTCGGCCGCACCGCTCTCCGGGACCTCGCGCGCGGACCAGGGCGTCTCGGACAGGCCGCGGGGCTGCGGCACTCCCTGCACGATGGCCTGGACGCCATCACGGGCGAGGAGCAGAACGGCGCCAGGGCGGAGTTGTGGCTCGGCTCTCCCATGGCGGACGTCGCCCAGGGTCCGCGGGTGGGGGTGGCGGGCATCGCCGGGACGGACGCCTTCCCCTGGCGCTTCTGGATCCCCGGCGACCCCACGGTCTCGGCCTTCCGGTGGGGGCGGGGCGCCGCCGACGCTTCGAATCGCGCGAATGGCGGCTTTTCGGCCTGAGATGGGACCATTCAGGCGATTCGAACGGCGAGGCGAGGCCGTGCTAGACTGACTCTTCGTCTGCGCACGCTCCTGTGCGCAGTTCGTGTGCTCCCCCTTCTTCCGCCGAGAGATCGGCATGCGGGGCGGCGTGCAGACAAGGGATCTTGGGTGAGGCCGTCCGGTCTCACGGTAATGAAGGAGTCATCATCATGGCAGCAGTGTGCCAGGTGACCGGAGCTGTTCCCGGCTTCGGTCACAACGTCTCGCACTCGCACCGCCGGACGAAGCGCCGCTTCGACCCGAACGTGCAGAAGAAGACCTATTTCGTGCCCTCGCTCGGTCGTAAGATCACGCTCAACGTGTCCGCCAAGGGCATCAAGGTGATCGACGCGCGCGGCATCGAGAACGTCGTCAAGGACCTCCAGGCGAAGGGTGTGAAGCTCTAATGGCCAAGAAGGCTCAGGACGTCCGTCCGATCATCAAGCTGCGTTCGACGGCGGGTACGGGTTACACGTACGTGACCAAGAAGAACCGCCGCAACACCCCCGACCGCCTCGTGCTCAAGAAGTACGACCCGGTCATCCGTCAGCACGTCGAATTCCGAGAGGAGCGTTGATCAATGGCTAAGAAGAGCAAGATCGCGCGCAACGAGCAGCGCAAGGTCATCGTCGAGCGCTACGCCGAGCGTCGTGCCGAGCTGAAGAAGACCCTGGTCGACCCGAACGCCACCGACGAGGCCCGCGAGGCCGCCCGCGTCGGCCTGCAGAAGCTGCCGCGCAACGCGTCGCCGGCTCGCGTGCGTTCGCGCGACGTCATCGACGGCCGCCCCCGTGGTGTCCTCACGAAGTTCGGCATCTCGCGTGTCCGCTTCCGTGACATGGCGCACCGTGGCGAGCTGCCCGGCGTGACCAAGTCAAGCTGGTAAGCACCCAGCGAGAAGGGGCGGGGATCTTCGGATCCTCGCCCCTTTTGCATGCCCGGGAACGCAGGCGATCACGCCGGATCAGGCGCATATGTCAGGGAGTGCCTGAAGCCACGCGGGGGCCTGAACCAGCGAGCGTGCGGCCGAAAACCTGTGGCACGAGTGGCCAATGTGACGCGACACGCCGGGAAATAGGTCGAAACCCGCGAAATGACGCGGAAATCCGGGTGGCCGTTGGTACATTCGAGGCGGTCACACGACCAACGGGGAGCACCCGCTCCTCGTACCCACACACACGATGCGACGGTCCTTCGTCGCTGGAGGATGACATGGCTGACAAGTCCATCACCAAGACCGAGCTCGTCGCGAGCATCGCTTCCGCCACCGGCCAGAGCCAGGCCACCGTCTCCGGTGTCCTCGACTCGCTGTTCGCCACGGTCTCCGACGCCGTCGCCAAGGGCAGCAAGGTCTCCATCCCGGGCTGGATCTCGTTCGAGCAGGTCGACACGGCCGCCCGCACGGGCCGCAACCCGCAGACCGGCGCCGAGATCAAGATCCCGGCCGGCAAGCGCGTCAAGGTGACCGCCGGTTCCAAGCTCAAGGCTGCCGTCAAGTAAGACCGCACCCTTTCGAAGGCCGCCCCCGCTCCGGGGGCGGCCTTCGTGCATCCTCCCTGCTGGGCGCGCCTAGGCTGGAGGGGTGAGTTCCCGCACCGAGACGCCGCGCTCGACGTCGGCGTACCGTCTCGCCGGCATCGTCATCCTCCTCGCCGCCGCCGGCGTCGCCCTCGTCTGGGCGCTGCTCGTCGGAGGAGGGGCGAACCCGCCGCTGCTGCAGGACCCCGGACCCGTGGTGCTGTGGGGCACACCGCTCGCGAAGCTCGTCATGAACCTCGCCGGCGCACTCATGCTCGGATCGCTGGTGCTCGCCCTGTTCGGACTGCGAGCGGGAGAGCGCACGTTCGACACGGCCCTGAACATCGCCTCGGTCGGCGCCGCCGTCTTCACGGTTGCCGCGGGACTCGCCGGGTTCTTCTCCTTCATGGCCGCCTTCAACCCGCAGCTCAGCATCGAGCGCGAGTTCGGCTCGCAGCTCGGGCGCTTCCTGCTCGAGCTCCCGCTGGGGCAGTCCTGGCTGATCACGACGATCCTGGGCGCGGTCATCACGGTGCTCGCGTTCGCCTGGCGCACCTGGACGCCCACGCTGCTCACCGCCCTGCTGGCCGCGGTGTCGTTCCTGCCGCTCGCGACGCAGGGGCACGCAGGCGACCTCGACGGGCACAACATGGCCGTCAACTCGATCCTCCTGCACACGATCGGCGCGGCGGTGTGGCTGGGCGGGCTGCTCCTCCTCGTGCTCCTCCGCGGGCAGCAGGGCCTCGATCTGCCCACGCTCGTCCGCCGGTACTCCTCCCTCGCGATCGCGGCCTTCGCGGTCGTCGCGGTCTCCGGCTTCACCCGGTCGATCGTTGCTGTCGGGAGCTGGGAGGCCGTGTGGACGACCCCCTACGGGCTCATCGTCGTCGTCAAGGCCATCCTGCTCGTCGGAATGGGGCTGCTCGGCGCCTGGTACCGCGCACGTCTCATTCCGAAGCTGAGCGGAGTGCGCGCGTCCCGCTGGTTCTGGGCCCTGGTCCTCGGCGAGGTGACGCTGATGGGACTCGCCTCCGGTGCCGCGGCCGCGCTCGCGCGCACGCCCCCGCCCACCGGCGAGGTCGCGGCGTTCGCGCAGACCCCGGCGCAGATCCTCACGGGATCGCTGCTGCCGCCCGAGCTCACGCTGGAGCGCTGGTTCACGGCCTGGGACATCGACGTGCTGTGGCTCGTCGCGGCGGGCTTCGGACTCTTCTTCTATCTCGCGGGTGTGCGCCGACTCCGGCTGCGCGGCGACCGCTGGCCGATCCACCGCACCGTTTTTTGGGTGCTCGGCCTGCTGCTGCTGGTGTGGGTGACCGGCGGTCCCATCAACGCGTACCAGGAGTACCTCTTCAGCGTGCACATGCTCGGGCACATGATGCTCTCGATGGCGATCCCGCTGCTGCTCGTCTCCGGGGCGCCGATCACCCTCGCCCTACGCGCCATCCACAAACGCGACGACGGCACGCGCGGCGGTCGCGAATGGATCATGTGGGCCGTCCACTCGCCGTTCGCGCGGGTGGTCACGCACCCGATCGTGGCGGCGGCGATCTTCATCCTCTCGCTCTGGGCGTTCTACTTCACCGACCTCGTGCGCTGGTCGATGTTCGAGCACCTCGGGCACGAGTGGATGGTCGCCCACTTCCTGATCTCGGGCTACCTGTTCGTGATGAGTCTGATCGGCGCCGACCCGGTGCCCTACCGTCTGCCGTATCCCGGCCGGCTCATCACCCTCATCGCCGTGATGGCCATGCACGCGTTCTTCGGGATGGCGATCATGATGCAGGAGGGGCTCATGGTCGCCGACTGGTTCGGCGCGATGGGTCGCGACTGGGGTGCCGACCCGATGACCGACCAGTACGTGGGCGGTGGCATCGCGTGGTCGATCGGAGAGATCCCGACCCTCATCCTGGCCATCACCGTCGCGATCCAGTGGAGCCGGAGCGACACCAAGCTCCAGCGACGCCGAGACCGGCACGCCGATCGCACCGGCGATGCCGAGCTGGAGGAGTACAACGCGCGGCTCGCCGACCTCGCCGCCCGGGATCAGCGCGCGGCGGAGCGCCAGCGCCGCTGACCCGCCCCCGGGCTCACTGCACCGGGTCGTCCGGGGAGCCGACCCGGATCGAGGCCGAGCCGTCCGGGAGGATGGCGATGGAGCCGTTGACCCGGAAGGGCACGTCTTCGGAGACCGGCTCCACGGACCCGTCGAAGAGAGACTGGATCTCGACCTCGACGTGCGCCATGGCTGCGGTGGTCGGGATCTGCCAGTGGCCGTCGTCGGACGGCGCGACCATGATCTCCGGCTGCTGGGCGATGGACCATCTCGGTGGCGCAGCGATCCTGTTCTCGACACGCAGGCCGAACGGACACGCGGTGGGCTGCAGGACCTCCTGCGTGGTGCACGCGGTGAGGAACTCCTCGACCCGCTCCTGGACGACGTCGACGAACTCCTCCGTCGGCTCGGCCTGCACATCGAGAGGGGTCACGGCGAGCGGCTCGTCGGCGAGCACGCCGTGCCCGGAGGATTCCGCGATCGCGGTGTCGACCGTGACGGAGTAGAGCCCGGGGGTGAAGACCAGCAGGGGCAGAGGTTCGAGGGGTTGCGCCGCGGCCCCGGCGGCGGAGATCTGGCGGCGGTCGACCTCGAACCCGTTCACGGCGAACCGGTCGGCCCCGCGCACCGTGAGCTCGACGACCGCGAGCGGGCTGGTCGTGAACCGCCAGTTCGGTGTGATGCCGGCCCAGCCGTCCTGCGCGACGTGGAAGGTGCTCGTGCCGGAGTGGCCGCCGGCGCGGTAGCTGACGGTCACCGCTGTGCCGTCGCCGGAGGGCTCCTCCGATTCGACCTCGACGTCGCTGAGCGGACCGAGGGCCGAGCGTCGCAGCATCGCCTCCGACGCGGCGGGGTCGATGCCCGCCTCATCAAGGGTCTCCCGGTCGATCGCGACGCCGGGCACGCGGAGGGCATCGGCGGCCCGCCCCTCAGCGAGCAGATCGAGATAACGGACCACGAACGCCGACGGGCCGTAGAACTGCCGGTAGAGGGTCGCACCTCCCGCGCCGATCGCGGCCAGGAGGAGGACGCCGATGAGCCCGAGGATCGCCAGATCGGCGCCCAGGCGCGACCGCCGGGGCGCGCGCGTCCCGGCCCGCTCCATGCCGGTCAGTCTAGGAGGGCGTCCTGGGGGGACGCCGAGCGTCGGCGGACCCGTGCCCGACGGGGCACGTAGCATGGGGGAGCATCCCGTGTCCGCCCCGCCAGCCCTGTGAGAACCGTGTCCCTTCCCGCCCTGTCCGAGGAGCAGCAGGAGCTGTTCCGGCTCATCGAGGACACCGCGGAGCACGTCTTCATCACCGGACGCGCGGGCACCGGCAAATCCACGCTGCTGCAGCATTTCGCCTGGAACACGAAGAAGCAGATCGCGATCTGCGCCCCTACCGGCGTGGCCGCGCTGAACGTGGAGGGGCAGACGATCCACTCCCTGTTCCGCCTCCCGATCGGGCTCATCGGGGACGGCGACATCGATCAGAACGACGCGACCCGCCGCATCCTCAACGCCATCGAGACTCTCGTCATCGATGAGATCTCGATGGTCAACGCCGACCTCATGGACGCCATCGACCGGTCGCTGCGCCAAGCGCGCGGGCGGCGGGGCGAGCCGTTCGGCGGCGTGCAGATCGTCATGTTCGGCGACCCGTACCAGCTGGCTCCGGTCCCTCCGCGCGGGGATGAGGCACGGTACGTGAAGGACCACTACCGGTCGTTCTGGTTCTTCGATGCGAAGGTGTGGGCAGGCCCTTCGACAGGCTCAGGGGCCCAAGGGGGCGAAGGGGCGCTGTTCGAGGTCGACACCCGGGCCGAGCTGCACGTGCGGGAGCTCGTGCAGATCCACCGCCAGTCGGACGACGGCTTCAAGTCCATGCTCAACGCCGTCCGCTATGGACGCGTCACGGCGGAGATCGCCGGGATCCTCAACGCTCAGGGCGCGCGCACCCCTCCGGACCCCGAGCCGGGCGAGGTGCCGATGATCACCCTCGCCACCCGCAACGACATCGTCAACAGCATCAACAGCCGGCATCTCGCCGCGCTTCCGGGCAAGGAGCAGACGGCACGCGCGGAGGTCAACGGCGACTTCGGCCGCGGCGAGGCCTCCCTTCCGGCCGAGTCCGAGCTGAAGCTCAAGGTGGGTGCGCAGGTGATGTTCCTGCGCAACGACACGGCGATGACCGGAGAGCCGCCGCGCTGGGTGAACGGCACCATCGGCACGGTGACCCGCATCCTCGGGGGGACAGTGCGCGTGGAGATCGACGGCGAGGAGGTCGACGTCGAGCCGGCCGTCTGGGAGCGGTTCCGGTACGCCTACGACCCGAACACGAAGAAGCTCTCCCGTGATGTCGTCGCCGAGTTCACCCAGTTCCCGCTGCGGCTGGCCTGGGCCGTGACGATCCACAAGTCGCAGGGCAAGACCTACGATCGAGCGGTGATCGACCTGGGCTCCGGGGCGTTCGCGCCGGGGCAGACCTACGTCGCGCTGAGCCGCCTCACGTCGCTGGACGGCTTGTACCTCTCGCGTCCGCTGCGGCCGAGCGACATCCGCGTGGACGAGGACGTGCGGCGGTTCATGCGCGATGCGTGGCTCGCCGCCTCGACGCCTGAGCTGCCGAGGGCCTGAGGTGCTACCGCGTCAGGCGGCGGCGCGGGCGCGGTCGAGGTCTTCGAACAGCTCGGTGTTGAAGCGGTACGCGAGGAGCACCTCGTCGATGACGCGCTCGCGTTCGGCCTCGTCCCACGGGGCGGCGTCGAGCTGCTCGCGATAGACGTCCTTGAAGGCGGAGGGGTCGGCGATGTCGTCGAACAGGTAGAAGCCGATGCCGTTCGTCTCGAAGCCGAAGCGCCGCGCCATCACCCGACCGATGAAGATGCCGCCGGAGAGGTCGCCGAGGTAGCGCGTGTAGTGGTGCGCCACGAAGCCGCCCGCCCAGGTCGCGCCGACCTGACGGATGCGGTCGACATAGCGCTGGGTGGTGGGCAGCGGGGCGATCCGCTCGCGCCACTCGGGCCCGAGGAGGAAGGCGAGGTCGGCCTCGAGCGCGGGGAGGCGCGTGAGCTTGTCGCTGAGGAACACGGAAGCCACCGGGTCCTGACGCATGCGCTCGCCGGCGCCCTCGAGCGCGTCGTAGATGAAATAGTGCTGCGCGACCAGCGCGATGTAGTCCTCGCGCGACCCCTCGCCCTTGAGGAGATCGGACATGAAGCCCGCCGTCTCGCTGCGGGAATGCGAACCGGAGGAGCGCTCGCGGAGGGCGGCGGAGAAGGACAGGATCTCGGGCATGGCTTCAGTGTAAGGGCAGCCTAACCTTCGATGGAAGCCCGAGCTCCGCAGGGCGACTCAGTCGTGCGGCCGCGGTTCGACGCCCAGACGCTCGCAGGCCGCGTCGTACAGCGCCACGACCTCGCGGCGCACTTCGCGGCGCTCGGTGATCGGGCCGCCGGGCCACGGGACACGGAGCTCTGACGTCATCCCGCCACGGGAGATCTCCCAGACCCCGACCTCTCCGTCGAAGCCGGTCATCACGGACGCGTTGATCGCCTCCGCGGACGGTCCGGCGAAGGCGCGCGCGATGAGGAGGTTGTCGTCGGTGTGGTCGCCGTTCATGTGGCGGAGGACGGCGGTAATCACATCGGCATCGAAATCATGGGGCACAGGGACACCCTACGATGCCGCGCGGGGCCGACTTTCAGCATCCGCGTTCTAGACTCAGGAGACACGTCTTCGGGGGTTCCCACACATGCAGCTTCTCTCGTCGCGCCGGTGGCGCGCCGCAGCGGCCACGGCGGCCGTTCTCGGTCTCGTCCTCACCGGATGCTCCTCCGAGGGCTCCTTCAGCTATACGCCGCCCGCGCAGGTCGACGCCACGCTTCCCGACGACACGGTCACGGCGCTGCAGGGCGCGGTCGACAACGCGCTCGCCGCCTCCGGGGCCAGCGGGGCGATCGTCGGGGTCTGGGTGCCGTGGAGCGGCACCTGGGTCGCCGCCACGGGCACGCAGGACAAGGCGGAGGGTGGCGAGCTCTCGACCGACATGTCCTTCCGCATCGCGGACATCACGCGACTGATGACCTGCGACGTCCTCTACTCGCTCGCGGATGAGGGCACCGTCGAGCTCGACGCGACGGTGCCGGAGTACGTCTCGGGTGTCGCCGACATGTCCGACGTCACCCTGCTCGACCTGTGCAACGGCACCAGTGGCGCCGGCTCCTCCGAGGCGACGGTCAAGAGCGCGTGGCTGAACACCCCGGAGCGGGTCTGGGCGCCCCTCGAACTCGCGGGTTACGGTCTCGGCCGCTCGCGCATCGCTCCGCAGACCACGTTCCGCGACTCCGACGCCGGTTACCTTCTCCTCGGCCTCGCGTTGGAACGCGCCTCGGGGATGAGTGCGCGCGAGCTGATCGCCGAGTACGTCACCGAGCCGCTGGAGCTCGCCGACACCTCGCTGCCGTCGCCCGCCGCGACGCCGCCGTCGGAGGGGTCGTCGCTCAGCGGGCACTACATGGGAGCGGTCGAGGGCGGCTTCAACTGCGCAGCGCCTGTCGACATCACGACGATGTCCTCCAGCACCGGGTTCACCGACTCGGGAGCGGTGTCGACGATCACCGACCTCGGCCGGTACATGCAGGCCGAGGCCAAGCAGGTGCTGCGCACCAAGGACGAGCCGGATCGATTCGGGGCGCCGCTGCCCGCCTACGACAAGGCGCCGTCGTGGTACCAGGCGACCGGTGGTGCCTACATCGTCGGTTCGATGATCGGTCAGCATGGCTGGACGCCCGGCTACGCGACGGCGGCATACTCGGACCCGACGACCGGTTTCACCGTGGCCGTCGTGCTGAACGACTCCACCGGTGGGTCGCGCTTCGCCCAGCATCTCGCCTGGGAGCTGGCGGCGATCGCGTCCAAGGCTCCCGCGGCATCCGGCGAGACGGCCCCGGAGTTCGGTCTGCCCTACACGGCCGAGCAGTATCACAAGGCCACCACGGACGCCGCGCTCGTGTGCGTCCCTCCGGCCGGCTGAGCGGAGCCCGGACGAGCAGGAGGGCCGTATGGCGATCGTGGACAACGCCGTCTACGTCGGCGGCGTGCGCGCCGACGATCCCGACAGCCTGAACGACACGTTCGAGCGGATCCGGGAGCGACAGGGCATGGGGTGGATCGGCCTCTACCGGCCGAGCGCCGAGGAGGTCAGGGCCGTGGCCGACGAGTTCGGCATCCACGAGCTTGTCGTCGAGGATGCACTCTCCGGGCATCAGCGCGCCAAGCTGGAGCGATACGGCGACATCCTGTTCATGGTCCTCCGGCCCGCCCGCTACCTCGACGAGCGCGAGGAGGTCGAGTTCGGCGAAGTGCACGTCCTGGTCGGTCCGGATTTCGTCGTGACGATCCGTCATGCGGAGTCACCCGACCTCGGCCGCGTGCGTCGCCGGCTGGAGGCCGATCCCGCTCTGCTCGCCCATGGCCCCGAGGCGGTGCTCTACGCGATCCTCGACGAGGTGGTCGATGAGTACTCCCCGGTCCTGGCCGGCCTCGAGAACGACATCGACGAGATCGAGGGTCAGCTCTTCGAGGAGGACGCCGACGCGACCCAGCGGATCTACGACCTCGGCCGCGAGGTGATCGACTTCCAACGGGCGACCCAGCCGCTGGCCGGCATGCTGGAGGCATTGCTGCGCGGATCCGAGAAGTACCGCGTGAGCGAGGAGCTCCAGCGGTACCTGCGGGATGTCCTCGACCACACGCTGCGCGTGAGCGACAAGGCGGCCACCTTCCGGTCCGTGCTCGACAACGCCCTCACGGTCGAGTCGACCATCGTCGCGCGGCGGCAGAACGACGAGATGCGCCGGATGACGGAGCTGAGCATCCGCCAGAACGACGAGGTGAAGAAGATTTCCGGCTGGGCGGCGATCCTGTTCGCCCCGACACTGGTCGGCACGGTCTACGGCATGAACTTCGACCACATGCCCGAGCTCCACTGGGCGTTCGGGTATCCGATGGCGGTGCTGCTCATGGTCGCGATGGGGGTCGGGCTGTACGCGGCCTTCAAGCGCAAGGGCTGGCTGTAGCGCCCGACGGCGACGGTCAGCCCTCGCCGTCGGCCTCGGGCATGCCGGGCCCGGGCCCCGGACGCACCTCGGCGTCGTCCCGGATGTCGATGCGCGTGTTGCCGTCGTGCTCCGAGACGTCCACGCGCGGCGCGGCGTCGGCCTTCGTGGCATCGGGTGCCGAGGTCAGCTGGTCGTGACGGTTCTCCTCGAACGTCTCGTCGGCGGTGTCGTCAGGCGTGCTCATGGCTCTCCTTCGTGTCGGCGGTCTTCGAGCGGTTGCGGGTCCACCGGGCGACAGCGTAGAGCACGCCGCCGACGGCGAGCAGGATGGCGCCGAACAGCCACACCTGCGGGCGCTGCTGGGTGAGCAGCAGGATGCACGACGCGATGCCGAGCACCGGGACGAACGTCCACACGCGGAAGTGGTCGTGCTCGACCTTGTCGCGGCGCAGGACCAGCACCGAGATGTTGACGCTGAGGAACACGACGAGCAGCAGCAGCACGACGGTCTCGGCGAGGGTCGCGAGGTCTCCGACCAGCGTGAGGCCCATCGCCACGAGTGTCGTGGTGAGGATCGCCACCCACGGGGTCTTCCGCTTCGGCAGCACGCGCCCGAGCACCGACGGGAGGAGGTTCTGCTCGGCCATGCCGTAGGTGAGGCGGCTGACCATGATCATCGTCAGCAGGGCTCCGTTGGCGACGGCGATGAGCGCGATGAGGCTGAACAGCCAGGACGGGACGCTGACCCCGGTGGCCTCGACGACCGCGAGCAGCGGACCGCTGGACTCCTGCAGCTCGGATGCCGGCAGGGCGACGGCGCTGGCGATGCCGACGAGCACGTACACGACACCGGCGGTGAGGAGCGCGCCGAACAATGCGCGCGGGTAGGTCCGCCGCGGGTTCTTGACCTCTTCGATCATGTTGGCTGAGGTCTCGAAGCCGACGAACGAGTAGTACGCGATCACCGCGCCGGAGAGCACCGCCAGGGCGACGTTGGCCCCCTCCGGCACCTGCGTCGCCCGGGACAGGTCGCCGCCCCCGCCGCCGACGAACACCGCGACGACGACGATCACGATGACGAGGCCGCTGAGCTCGATCGCCGTCATCACGAGGTTCGCGCCCATCGACTCGCGGATGCCGCGGGCGTTGAGCAGGCCGACGATCGCGAGGAAGACGATCGCGACCGGGATGGTCGGCAGGTCGATGAAGGTGCTGAGGTAGTCGCCCGCGAAGGCGATGGCCAGCCCGGCCGCGCTCGTCACGCCGGCCGCGAGCATGCTGAAGCCGACGAGGAAGGACACCAGCGGGCTGCGGAACGCCCGCTCGGCGAACACGGCGGCCCCGCCCGCGCGCGGGTACTTGGTGACGAGCTCGGCATACGACCCTGCGGTGAGCATGGCGAGGAGGAGCGCGAGGACGAGGGGCGCCCAGAGGAGGCCGCCCACGTCCTCCGACAGCACGCCCATCAGCGCGTAGATCCCCGCGCCGAGGACGTCGCCGAGGATGAACGCGAACAGCAGGGGGCCGGTGATGGCGCGGCGCAGCCGGGTGGGGGTCTCGGCGCGCGGCTCGGTCTGGACGGTCATCCTTGCACGGTAGGGGCCGGAACTCCGGCGGGCGACGGGCTTGACAGTTCCGCCGCCAATGAGCCAGCGAGAGCCGACCGCGCGCTATCCTCGGTGCCGCAAGGCGGGTCGTCGCCCGGGCCGTTCCGGGGAGACGGGGGGCCGCCTGCGATCCCACAGAAGGACACCATCATGATCGGTACACCTCGCAAGGCGCTCGCGGAAGCGGTCGCCACGTTCCTCTTCGTCCTCGCGATCATCGCGGCGGTGAACAGCGGAAGCCCGCTCACCCCGCTCGCGATCGGCTTCACACTGATGGTGCTCGTGTACTCCACGGGCCACATCTCGGGCGCCCACCTCAACCCGGCGGTCTCGCTGGGCGTGTTCCTGCGCGGCGGGCTCAGCGTCGCCGACTTCGTCTCCTACCTCGTCGCGCAGTTCGCCGGCGGGGCGCTCGCCGCTCTCGTGGCCCTCGCCGTGTGGCCGGCGGGGGAGAAGGCGATGGTCATCGAGGTCGGTCCGGCATTCCTCGTCGAGGCGCTGTTCACGCTGATCCTCGTCTGGGTCGTGCTGAACTCCGCCACCTCGAAGGACACGGCGGGCAACTCGTTCTACGGGCTCGCGATCGGTGCGACCGTCTTCGTCGGTGCGGCGACGGTCGGCTCCATCTCGGGCGGCGGATTCAACCCGGCGGTGGCCCTCGGCCTCTCGGTCAGCGGGCACTTCGCGTGGGGCTCGCTCTGGCTGTACATCGTGGCTCCCGCGGTCGGTGCCATTATCGCCGCTTTGCTGTTCCGGGTGCTCAACGCCGACGATGCGCGGAAGATCGCCGCGGACCGAGTAGAAGCCTCGCCTCGGAGCGCCGCATCCCTCCCGGGGTGCGGCGCTTCGTCGTCTCGTCAGCGGCGTCGGCTCCGTCGGCGCAGCGCCGCGGACGTGACGGCCACCACCGTTCCGACGATCACGCCGATGATCGTCTCCAGCACGCGGTCGGTCAGCAGGTCGGCGACCGGAGTCGGCGCGGCCAGGTGCACCATCAGGAGCGCGAGCGGGGTGACGAACACCATCGCGATGCCGTAGTTGCGGCCGATGAACAGTTCGGCCGTCCCCTGCAGGACCACCACGACGGCGATCACGGCGAGTGGCGGCATGTCGAGGGCGAGGATCCCGGCGGCGACCAGCACGCCGAGCAGCGTGCCGACGAGGCGCTGGATGCCGCGGATCACGCGGGCGTTGAGCTGCGCGCCGCTGACCGCCGCCACCGCGCCGACCGCCGCCCAGTACCAGTGGGTGCCGCCGAGGAGCAGGCCGACCACGCCCGCTCCGACGATCGCGGCGGCGACCGAGGCGGCCATCTCGGCGGCGACCGGCCCGACGGACGGGCGCGCCTTCGGCGCCGCCTCCGCCGTGGTCCGGGTGACGACGGCGACCAGGGCGGTGAGGGCGAGGCCGAAGAGCACGCTCGCCCCGCCGACGAGCAGGACCGCGCCGAAGGAGGCGCCGGTGGCGGGGATCGTCGCGCACGCCCCGGTCGCGAAGACCGTGAACAGCGGACCGGGCGGGTGCCACTGCAGGACGTAGGCCAGCAGCGTCACGGCCGCGGCGACGAGGGCGACGACGACGATGCTCAGCACGGCGGGTGCAGCGAGGACCGACAGGGCCGTGCCGATCAGCATCGCGCCGAGCAGCACGCCGCCGGCACTCGCCTGCATGCGGATCCGGTCGCGGAAGACGTCGTGCCGACCGTAGAGCGCGGCGAAGGCACCGAAGCTCGCATAGATGCTGAGGTCGAGCCGGCCGGCGGCCCACAGCACGAGGAGCGGGACGGCGACACTGACCGCGGCGCGCAGGGCGACCCGGTGATCCCCGCGGTGCGGGCCGACGCGGAGGACCCCCGTCCACACCCGTCCCTGCGATTCCGTCACCGATCAAGCCTACGTCCGTCGCCCGGCGGCGATGTGCGAGGGTGGGAGGGATGACCACTCCGCCTCCGCCGCGCCGCACCCTCCTGGTCGGCTTCGGGAAGCTCGGCGCCCGGCTCGCTCCGCTGCTCCTCGCGGACGGGGGTGAGGTCCTGGCGCTCCGCCGCACGGACGGACCCGTGCCGGACGGGGTGACGGCGCTCGCGGCCGATCTGACCGTTCCGCTCACCGCGCCGCTGCCCGAGGTCGACGCCGTCGTGGTGACGCTGCCACCCGGGCCCGACGTGTCGTCGTATCGCACGGCGCTCTCGCACCTCGCAGCGGCATTGCCGGCCCCGCCGACGCGGACGGTCTTCGTCTCGTCCACCGGGGTGTTCGACGGCGCCGGGAGTGCCGAGCCCGTGACCGAGCGGGTCGAGCCGGCGCCCACCACCGACCGGGGCCGCGGTCTGCGGGACGGCGAGAAGGCGGCCGTCGAGCTCTTCGACGCGGTGGTCGTGCGCCCCGCGGGCATCTACGGTCCCGGGCGCGAGTTCCTCCTCCGGAAGGTCAGGGAGGGCGCTCCCGTCACGCATCGCCGCCGCACGAACCGGATCCACGAGACCGATCTCGTCCGCATTCTCGACCTGCTGCTACGGATGCCGGAGCCCCCGGCGCTCGTGCACGCCGTCGACCAGGCGCCCGCTCCGCTGGGAGACGTCGTGACCTTCCTCGCCGACCGCCTCGGCCTGCCCGTGCCGCCGGACGACGGCGGTGCGCCGAGCGGCTTCGTCTACGACGGCTCGCTGGTGCGTGCGGTCCTCGGCAGGCTCGACTATCCGACGTACGAAAACGGCTACGTGGACATGATCGACCGGGACTGAGGGCATTCCAGGCGTCCGTCGTCCGGCGTACCGTGGGCGCATGACGAATGCGCAGACGGCCGTCGAGGTCGTCGACTGGCGGCGGCGGGTGTTCGCCCTGTACGAAGCGGTGCGACGGGCCGACTCCCCGGAGGAGGCGCACGAGCTGTGGCGGATCGAGCGCGACGAGCTGGTGCTGCGGCACCCGGCGACGCCCCTCCTTCCGGAGGACAGGGCACTGTTCGAGGGACTCCCGATCGCCTCGTACGACCCCGCCTGGCGGTTCGAGCTCCCGATCCTCGACACGGATCCGGCCACGTTCGAGTTCGCGACGGGGACGGACGGCATCGTGCCGTTCGAGCGCGTCGGCGTCGTGGAGATCCCTGACGTCGGGTCTCTCGACGTGTGGCGGCTCGCCTCCTACGGTGGCGGCCTGTTCGTGCCGGTGCGCGATGCCTCCGCCGGGAAGAGCGGGGGCACGTACGGCGGCGGACGGTATCTCATCGACACGATCAAGGGGGCCGACCTCGGGGCCGACCCGCGCCGTGGCACGCTCGTGCTCGACTTCAACTTCGCGTACAACCCATCCTGCGCCTACGACCCGGCGTGGGCGTGCCCGCTGGCGCCACCCGGCAACGTGCTGACGGTGCCGATCCCGGTCGGAGAGCTCCGATGAGGCCGCTGCGGTACGCGATCAACGTGACGCTCGACGGCTGCTGCCATCACGAAGCGGGACTCCCGCCCGACGAGGAGTCGATGCGCTTCTGGACCGCGGAGCTGCAGCGCGCCGACGCCGTGCTCTACGGCCGGGTGACGTACGACATGATGCGGGCCGCGTGGCGGCGTCCGGAATCCGGGGTCTGGCCGGACTGGATGGAGGAGTGGGAGACGCCCTTCGCCGAGACCATCGATCGCCTGCCGAAGCACGTGGTGTCGGCGACGCTCGATGCCGTCGACTGGAACGCGGACCTCGTGCGCGGCGATCTCTCGGAGAGGGTCCGGGGGCTGAAGGATCAGCCGGGGAAGGGCCTGTCGGTCGGCGGAGTGGCGCTGCCCGCGGCGCTCGCCGACCTCGGGTTGATCGACGAGTACCTGTTCGTCGTCCATCCGGTCGTCGCCGGGCATGGTCCCCGGCTGCTCGACGGCGTGCACGAACGTCTCCGGCTCGAACTCGTGGAGCGGCGGGAGTTCCGCTCCGGCGCCGTCGCGCAGCGGTACCGTCCGGTGGCACTGCTCTCCGCATAGGGTGCCCTGGTACTGTATGGGCAAGCCCGCAACCGGGCCTGCGGACGAGGGCGCAGTACCCGCTGAGCGACAAGACTGACCAAGAAGGGTCGTCGAGTGTCTCAGCGCGGGAACCGTGCGGTCGAGGTCCTTCTTGTGCGCCCTCCGCGCGAGCAGAGAAGGACAGCACATGAACACTCGTCCGGAACGCGGCCCCGAGCCGCTCGTCGATGAGGCCACGATCCATGCGATGGAACTGGTCTTCACCAGCCTGATCGTGGCCGCCGGGGTCGCGATCTCCTTCGTTGCCGTGGCCGTGCTCCGCGGCCTCTACCGGGGGCAGCGATGAATCGCGGAGCCCGCGCGTCGACGGCCGGCGCCCTCGGGGGGATGCTCGTGATCCTGACGGGCTGTGGGGCGGCGGAGGCGCCGGAGTCCGGCCCACCGGTGATCGAGCACGTCCACGCCGTGGCCGAGGCGCCCACGGGTGACGCGCTGCTCATCGCCACGCACAACGGTGTCTTCACCGTGCACGCGGACGGTGCCCTTGCGGGACCCGTCGGCGGCCATGACTTCGACGCGATGGGCTTCACGGTCGCAGGGCGGACCCTCTTCGCCTCCGGACACCCTGGGCCATCCACATCGCCCGACCTCGGTGAGGGGAACCTCGGCATCATCCGCAGCGACGACGGGGGCCAGACGTGGGCTCCGGTCGCCTTCACCGGGGTCGAGGACTTCCACGTGCTGACGGCCGGTCCGGACGGCACCCTCTACGGCATCGGGTCGAGCGGGCCGGAGCTGCTGACGAGCGTCGATGAGGGCGTCACCTGGAGCAGGGGGCTGCAGCTGGACGCGGTCGACCTCGCGGTGACGGATGCCGGGATCCACGCGGCGACCGAGTCGGGGCTCCTGCACAGCAGCGACGGGCGAGCGGGTTTCGAAGCACTCGCCGGGGCGCCGGTGCTGTACTCCGTCGACGCGCGGGCGGACGGGCGTCTCGTCGGGGTCGATGTGGAGGGTGTTCTGTGGGAGACGGACGCCGACGGGGCCTGGGTGACGGTGGGGGTCGCCGAGGGTCCTGTGCAGGCGCTGAGCGCGGTCGGCGCGGAGCGGATCGTGATCGTCGACGCGCGCGGCGTGGTCGACATCGCGCCGGGCGGGGAGACCGTGCTCGTGCCGCTCATCCGCGAGTGAGGTCGGGGGCGGCCCGCCGGGAGGCCGGTCGCCCCGGCCACCAGATGCGGTCGCCGACGAGGGCGAACAGCGCAGGGATGATCACGGTCCTGACCACCAGGGTGTCGACGATCACGCCGACCCCGACGATCAGCCCGAGCTGCCCGAGGGTGACCAGTGGCAGGACGCCGAGGGCCGCGAACACGGCGGCGAGGACGATCCCGGCGCTCGTGATGACCCCGCCGGTGTGGGCGACCGCTTCCACCATGCCGTCCCGGGTGCCCCGCAGCGCCGCCTCGGTCCGGGCGCGGTGGACGAGGAAGATCGTGTAGTCGATGCCGAGGGCGACCAGGAACAGGAAGGCCAGCAGCGGTACCGGGAGATCGAGCGCGTGCTGCCCGAACAGCACGCGACTGAGCCAGGCCCCGGCACCGATGGCGGCCACGGCGCTCGCCACGTTGACGGCGAGCAGCAGCAGCGGCGCGACCAGAGACCGCAGCAGGAACGCCAGTACCAGGAAGCTCACCGCCAGCACCAGCGGCACCACGACGCCGAGGTCCGCGAGGTTCCCGGCGCGGGCGTCGAGATCCGTCGCCACCGCGCCGCCGACGACAGCCCCCGCGCCGGGCACATCGTGCACGGCGTCCCGGAGTTCCGTGATCTGAGCCAGGCTCTCGTCGGTGCTGGGCGCATACTCGCTGGTCACCAGGATCTTCGTGAGCCTCTCATCGTCCGTGGTCCCGACCGGAGTGGCGCGGACGATGCCTTCCACGCCACGCGCAGCGGTGAGGACGGCTTCGGCTTCGCCGCTGTCCGTGACGATGAGGATCGGCTGCGCCTCTCCTGCCGGGAAGTGGTTCGAGAGCACCTCGAGACCCGTCGCGGACTCGGACGGGAGCCGGAACTTGTCGACCTGGTCGAGCCCGACGGTCGTCCCGACGAGGCCGACCGTCATCACGGCCAGCAGAGCCGCGCCCCCGAGGAGGCTCACGACCGGCCGGCTCACGACGCGCGTCGCGATCGACCGCCACACCCCGCCGCGCCGTGCGGCAGCTCCGGGACGAGGGACGAACGGCCAGAACACCTTCCGTCCGCACACCGCCAGCAGCGGAGGCAGCAGGAAGAGGACGGATGCGAGGGCGACCAGCAGCCCGATGGCGGACGAGACGCCGAGTCCGTGCGTGCCGGGGATCACCGCCAGGGCGAGTGTCAGGAGGGCGAGGACGACCGTGAGGTTGGAGGCGAGGATCGCCGGAGCGGTCCCGCGCCAGGCCGTGCTGAGCGCGCGGCGGTGGTCCGTCGTGGTGGTGAGTTCCTCCCGATATCTCGAGATCAGGAGCAGGGCGTAGTTGGTCCCGGCGCCGAAGACGAGGACGCTGATGATCCCGGCGTCGAACTGCAGGTCCCAGGCGGAACCGGCAGCCGCGGTCAATCGTCCGGCGAGTCCGTCGGCCAGGCCGACGGCGGCGAGCGGCAGCAGCCACAGCACCGGTGACCGGTACGTGACGATGAGGAGCACGGCGACGATCAGGACGGTCACGAGGAGCAGAGTGAAGTCGGCGCCTTCGAAGGAGGCGGCGATATCGGCGCCGAAGGCCGGTCCGCCGGTCACGAGCAGGGTCATCCCGTCCGGTGCGTGCTCGTCGATGTCGGCGCGGAGCGCCGCGATCACCGCGGCGGTGTCGGTACTCGTCTGGCCGACCGCGATCGGCGTCACGAGAACCGCGGCCTTCTCGTCCTCGCTCACGAGAGGCCCGGTCGGATCCGCGTCCGCGTGCGCGCCGAGCACCGGGAGGAGGCCTTGGAGCGCGTCGACGTCCGGTGCCGAGAGCGTCGCGCCGTCGTCGCGCGACGCGACCACGATCACGGACTGCCGATCCGCGTTCGGGAACTCCGCCAACAGGGCGCTCGTGCGCGCCGACTCCGACCCCGCGGGGGCCTGCTCGTTGGCGGCGGGTGCCTTCGCCGACCCGAACAGGCCGAAGAGAGTCGTCATGATCAGGAGGACCGCGCCGAGCGTGATCCATGCGCCGCCACGGGAGGTCATCCACTCGGGAAAGCGCCGAAGAGCGCGAGAATCTGCCATACCTGTCACTCCACCAGGAGCGTCGTGCGGCGACATCGTCAAGACGATGGAGGGAAGTCTCCCTCTTTCGATGGATGCCGGTAGGGCGGGGTCGGGCACGCCGAACCGGTCGCATCGAGGCGAGGATCAGAGAAGTGGAGGGGCTGACGGGAATCGAACCCGCGCTGTCTGCTTGGGAAGCAGAAGTTCTACCATTGAACTACAGCCCCGCACCCGCCCGAGAGCAGGTGGAGCAAGCCTACCTGTCG
This sequence comes from Microbacterium paraoxydans, assembly GCF_900105335.1. Classification (NCBI taxonomy): domain Bacteria; kingdom Bacillati; phylum Actinomycetota; class Actinomycetes; order Micrococcales; family Microbacteriaceae; genus Microbacterium; species Microbacterium paraoxydans. The sequence goes on along the minus strand of NZ_LT629770.1, from coordinate 1,818,032 downwards.
CGGGCCGGATGGCCAAAGCGCGGGGTGCTCATGACTAGGCTTGTGCCGTGCTTCTCAGCGATCGCGACATCAGAGCAGAACTCGCCTCCGGCCGCGTCGGCCTGGAACCGCATGCGCCGGAGATGATCCAGCCGTCGAGCATCGACGTGCGACTGGACCGCTACTTCCGCCTCTTCGACAATCACAAGTACCCGTTCATCGATCCCTCGGTCGACCAGCCTGAGCTCACGCGGCTGATCGAGGTCGACCCGGACGAGCCCTTCATCCTCCACCCCGGCGAGTTCGCGCTGGGGGCCACGTTCGAGCAGGTCACCCTGCCGGACGACATCGCCGCGCGGCTGGAGGGGAAATCGTCGCTCGGTCGCCTCGGGCTCATCACCCACTCGACCGCCGGCTTCATCGACCCGGGCTTCTCCGGGCATGTGACGCTGGAGCTCGCGAACGTGGCGACGCTGCCGATCAAGCTGTGGCCCGGCATGAAGATCGGCCAGCTCTGCTTCTTCCGGCTCACCTCGCCGGCGGAGAACCCGTACGGCTCCGGCCCCTACGGCAACCGCTACCAGGGTCAGCGGGGCCCGACGGCGTCCCGGTCGTTCCAGAACTTCCACCGCACCGACGTGGGAGTGACCGACATCGGAGCCGTCGGAGGCTGACATGAGCGACGCGAGCGGGACGGGTTCCGACGAGTCCGCGGTGCCCGGTGGGGTGGCACTGCCGGATGATCCGGGGCTGGAGGTCGCTCCCGCCGACGCGGTGATCCCGCCGGCCGACGCCGTGATCCCGCCTCCGCCGCCGGAGACGCCGATCCCGGAGGGGCTGCTGACGGCACCGGGCGCCGCAGGCGATGCGCTTCCGGCACCGACCCGTCGCTCGGAGCGATCCCGTCCGACGCCCGCGATCCTCCAGGGCGAGCAGCCCGCGGCGGCTGCGGACGACTGGGCGCAGCGATCGATCGCCCCGGAGGTCGCCGACACCGGCAGCTACCGCATGCTTGCGGTCGTCGTCTTCGTCGTGCTCTTCCTCCTGCTCGCGGCGGCCGTGGTGACGCTCGTCGTGCTGATCACCACTGTCGGGCTGCCGTTCGCGGCCGCCGACCCGAGCGCGGGCTTCCTGCCGACCCGGGTGTAGGGCTCCGAAGGGCCGCGGACGGGTCGGCCGGTGCGGCATCGATGGCGGCTCGTCCCGTCGCGGTGCCGAGCGCATCCACGGCCGCGAGCCCCCCGGTCGCGAGCGCGACCACGGCGTCAAGGGCCGGATCGGCCGACAGCACTCTCGTGTGACCGAGACCCACCGTACGGACGAGACGGGAGCGGCCGGGGTGGGCGGCATGCAGCCGGAGGGCGTTGTGATCGGGCATCCGGCGGTCGCCCCGGTCGTGCACGATGAGCAGTGCGGTGCCGGCGGGGAGTGGATGCGCGGCCGCGTCATACCGTTCGGCGGCGGTTGCGGGATCGAGCCGGAGGCGGCGGTGGAAGCGGGTGCGGAGTCGGTCTGCGGTGGCGGCGTCGAGCCGGAGGTCACCGACGAACTGGGCGAGGACCGCCTCAGGCGCGGCGGCCCCGGCGACGACGGCGACGGCGGGGACCGAGCCGGACGACCGGGCGACGGTCAGCGCCGCGAGCCCGCCGAAGGAGTGTCCGATGAGAGTGGAGAAGGGGCCGTGGGTGCGGTCCAGCTGCTCCGCGGCGTCGACCCAGTCGCGGATATCGGTGTGCCGCCCGCCGGAGGAGCCATGCGCCGGGGCATCGAAGGCGACGACCCGGAACCCCTCGGCGACGAGCTCCCGCACGAGCGGGGCGAACTGCGAGGCGCGGCCCCGCCAGCCGTGCAGGAGCAGCACGGTGCGCGGACCCGTGCCCCACGTGTAGGTCGTGACGGGGATGCCGCGCACGAGGAGGCTCCCGCGGCGGGCGTCGTCGTGGGTGGCGGCGTCGGCGGAGCGCACGGCCATCCGTGGGCGGGTGGAGAAGAACAGTCGGTAGGCGAGATCGCCGGCGAGGCGAGGGGAGAGGCGTCCCACAGTCGGGAGGTGGCGGACGAGGAGAGAGGACGCGGACGGCATGGAGGCTCCTTCACCGAACTATACGAACGATCATCCGTATACTAGGCGAACGGTCGTTCGTATACTAGAGGCATGGTGGATGGCGTGGTGCAGGACGGCCGGCGAGCACGCGGGGACGCCTCCCGCCGCATCGTGCTGGAGAGTGCGACCGACCTCGCCTCCGTCGAGGGTCTGGACGGCGTGACGATCGGACGCCTCGCCACTGCTTCGGGGTCGAGCAAGAGCAGCATCGCCACGCTGTTCCAGAGCAAAGAGGGCCTGCAGCTCGCGACGGTCGCCGCCGCTCGGGACATCTTCGTCGAGCGGATCATCGAGCCCGCCCGCGTCCAGCCGAGGGGAGTGCACCGCCTGGCCGCGCTCCTCCACAACGCCTTGGTCTACTCGAAGGACCGCGTCTTCACCGGCGGCTGCTTCTTCGCGGCGACCGCGGCGGACGTCGACTCCAAGCCCGGTCCCGTGAGCGACGCCGTGCGGGCGGCCCTCGTCGACTGGTACGGATACATCGAGGCCCAGCTGCGGTTCGCTGCCGCGGAGGGAGAGGTCGGCGCGGCCGACGTCGAGGTGCTGGCGTTCGAGCTCGTCGCCCTCAATGAGCAGGCCAACGCGCGGTCGCTCCTCCTGCGGAGCGACCGGCCGTATGCGCTCGCGGCGGCCGCGATGCGCTCACGCCTCCGTGACGCGGGCGCTCCCGACACCGCCCTCGCCCTCCTCGCCCTTTAGCTCCGTGCCGCGTCCGGGCCTCGCGGCCGCGTTCGCCTGCGAGCTCAGAAACGCACCGCACTCCCGCTTCGAAGGCCCGTTCCGGATCCCGCCCGACGGTCGGGCCCTGCCCTCCTTGCGTGCGGGATGGGAATCGGGCCGCGAGGTCCGTCGGAAGGGTCGTTTTCGATCCTGCGCGATGGAAGGGTCGTGCTTGATCCGCGCACCCGCCTTCCTGTCGCCTGCTACCTCGGGCGCTTGTGTTTCCACCGGGCGCCGCCCCCCCGCCTGGATGACCGTGCGGGATCGAAAACGTGCCGCTGGGGCGCTCAGGAGGGGCGATTCTGATCCCGTTCGGAGAGTGGTGTGCGCGTCGCCGCGGTGGGGGATCGAGAACGTGCCTTGGAACGGCTGGGGAGGCGCGACTCTGATCCTGCCTCGACTCGGGACGCTTCGCCCCGACCTCACCTCGGGTCGGGCTGGGGTGCGGGTGGCGGATCGGGAATGTGCCGCGGGGGCGCTCGGGAGGTGCGGAAGTGATCCCGGCTCGGGTTTCGCGAAGAGCAAAGCGCCTCACCCGGGATTCGGGCGAGGCGCTCGAGGGGGACGATCAGGCGGCGTGGCCGTGGCGGAATCCGGCGTCGAAGCCACGCTCGAATGCGCGCTCCGCCATCCGCTGCGCGCGGTGGCCGTGCCCGTGGCCGCGGTGTGCGTGACCGTGGTCGCGGTGGGGGTGGCCGTCGTGGTGACCGCGCCCGCGGTATCCGCCTTCCTCGTCTCCGTTGTGACGGTCGAAGCCGTGTCCGCGGTCGAAGCCGTGTTCGTGCCCGAAGCCGTGCCGGGGCTCGAAGTCCCCGCGCCCGAAGCCGTGCCGGGGGCCGAAGCCGAACCCGGGGCGCCGCTTCCGGGGGAGAGGTGTCTCCTCGTCCCACCCGAAGGCGCGGGCGATCTTCTCGAGCGCCGCGAGGGTCGTCGCCATCTCCTCGTCGGAGACCGCGCCGGCGATCTTCGCGCGGATGCCGTCGACGGTGGCGCCGAGGCGCTCCTTCGCCGCGCGGCCCTCGTCGGTCAGTGCCCACCCGTCGCCGTCCGCCTCGACCCAGCCGCGGTCGACGAGATCGTGCAGTTTGTGCGGGTGCAGCGGGCGGCGCACGGGGACCGTCCCGTCGACGACGTTCAGCAGCCGCCAGTCGCGGCGGGTCGCGCCCTCCGCGGCGAAAGCGGTGGCGAAGTCGTGTGCCATCAGACGGTCGACGGCCTTGAGCCAGAAACCGAACGGGCGGGAGGTGTTGTCAGAAGTGCTGTCTGCAGTGGTGTTCATGGTGATCCTTCGTGTCTGTGGTGCACCGATGACGGATGTCATCCGACATATCAATGTCACTGTGCATGTACATGCAGTGTGACATGGAAAGCAAACGCATGTCAAGCTGCATGTAAAATCGGGACATGGCCACCGATCCGATCGACCCCGCGTCCCCCGACGCCGCCGAAGCGATCGCGCAGGCGCTCTCCCGGCTGCGCGGACGCCGACCCGGACCCGGCGGCCGCGAGCACGGAGGGCCACGCGGTGCACACGGGCACGGGCCCCACGGCGACCCGCGCGAGCACTTCGCCCACCACCGCGGCCACCCGGGGATGCCGCCCTGGATGGTCGACGGCGGCCGCCTCGGCGGACCGGCCCGTCTCCGCATGCTCGAAGCCCTTGCCGCCGCGCCGGAACCCCTCAGCGTGAGTGCGCTCGGGCAGGCGATCGGCGTGGATCAGCCGCGGGCGTCGCGGCTCGTGCAGCAGGGTGTGCAGGCCGGATTCGTTCGGCGCGAGGCCGACCCGGACGACGCCCGCCGCACCCGCATCGCGCTGACCGACGAGGGTCGGCGACTGGCCCGCGGGATGCGGGGCGAACGCCGCGAGCTGCTCGGCCGCGCGCTCGAGTCGTTCACCGCGGAGGAGCGCACGGAGCTCGCGCGACTGCTCACCAAGCTCGCCGACAACTGGCGCGCCTGACCGGCCTCACACGCGGGCGAAGTCGAGCGAGGGCTCGTCGTCCACCGAGAGGGACAGCACGACGGTCTCCACCGCGTCGTGCGCCTCGATCCGCCGCTCCACCTCCCGCAGCCGCCGGGCGACGTCGTGCTCGCGCGCATCGCCCGCGAGGTCGACCTCGGCGACGAGGAACAGCCGGTTCGGCCCGACGTACTCGATGTGCAGGTAGGTGACCCGCTCGATGTCGTCCATCCCGAGGAGGGCAGTGCCCACCCGCGAGCGCAGCGCGGGGGACACCGACGTGCCGACGAGGAACGCGATGTTCCGTCCGATCAGGATCACGGCGACGACGCCCAGCAGGATCCCGACGAGGATCGACCCGATCGCATCCCACGCGGCGACACCGGTGAGCTGATGCAGGAGGATCGATCCGCCCGCCAGCACGAGGCCGATGAGGGCGGCGGAGTCCTCGAAGAACACCGCCCGGAGCGTGGTGTCGCTCGTCTCGAGCACGAAGTCCCACGTGGAGGATCCGCGCTCCCGGGCCAGCCGACGGGAGCGGACCATCGCCTGCGTGAACGACGCCCCCTCCAGGACGAAGGCGATGCCGAGCACGATGTAGGCGACGACCGGGCTCTCCACGGGGCCGGTGTCGGACAGCTCCTGGATGCCGTGCATGATCGACACGATCGAGCCGGCGGTGAAGATGCCGAACGCCGCGATGAGAGACCAGACGAACGCGTTGCGGCCGTAGCCGAGCGGATGCCGGGCGTCCTTGGTCTTCGCGCCCCGGCGGTCGGCGATGAGCAGGAAGACCTCGTTCCCCGCGTCCGCCCAGGAGTGCGCGGCCTCGGCCACCATCGACGCGGACGAGGTGATGACGGCGGCGACCGTCTTCGCGATCGCGACGAGGATGTTGGCGAGGAAGGCGAGGACGACGGTCACCGGGTCAGGCTACTCCCGCCCGATCCGTCCGGCGCCCGGAGCGGGTTCAGCGCGGCGCCTTCACCGGGAGCAGGAGGAGGAACCCGATGATGAGGACGATGACGATGCCGAGGATCCCGTAGGCGGTCTGGCTCGTCGCGACGATGAGCACGGTCCAGGCGGCCGAGGCCATCCAGCTCGCGGCCCTGCCCGTCGTGGCGTAGAGACCGAAGATCTCGCCCTCCCGGCCGGCCGGGGTGACGCGGGCGAGGAAGGAGCGCGCCGCCGCCTGAGCCGGACCGACGAAGGCGCAGAGCACGAGACCGCCGATCCAGAACACGAGCGACCCCGCATCCCGCAGCAGGAACACGGCGAGGCCGGCGACGATCATCGATCCGATCGAGCCGAGGATGATCCGCTTGGGGCCGAGGCGGTCGTCGAGGCGGCCCGCGATGATGGTCGAGACGCCGGCGACGAGGTTCGCGGCGATGCCGAAGACGATGATGTCCTGGGTGCCGAACCGGAACACCGCGGTGCCGATGATGGCGCCGAACGCGAAGACCCCGCCGAGGCCGTCGCGGAACACGGCACTGGCGAGCAGGTACCAGAACGTCGATCGGGTCTGCGGGTCGCGGTAGAGGCCGATCACGTCCTGCACGAGGAGGACGTAGGAGCGGAAGAACCCCACCTTGCGCTCCGGCCGCCCGAGCGACGGCTCCGGCACGTTGAGGAAGATCGGGATGCTGAAGACAATCGCCCAGACCGCGCACCCCACGGCGATGAGCCGGTACGCGAGGCCGTTGTCTGTGGACATGCCGAACCAGTCGAAGGTGTCGAGCAGGACGACGATGACGAGGGCGATGATGCCCCCGAGGTAGCCGAAGCCCCAGCCGAGTCCGGAGATGCGGCCGACGTTCTTCGGGTTCGCGATCCCGATGAGCATGGCGTTGGAATTCACCGCGGCGATCTCGCCGAAGACGGAACCGGCGGAGATCAGCGCGACGCCGAGCCAGAACAGGGCCGGCTGCGGCTCCACGAACCACAGTCCGAGCATGCAGAGGATGAGAGCGCCGGTGCCGATGCCCAGCCAGAGCTTCTGTCGTCCGGCGGCGTCGGCGCGCTGACCGAGGACGGGGGCGAGCAGCAGGATGCCCAGGGCGGCGATCGTGGAACCCAGTCCGAGACCGGAGGCGAGGTCGGCCTCGGCGGCGACGCGGACCGGGTCGCTCGGGTCGAGAGCAGCGATCTCCGGCGGCAGGAACGAGGCGCTGACGAGGTACAGCGCGGTGAAGACGAACGTGAGGATGACGGTGTTGAACGGCTGCGTCGCCCAATCCCACAGCGCCCAGGAGTACACCTGCTTCCGAGGCGCGGGGGTGTCTCCGCGCAGATCGAGGCCGACGACGGCCACGGCGCCGCTGTTCGCTGTCGCCACGGGCTCGGGGGCGCCCGCCGCGGGATCGGGTGAGGTCATGGTCGAAGTCTGGCCGCGGACGGTGAACGCCCGGTGACGGCGCGCCGTCGGTGTCGGGCGACCGGGGCGTTCAGAGGGCGGGGCCGCGGCGGATCCGGACGGGTCCGCGGGCGTCGGCGATCTGGACCTGCTCGCCCTTCTGCGTGACGACGACCACCTCGCGGGAGGCGAGATCCGCGGCGACGCGGCGCACGTCGGGCATCCGGTCGCGCCACTCCGCGCCGCCGACCGCGCGGGCGACGTCGCTCGGGCAGATCGACGAGTCCGCGCGTTTCCGGGTGAGGGCGCGCATCGTCGCAGCGATCCGCTCCTCGGCCTGCGCCGCGGAGGGCTCCTCCCACCACGGGGCACCCCGCTCGCCGAGGGCGGTCTTCGCATCCTGCACGCGACGGCGGGCGTCGGGCTCCGCCGCCTTGACCGCGCGCCGTGCGGCCATGAGCTCGTCGACGAGCTCCTGCCGCAGGTTCTCGGGGATCGACGGATCGGTGGCGCGCCACCGACGGCCGTTCACGACGATGTGGTGTCCGTCCGCGGTCTGCGCGGGGCCGTCGTCCGTCATACCGGCCATCCTGCGCGGCGGCCGCGCGCCCCGCCATCCCCTTGACGTCCGCGCGGCAGCCGGTCAGCGGTAGAGGAGGTCGGCGTCGACGAGCCCCGGCCAGTCCGGCACCGCGAGCGACTCCGGTTCGTCCCACTCGCCCGCCGTGATCCGGCGGAAGGCGCCCTCCACCCCGAACAGCTTCTCCAGAGGGGACCAGTCGGACTCCCCGGGCATCGGCACCAGCGCCCGCTCGGCCAGGGCCTCGGGGTAGAGGGTGGCGAGCAGGGACAGCAGGCGGACTCCGGTGTGCACCGGCTGGAAGGCGGCCGGGTCTGTCACGTGCAGGAGGAGCCCCTGGCAGGCCTCGCCGGCGTGATCCCGCACCAGGGGGGTGAAGCCGTAGGGGGAGGCGGTGACGCCGGGAAGGGCGAGCTCGACGAACGCGGTCGTGTACTCCTCGGCGTCGATGAACGGGGCGCCGACGACGCGGAAGGGCACGGCCGTGCTGCGCCCCTCGGAGACGTTCACGCCCTCGGCCAGACACGTGCCGGGGTACAGGAGGGTGGTCGCGGCGCTGGGCAGGTTCGGCGAGGGCGGCATCCAGGTCAGCTCCTGCCGGCCGAGGGCGGTCTGATCGCGCGTCCATCCCTGCACCTCGACGACGTGGAGCTCCACGTCGATCCCGCGCGTGCGCACCCAGTGCCGCGCGAGCTCGCCGATCGTCAGACCATGGCGGACGGGCATCGTCCACCGTCCGACGAGCGAGTTCGCCGCCTCGTCGAGCATCGGCCCCTCGGCCTGCTCCAGGCGTCCGCCGAGCGGATTCGGGCGGTCGAGCACCATCACGGCGACGCCCGCGTCGGCGCACGCCTCGAGCACATGGCTCATCGTCCAGATGTACGTGTAGAAACGCGCACCCACGTCGGGAAGGTCGACGAGCACGACGTCGAGGTCGGCGAGGTCGGCGGCTGCGGGACGCACGTCCGCGCCGTAGAGGCTGCGCACCGGGAGCCCGGTCAGCGTGTCGCGCAGATCCCCGATCAGCTCTCCCTCCCGGGCCCGGCCGTCCAGGCCGTGCTCGGGGCCGAAGAGGAGCGTGAGGGGGAAGCCGGCGTCGGCGAGGCCGGCGCGTCCACGGGCGAGGGTCGAGGTGAGGGCCAGGTCGTTCGTGACCATCCCGAGGCGGGCGCCCCGGAGGCGGTCCCGCTGCGGCTGCGACAGGTCGTCGTGGAGGAGGCGGTCGATTCCGAGCTGCATGATCAATCGATTCTGTGAGCGGTGACGGCGTCGTGCGTGCGCTGGAGGTTCGCGGAGATCCGGTCGTAGTCGGCCTGGGCGATGCGCGTGTAGAGGAAGTCGAGGACGGCGAGCTGGGCGATGCGGCTGGCCATCGCGCCGGAGCGGAAGGTCGACTCCGACACCGCCGTGACGAGGGTGTGCGCGCACGCGCGGGCGAGCGGCGAGCGCGGGTTGTTGGTGATGGCGATGGTGGTGGCGCCGGCGGCGGCGGCCACCTCGGCCGCCTGCACGATCTCCAGGGTGCGGCCGGAGTGCGAGATGGCGATCGCGGCGTCCCGATCGTCCAGGAGCGCGGCGCCGGTGAGAGCGAGGTGGTGGTCGGTCCGCGCCTGGGCGACGAGGCCGGCGCGATGGAGCTTCTGCTCGAGGTCCTGCGCGGCGAGTCCGCTGGAGGCCGCGCCGTAGATGTCGATGCGACGCGCGCCGCGGACCGCGGCGACGCACCGCTCCAGCTCGGCGATGTCGAGCTGGCGGGCGGTGCGCTCGATGGCCTCGGCCTCCGCGAAGGCGATCTTGCGCACCGTGGTCGCGGCGTCGTCGTGACGGCTCACATCGCCCGCGGACACCTGGAAGCGCTCGCGCTCGGACGCGCTCCGCGTGAGCTCTCCGGCCAGGGCGATCCGCAGGTCGGGGTACCCGGGGAACCCGAGGCTGCGGGTGAAGCGGGCGACGCTGGCGACCGACACCCCGCACTCCTCGGCGAGGCGGGTGATGGAGTTCTCCAGGACCGCCTGCGGTTCGGCGAGCACGCGTTCGGCGATGCGGCGTTCCGTGGGGGTGAGCGCGGAGAGGCGCTGATGGATGGCTGTCACGACACTGTTCGGCACGAGCCCATGATGGCAGGTCGGGTCCACACTCGGTAGGAATTTTCAGAAACGCTTGCATTTTTGTAAGAGATTGCCCACAGTGGCAGTGTCGGCATCGTCCCCGTGCCGCGACGAAGACGTCACCCGAGAGGAACACCATGCGAAACCGCCCCGTCCGCCTCGCTCTCACCGGAGGGATCCTGGTCGCCGGACTCGCCGTCGCCGGCTGCGCGCCCGCAGCCTCGAGCGGCGATGGTCAGGATGATGTCACCCTGACCATCTGGTCCTGGCAGGCCTCGTCGTCCCCGAAGTGGGAGGCCGTGTTCGACGCCTACGAAGAGTCCCACCCCGGCGTCACCATCGAGTTCGAGGGCTTCCAGCCCACCGAGTACAACCAGATCCTCGCCACCGGCCTCGAGGGCAGCGACGGTCCGGACATCGCGATGCTGCGCGCCTATGGCGGCGTGCAGTCGGCGATCCAGTCGGAGCAGATCGTGCCGATCGACGACATCGTCGACGGACTCGACCAGTTCGACCCCACGGTCCTGCGGGCGGCCCAGGGCAAGGACGATGGCAAGACCTACGGCGTCCCCTTCGCGTACCAGACCATGCAGATGTTCTACAACAAGACCATGTTCGACGAGATGGGCCTCGAGGAGCCCACCGACTGGGACGAGTTCATCGAGTTGCAGGAGACCCTCCTCAAGGAGGGCGTCACCCCCATGGCGCTCGGCGCCCGCGAGGACTGGGTCCTGCCGATGTTCCACGACATCGTCGGTTCGGCCCACTACGGCGGTGCGGACTTCGAGGAGAAGGTGCTCGCCGGCGACGTCGACTTCACCGACCCCGCCTACGTGTCCTCTCTGCAGATCGTGCAGGACATGCAGAAGTACCTCGACAAGAACGTCAACGCGATCGCCGTCGCCGACGCCGTCCTGCAGTTCACCTCGGGCCAGGCCGCGCAGTGGCCCGGCGGCTCGTTCGACCTGCCCACGTTCCAGAGCTCCGCGCCCGACACCGAGTGGGGCGTCTACGAGGTCCCGCCGTCCCCCGACAGCGCGCTCGACCACGCGGTCACCCCGGGCTACGCGGACGGCAGCTTCGGCATCAACGCGGCCAGCGAGAACCAGGAGGCGGCCACCGAGCTGCTCAACTGGATGACCACGAAGGAGTTCGGCCAGCTCGTCGCCGACGAGGTCGACCAGTTCTCCGCGCTCCCCGGGGTGGAGTACTCCGACCCGCTCATGCAGGAGATGAACGAGCAGTACACCGCCAACCCGGCTCCGTACCTGCTGCTCGTCGACTTCCGTTACGGCGACCCGACCGGCACCGCGGTGCTCGGCCCGGACATCCAGGCCATGTTCCTCGGTCAGAAGACCCCGGAGCAGCTGGGCGCCGACCTGCAGTCGGGCATCTCCACCTGGTTCACCCCCTCCTCCTGATCCGAGCGTGGTGGGGCGCCGCATCCGGCGCCCCACCACGAGCGAAGGACCCCCCATGGCTCTGACCCTCCCCGTGCGCCCGCCGAAGAGCCGGCGCCCCCGCACCGGCATCGCGCTGTCGACGCCGACGGCCGCGCTGTTCGTGCTCCCTGCCGCCGTGCTCTTCGCGGTGCTGATCCTCTACCCGATGCTCGCCGCGCTCAGCTACTCGTTCTTCGACTGGCAGGGCACCAAGCAGGGTGGATTCGCCGGTATCGGCAACTACCTCACGCTCCTCACCAAGGAGCCCTACGCCTCCGAGCTGTGGAACGCGTTCGGCCACAACCTGCTGCTCTTCGTCGGCGCCCTGGTCTTCCAGAACTCGCTCGGCCTCGGCATCGCCACCCTGCTGCACCGCCGCAAGCGCACCAAGCGGTTCTTCCAGACGATCTTCGCCCTGCCCTACCTCGTGAGCCCGATGGTCATCGGCTACCTGTGGTCGCTGATGCTGTCTCCGCTGTTCGGGCCGGTGAACGCGATCCTCCGCGGCGTCAGCCTCGAGAGCCTCGCGCTGCCGTGGCTCGGCGATCCGCAGCTCGCGATCTGGGTCATCGTGCTGGTCAGCGCCTGGCAGTGGATCGGATTCCCGATCCTGCTGTACGGCGCCGCCCTCGGCGGCATCCCCGAGGAGATCGAGGAGGCGGCGTCGCTCGACGGCGCCACGGCCGCGAAGCGCTTCCGCTACATCACGCTCCCCATGCTCACGCCGACGATCGGCATCATCACCGTGCTCACCTTCATCGGCAGCATGGAGGCGATGGCCATCCCGTTCGCGCTCGCCGGGTCGAACGGCGCTCCCGCCGGCTCCACCGACGTGATGATGCTGCTCTTCTACCGCACCGCGTTCGAGTCCGGGAACCCGAATTCCATCGGGGTCTCGTCGGCCCTCGCGACCGTCCTGTTCATCTTCATCATGGTCATCTCCGTCGTCATCACGACGACGATGCGCCGCGCCGAACGAAAGCTGTTCTGATGAGCACCGCCCTCGACACCCGTCAGGAACCGACCACGGAGGCGATCGTCTCCGGCCGGACATCCGCCCCGCGGCGCCGCTCCCGTCGCACGAACGACACCCCGTTCGTGGGCCGCCTCCTCGCCAACGTGTTCCTGTGGGGATACGCGCTGGTCGCGATCGGTCCGTTGCTGCTCATGGTCAACAACTCCCTGCGCACGCAGCAGCAGATCGCCACCGAGCCGCTCGGACTCCCCGTCCCCCCGACGTTCACGAGCTTCCAGAACGCGTGGATCACCGCCTCGTTCGACACGTACTTCGTCAACTCGATCACCGTCACGGTCGGGTCGGTCATCGTCACGACTGTCGTGTCGGTGCTGGCCGCCTACGCCTTCGCGCGGGCCAGGGCGAAGTTCTTCCGCGGGATCGAGGCCGTGTTCCTCTCGGGCCTCATGCTGCCGGTGCACCTGGCGATCCTGCCGCTGTTCTATCTGCTCGACGCGCTCAAGATGACGAGCAACGTCTTCAGCCTCATCCTCGTCTACGGCGCACTCGGCATCCCGTTCACCACGTTCGTGCTGACGGTGTTCTTCCGGGCGCTGCCGATCGAGCTGGAGGAGGCCGCGCGCATCGACGGCGCCGGACCGCTGCGCACGTTCCTGCAGATCCTGCTGCCGCTCGTGCGCCCGGCGCTCGCGACCGTGATCGTCTTCCGGTTCGTGCCGGTCTGGAACGACTTCTTCTACCCGCTGATCCTGCTGCGCGACCGCGACTCGTACACGCTCCCCGTGGGCCTGACCCGGTTCTTCGGGGAGTACTCGACCGATTGGCCGCAGCTGTTCGCCGGACTCACGATCGCCACCATCCCGCTCGTGGTGCTGTTCCTGCTGGCGACGAAGCAGATCATCAACGGCCTCACCTCCGGCATGAGTAAGTGACGGCCGCGGGCGGATCATGGTGAACGGAGCCCCGGGTTCGGCGTGGGCGTCGGTGCGGGCGGTCGCCGGGGGCGCGGAAGAGCTGCAACTCCTCGGGTCGCCGGCGCACGACGATCCCGCTCCGCTCACCGCCGCGCACCTCTTCGATCTCGCATCGCTGACGAAGGTCTTCACCGCCATCGCCGCCCTGCGGCTCGTCGACGCGGGGGTGATCGACCTCGATGAGCCCGTCGAGCGCGTCCTCACGGTGGGCAGCGGCACCGGAGCGGAGCGGATCACCCTCCGGCACCTCCTCACCCACACCTCCGGGCTGCCGGCGGAGGGGCGCGAGTGGCGGGAGGGCGTGCGCGGGGACGAACTGCGTGCCCGCGTCCAGCGTCGGGCGCTCGGTGCCGAGCCGGGCGCTCGCCATCTGTATTCCGACGTCGGGTACATCGCGGCCGGAGACTGTCTGGAACGGGTCTCCGGGCGGCCGCTCGCGGCGCTCTGGGCGGAGGTGGCCACGGGGATCGGCGCCGCGTCGCTGACCATGGCTCCGGAGCGGGAGCGTGCGGTCGCCACGGAGACGCAGCCGCACCGCGGGAACGTGCGCGGTGAGGTGCACGACGAGCTCGCCCATGCGCTCGGCCGTCCCGCCGGCCACGCGGGACTGTTCGGCACGGTGGCGGATGTCGCCGCTCTCGCCCGTCTCCTCCGCGATGAGGGCGAGGGGCCGCACGGGCGCGTGCTGTCACGGGAGTCCTTCCGCGGGATGACGACCCCCTCGATCCAGGCCGACGCCGGCTACGGCCAGGCGATCGGTCTGCGCGTGCGCGATGCCGCGTGGATGGGTGACCTCGATGCGGTCGGCCACACCGGCTTCACCGGCACGTGCTTCGCGGTCGTCCCCGAGACGGGCGCCTACGGCGTGCTGCTCCTCAACCGCGTGCACCCCACGCGCGAGGACGCCGACGTCGCCGCCATCCGCCGCGCCTTCCTCGCCCCCCTCACCCCCTGACCCCCCGCCCCTTCCCGATCCCGCCCCGATCCCGGGATCGATAAGGCCCCTCCCCGCGCCTCCCGAAGCTCCGCTTTCATCCCGCGTGGGGAACCCCTCCCGGCGGAAATGCGGAGGGCGCCGGATCAAAGAGGGTCCTCCACGCGCCTCCCGAAGCGCCGTATTCATCCCGCGTGGGGGACACCCCGCGGTAGGTGTGCAGAAACGTGCGGGGGATGGGTGAAAGAGGCGCGGTTTTGATCCCGGGCGGGACCGGAGGGGGCGCGGACGGGATGGGATGGGACGGGACGGGACGGGACCGGGCGGGAGGGGGCCGGACGGGTTCGGGGACGGGGGCGGACTCAGTCCGTGCGGAGGGGGCGGAGCGTGCGGGCGTAGTCCTCCTTGAGTACCGCGAGATGCAGCCACGCCTCGATCCGTGTCACTCCGGGGAGCGCGCGCAGCCGCTCGAGACTCGCGTACAGGGCTCCGGCGGAGGGCTCCACGAGGGTCGCGACGGCGTCGAACCGCCCGAGGGTCCGCGCCGCAAAGTCGACGCCACGACCCCGCCGCAGCTCGTCGATCACGGCCTCGTCGTCGTCTCCGAGCGTCATGCCCACGCCCATCGAGAGCTGCCGATGCGCGAGCCCTCGGGCCTCCACGGCGCTGATCTTGATGACACCGGCGTCGATGAGCCGCTGCACCCGGGTGGCGACCGCGCTGGGGGAGAGCCGCACCTGCTCGCCGAGGGCACGGAAGCTCATCCGCCCGTCGGACTGCAGGTGCTCGATGAGGGCTTCGTCGATGCCGTCGAGGGTCACGCCGCCGTGATACTCCGAGACGAAGAAGCCCTTGATCACGGTCGAGTAGATGATCGTGTTGATGTCGAGCACGCCGGCGCTCCCGCGGATGCGCGCGAGCAGGTCGTGGAGCTCCGACATCGAACCCACCCGCACCTCCGTCACGATGTCGTGGGCGCCGCCGACCGCCGACACCAGCACGGTCTCGGACATGTCGCGCAGGTGCTCGGCGACCACCTCGACGGCGCCGTCGGTCCGGATCGACACGTGGGCGAGCACGTGCTGGCCGAGGAAAACGGGGTCGACGGCCGCGACCACCCGCACCGTGCGGTCGCTGAGCAGCGCCCGCAGACGGGCCGCCACGACGGCGCGGGACTGGCCGACGCGCTCGGCGAGGGAGAGGATGCTGGCGCGGCCGTCCTCCTGCAGCGCCCGGATGAGTTCCGCGTCGAAGTCCATGTGCCGTCCGATTCCGTCGATTTCCCCGCAGTGCACGCTCGTCCCCGCAGAAAAGCAGTGTAGAGCGCCGTTCGACCGAGCGGAAGGCCTGGAGTGCGCGGTGCGTCCGACACAAATCCAGTGAATGACGCGTATCGCTGGAGTTCTGCCCTTGCCCGCGGCGCTCCACGTCCGTAGCATCCTTCGCTATCCGACACCATCCGCGA
The DNA here is from genome assembly GCF_900105335.1 of Microbacterium paraoxydans. Classification (NCBI taxonomy): domain Bacteria; kingdom Bacillati; phylum Actinomycetota; class Actinomycetes; order Micrococcales; family Microbacteriaceae; genus Microbacterium; species Microbacterium paraoxydans. The sequence continues at coordinate 1,802,432 of NZ_LT629770.1, read as the reverse complement.
AGGAGCGGGTCCATGACCATTACCCCCACCCCCCGAAGCGGCGTCCACAGCCGCGCGCGCCGCGCCGGCTTCGCCGCCTTCGTCGGCACCACCATCGAGTGGTACGACTTCTACGTCTACGCCACGGCCGCCGCCCTCGTGTTCGGCCCGCTGTTCTTCCCGAGCGGCGACCGACTGGCCGAGACCGCCGCCGCCTTCGCGACGTTCGCGGTGGCCTTCCTCGTCCGCCCCCTCGGTGGCATCGTCTTCGGCCACATCGGCGACAAGCTCGGCCGGCGGGTCTCGCTCGTCATCACGCTGCTGCTGATGGGGGCCGCGACCGTCCTCGTCGGCTGCCTCCCGACCTACGAGAACATCGGCATCCTCGCGCCGATCCTCCTCATCCTGCTCCGCGCCGTCCAGGGCCTCGCGGTCGGCGGCGAATGGGGCGGCGCGGTGCTCATGAGCGTGGAGCATGCTCCCGAGAAGTCGAAGACGTTCTACGGCGGCTTCACCCAGCTCGGCAACCCGGCCGGCGCCCTCCTCGCCTCCGGCATCTTCGCGATCATGTCCCGCGGCGGCGACACGTTCATCATGGACGGCGGCTGGCGCATCCCGTTCCTGCTGTCGATCGTGCTGATCGGTGTGGGGCTGTGGGTCCGGTATCGCGTCGAGGAGTCGCCGGTCTTCGAGGAGAAGATCGAGGGCCGCAAGCAGTCCATGCCGCTCGCCTTCGCCCTCCGTGTCAACTGGAAGCCGATCCTCCTCGGCATCGGCATCCTGCCCATCTCCACCGGCGGCTACTACCTGGCCACCACCTTCGCCACCGCGTACGCGACCGGCGAGCCCATCGCGATCAGCGAGCAGGTGATCCTCGACGCGATGACCCTGGCGTCGTTCGTGGAGTTCGTCGTGACGCTGCCGGTCGCCTGGCTCGGTGACAAGTGGGGCCGGAAGAACGTGATGTACATCGGCCTGATCACCTCGGTGCTGACCTTCGCGCCCTTCCTCCTGCTGATGCCGGGCCGTGTCGAGCCGCTGATCTTCCTCTTCGCCTCGCTCGTGCGCATCGCGATGAGCGCGACCTACGCCCCGATCGCGGCGATCCTCGCCCAGATGTTCCGTCCGCAGGCGCGCTACACGTCCATCGCCCTGTCGTACGGCGTCGGCGCCGCCATCTGGGCCGGATTCTCGCCCTGGTTCGCGACGCAGCTCATCGCCTGGACCGGCAGTGTCTGGTCGGTCATCGCGATGTTCGTGGGCATGGCCGTCATCGCCGGGATCTGCACGCGTCTCGCGCCGCAGCACTCCGACGAGGCCCCGGTCACGGCGTCGTTCACCGCCCGGACCGACACCACGGCGAACCGCCTGCCCTGACCGGCACTATTCCCCCGCACGACACCACCGCGAACAGGCATCATGAGAAAGCTCACCCCCTTCGACCGCTCGGCCCAGGCCGCTCCCGTCCTCGTCACCGCGCGAGCCATCCACACGGCAGACGCGGCGGACACCACCGTCACGGCGATGCTGACCGACCGGGGGCGCATCGTCGCCCTCGGCACGGCGGCGGAGTGCGAGGACGTGGCGGCGCGGGCCGGACTCACCCCTGAGCGCGTCGATCTGGGGGATGCGGTGGTCGTGCCCGGCTTCGTGGACGCGCATGCGCATCCGCTGATGTTCGGGCAGATGATGACCTGGGTGGACTGCGGTCCGGAGAAGGCGGGGAGCATCCCGGAGATCGTGGCGCTGCTCAAGGCCGCCGCCGCGGATCTCCCCGCCGGACGCCCGGTGCGCGGCTACGGCTACGAGCAGCGGAACCTCGCCGAGAAGCGGCACCCCACGCGGTTCGAGCTCGACCAGGTGGCCGCCGACCGCGAGGTGTACCTCATGAACGCCTCCGGCCACGGCGGGGTGGTGAACTCGTACACGCTCGACCGCAACGGCGTGGACCGGGACACCCCGAACCCGGACGGCGGCGAGTTCTTCCGCGACGCCGACGGCGAGCTCACCGGCGAGCTGTCCGACGCCGCGTGCAACATCCTCACCGGCGTCCACGGGGTGAAGATCGGCCACCACGGTCCGAACTTCCACCTCGCGGACGAGCCGGAGGAGCACCTGCGCCAGCTCGACGCGGCGACGCAGCGGTTCCTCGCGGGCGGGGTCACCTCCATCGGCGACTGCCAGGTCACGCGCCGCGAGTTCGACATGTACCTGCGGCTCGCCGAGGCCGGGCGGCTGGAGCTGCGCGTGTCGATGTACCTGCTGTCGCACCTGCTCGACGAGGCGCTGGAGATGGGACTGGTCGGGCAGTTCGGCAACGCCCACCTCAGTTTCGCCGGCATCAAGTTCTACGCCGACGGCACCCTGGGCGGCTGGACCGCGTACTTCCCGGACGGCTACGTCGGCGACCCCTGCCGCACCGGCCAGCTCTACCACGAGCCCGGCGACTACGCGGAGCTCATCCGCAAGGCCCACGCGGCCGGGCTCCAGACCGCGACCCACGCCCAGTCGCCCACCGCGATCGAGATGGTGGTGTCGGCGATCGAGGCCGCGCTCGCGGAGCGTCCGGACGCGGATGCCCGGCACCGCATCGAGCACTGCGGACTGCCGACGCCCGCGCAGATCGAGCGGATGGCGGCCGCCGGCATCCGTCCCGTGAACCAGACGCAGCACTACTTCAACTGGGGCGAAGGCGTGGAGGAGGCCATCGGCACGCCCGGTGAGCGCTTCAACCCGCTGGGGGAGTTCGAGCGTGCGGGCGTACCCATCACGATCTCCTCGGACGCCCCGGTCGCCGAGCCCATCCCGCTGGAGGCGATCCAGACCGCGGTCACCCGGGTCACCCGGCGCGGGCACACGCTCGGCCCGGACGATCTGCGCATCTCCGCGACCGCGGCGCTGCGGGCGCACACGATCGAGGGCGCGGTCTCGATCGGCCGCGAGGACGACCTCGGCTCCCTGGAGCCGGGCAAGTACGCCGACTTCGCGGTGCTCTCGGACGACCCGCTCGCGGTGCCGGCCGAGGAGATCGCGGCGATCGAGGTCCGTGAGACCTGGGTCGACGGCGTCCGTCGGCACGCGATGTGAGGATGACACGATGAGCACCGACACCATCGGAGACGACCGGTACGCCGACACCGCGGGCCGTGCGGTCCTGGAGACCATCCGCGCCTACGGGGTGACCGCGATCTTCGGCATCCCCGGCACGCACAACCTGGAGCTCTACCGGCCCCTCGCCGACCTCGGCATCCGTGCCGTGACCAACCGCCACGAGCAGGGGTCGGGGTACGGTGCCGACGGCTGGGCGCAGCAGACCGGGCTCCCCGGCGTGGTGATCACGACCTCCGGCCCCGGGCTGCAGAACGCGATGAGCGCGATCGGCACCGCGTTCTGCGAGTCGCGACCCCTCATCGTGCTCTCGCCCGGCGTGCCGCTCGGGGCGGAGTTCGCCGACGTCGGCACGCTGCACGAGACCAAGGACGCGACGGCCATGGTCGGCGCGATCGCGGAGTGGTCGCGACGGGTGTCGACCGCGGCGGAGGCGGTGCAGGCCGTGCACGACGCGTTCCACCTCTTCCGCACCGGCCGCCCCCGTCCCGTGCACATCGAGATCCCGCTGGACGTGTTGGAGGCGCCCGCCGCCGTGCCCGCGGAGGACCGGAAGCCGCGCCCGATGCCCGACCGCGTCTCCGGGGATCCGATCGCGCTCGCCGAGGCCGCCCGGCTGCTGTCCGCCGCCCGCCGCCCGGTGATCGTGGCCGGTGGGGGTGCGGTGGACGCCGCGCACCAGATCGCCGCGGTGGCCGAACGGCTCGGAGCCCCCGTGCTCACGACCCTGAACGGCAAGGCGGTGCTCGACGAACGGCACCCGCTCTCCCTCGGCTCGAACCTGCGTCTCGCCGCCGCACGGGCCGTGGCCGAAGACGCCGACGTGCTGCTCGTGGTCGGCTCGAAGCTGGGCGAGGCGGAGCTCTGGGCTCCGCGGCTCGAGGCGCGCGGCGCCGTGATCCGTGTCGACATCTCTCCGGAGCAGCGGGACAAGAACCTCACCGCGACGGTCGGTCTCACGGGGGACGCCGCCGCGGTGACCGACGCCCTCCTGCCCCTGCTGCCGGACCCCGCCCGTCCCCCCCGCGACCTCACGGCCGAGCGGGCCGCGATCGAGGCCGAGTCGCGGGAGAACGCGGCGGACACCGTCGCGCTGGCCGAGATCATCGCCGCCGCCCTTCCCGCTGACGCGATCGTCGCCGGCGACTCCTCCCAGATCGTGTACATGGCGCTCGGCAGCGTGCTGCGGCAGGAGCAGCCGCATTCCCTCCTCTACACGCCGACCTACGCCACGCTCGGCTATGGCCTCCCCGCCGCGATCGGTGCGGCCGTCGCGCAGACCGAACGCCCGGTCGTCACCGTCATCGGCGACGGCGCCCTGATGTTCTGCGTGAACGAGCTCGTCACCGCCGTCGAGCAGCGCCTCGACGTCACCGTGGTGTGCGTCGACAACGGCGGATACGCGGAGATCCGCCAGAACGAGCTCGACCGGGGCATGACCCCGGTGGGCGTCGACCTCGTGCAGCCGGACTGGGCCGCGCTCGCCACCGCCTTCGGGGCGGCGGGGCGACGGGTGGCATCACGCGCCGACATCGCCCCGAGCATCCGCGCGGCCATCGCCGACGGCGGGGTGCAGCTCGTGCACATCCCGCAGCACGCCCTCTGAGACCCACACCTCCCGACGAACAGGAACGAGAAATGACCGACAACATCGGCCCCGTCGACGCCTCCGTGAACCCGCGGTACTCCGGCATCGCCACCTTCGCCCGCCTGCCCCGCATCGAGGACGTGCCGCGCGCCGACATCGCGGTGGTCGGCATCCCGTTCGACTCCGGCGTGAGCTACCGCCCCGGCACCCGCTTCGGCCCGTCGCACGTGCGCGAGTCGTCCCGGCTGCTGCGGCCCTACAACCCCGCGCAGGACGTGTCGCCGTTCCAGCTCGCCCAGGTGGTGGATGCCGGCGACATCCCGGTGAACCCGTTCGACCTCACCGAGGCGGTGACCGAGGTCGAGCGCGCGGCGCTGGCGCTCGGCGAGCAGGTGCAGCGCCTCGTCACGATCGGCGGCGACCACACCGTGGCCCTTCCTCTGCTGCGGGCGGTGGCCGCGAAGCACGGTCCCGTCGCGGTCCTCCACTTCGATGCGCACCTGGACACGTGGGACACCTACTTCGGCGCCCCCATCACGCACGGCACCCCCTTCCGCCGCGCGAGCGAGGAGGGGCTGATCGACCTCACCGCGAGCTGCCACGTCGGCACCCGCGGACCCCTGTACTCGAAGCAGGACCTCGAGGACGACGAGCGCCTCGGCTTCTCCATCGTCTCCAGCGAGTACATCGAGGAGCACGGGGTGGAGGCGGCGATCGACCGCATCCTCACCCGCATCGGCGACAAGCCGCTGTACGTCTCGATCGACATCGACGTGCTCGACCCCGCGCACGCGCCCGGCACCGGGACCCCCGAGGCGGGAGGGCTCACGAGCCGCGAGCTGCTGCGCATCCTCCGGGCGCTGCGCGACCGGGACATCGTCGGCGCCGACGTCGTGGAGGTGTCGCCCGCGTACGATCACGCCCAGATGACCGGGATCGCCGCGAGTCACGTCGTGTACGAGCTGGTGACCCTTCTCGCCGCCCGACTCGCCTCCTGACACCGGGAGTCAGAACAGGGTCCCGAGGAGGTCGGCGAACAGGGCCTCGGCGTCGCACTCCACCCGTCGCCGTGCGAACCAGTCGCACACGTTGACGCAGTCGCGGTGCAGGAGGTCGAGGCCCTGCGGATTCGCGATCACGTCGACGATCTGCGGCAGATCGATCACCCGGACCCGCCCGTCGTGCACGAGGAGGTTGTAGGCGGAGAGGTCCCCGTGCGCGAAGCCCGCGGCGGCGAAGACCCGCATGAGGTCGGCCACCTGCGTGAAGTACTCCTGCATCTCGGCCTTCGACCCGCGCACCTGGGCGAGCCGCGGTGCCGCGACGCCCTGGTCGTCGCCGAGGAACTCCATGAGCACCTCGGTGCCGCTGACCTGCACGGGATAGGGGACCGGGGCGCCGCGCTCCCACATCCGGCACAGGGCCTCGAACTCCGCGCGCGACCACTGGGCTGCGGCGACCTCCCGTCCGTGGGCGGTCTTCTTGGCGAGGGCGCGCGTATCGCGGGTGTTCCGCGTGCTGCGCCCCTCGGTGTAGACGGCGGAGCGCTGGAAGCTCCGGTTCTCGATGCCGCGGTAGCGCTTGGCGGCGAGGAGGGTGCGCTGCGTCGGGTCGTCAGGCACGGCGCGCTCCAGCAGGAACACGTCGGCCTCCTTGCCGGTCTTCAGGATGCCGAGCTCGGTGTCCAGGGCGCCGGCGGAGGTCACGACCCAGGCGGGGCGGGGTTCCGGTCCCCGCTCGGTGGGGGTGGACGAGGGCCAGGTCGTCCAGCGCTGGTTCGGGCCGGGCTCGACCTCGGCGAAGGAGAGGGCGGTCTCGAGGGAGTCGAAGGAGGTGGCGTCGAAGGACGCGGCTTCCGAGGAAGCGGGGGATTCGGTCACGGTGTGGCTCCGGGAAGGGAGGCCACGCGGCGATCAGGAGCGGGTGGCCTCGAAGGGAAGGTGGTCGGCGAAAGGCGCGACGACGACAGCGTTCATCTCATCGCCTCCTTCGCTCGGGCTTCCCGGGCGGATCCCGGTGCGTCGTCGAGCCTAGGGGCCCGGACGGAGGTTGTCCAGGGGCGGACGATCGGTCGGGTGCGGCGGACGACCGGTCGGGCGCAGACCCGTCCTCGTCGCGAGTCTGGAAGCATGACCACGACCGCCCCCGTCCCGACCCTGCCGACCACCCGCGGCGACCGCATCCGCTACGGAGGGCTCATCGCCCTCATGGTGATGGGGTTCCTGCTGGTGACCGCCGAGTTCCTCCCCAACGGAGTGCTCACCGAGATGGCGGACGGCCTCGGGGTGACCCCGGGCCAGGCCGGGCAGACCGTCACGGTCACGGCCCTCGTCGGGCTCTTCGTCGCCCCGACCGTCGGCCTCGTGTTCCCCCGTCTGGACCGCCGGTCGCTGCTGGTGTGGATGGCGCTCGCTGCCGCTGTGTCGAACCTCGTGGTCGCCATCGCGCCGAACCTCGTGGTCGTGCTGCTGGCGCGGTTCCTGCTGGGTGCCGCGATCAGCGCCTACTGGACCATGTCGATCACGGTCGCCGCGCGGCTCGCTGGGCCGGAGCACCTCGGTCGCGGGGTGATGTTCACCTCCGCCGGCGTCTCGCTCGCCACTGTCGCCGGCGTCCCGCTCGGAGTCATGCTGAGCGAGGTCGTCGACTGGCGCGCCGTGTTCGCGATCGCGGGAGTGCTCATGGTGGTGCTGGCCGTGGCCCTGCGGTGGGCGCTGCCGACCGTCCCGGCCGAGCGGGCGTCGAGCCTGCGTCTGCTCGTCGACACGGTGCGGCGTCCGGGCATCGGCCTCGGGATGGTCGGACACGTGCTCGTCGTGCTCGGGCACTTCCTCGCCTACACCTACGTCCGCCTCGCGCTGGAGCGCATCCCGGACGTGGACGCGTCGACGATCGTCGTGCTGCTGGCGCTGTTCGGTGTCGGGGGCCTCCTCGGCAACCTCTCCATCGGCCTCGTGATCGACCGCTCCTTCGCCTTCTTCGCGGTGTTCGCTCCGCTCGTGATCTCGGGCGCCGTGCTGTCGATGGTGCTCTTCTCCGGATCGATCATCGGCATCGGCGCGGTCGTGCTCCTCTGGGGCTTCTTCTTCTCGTCGTGGCTGATCGTCGTGAACACCTGGGTGGGCCACCGCATGCCGGACCGCCTGGAGGCCGGGGGGAGCCTCGTGGTCGTCGGGTTCCAGGGCGCGATCACGCTCGCGGCCGGCGTGGGCGGACTCCTCGTCGACACCCTGAGCGTCGAGCTCGTCTACACGATCGGTGCGGTCTCGCTCCTCGCCGGTGCCGTGCTCTTCGGACTCTCGAACTCCCGCAGCTCCCGCTCCTGACTCCCGGGCTCGCCCGGGCACGATTTCGGAGCAGGCCGACGAAACGCCGTCCCCGCGGGCTCGGGGCCGGCGTGTCGTCCTGTGGCTCCGAAGCCACGCCCGCCCGGGCTGGGGCGAGGTCGTGGGATCAGGCGGGGACGAGGGAGTGCGAGGCGCGCCAGGAGGACGGCGTCATCCCCGTCCGGCGGCGGAAGGCACGACTGAAGCCCTCGTCCGATGCGTAGCCGAGCTCGCGCGAGACGCTCGAGACGGACTGCCCCGCCTGGAGCATCCGCTTCGCGGCGTCGATCCGCACCTCGGTCACATAGTCGGCCGGGGAGCGACCCACTGTGAGACGGAACCGCTCCGCGAAGGCCGAGCGCGACATGGCCCCGACGGCGGCCAGGCGCTCGACGGTCCAGTCCCGTCCCGGCTGCTCGTGGATGGCGTCCACCACGCGGTCGAGGAAGGGGTCCTTCGACAACGAGGGCCACCCCGCGGGTGCACACCCGTTCGCCGCCCAGGCCCGGATGACCGAGAGCAGCACGGTGGTCGCCATCATCCGGCAGATCAGCGGGTCGCCCTGGCGCACCGGGCACGCGGCCGCGTCGACAACGCCCATGTTCTCGGCCAGGGCGGCGGCGGCCGGCTCCAGCGCGTCGAATCCGGTCACCGTGAGGAAGGGCGGCAGGAGCGCAGGGAGGGGAGAGGCGGTGTCCGCGAGCTCGATGTCGACGACGAGGAGCGCGGTGTCGGCATCGGCCTCCAGCGCGAAGGTGTCGCCGCGGAGCAGGAGGAAGGCGTCGCCGGTCACGAGTCGATCGCAGTGCCCTGGCTCTTCGACCGTGAGCTGCTGCGACGAGGGGTCCACGTCGAGGCGGCACCCCGTGCCCAGAGGCGGATGCCCGTGCACGGCGCCGTCGGCGATGTAGACGAGGGTGATGCGACCGGGCGGCAGCGGGAGGAGTCCTCCGGAGGTCAGCCGCACCCGGCGGGCGATCCCCACCCGCAGGTCCACCGTGCCGAGCACAGCGGACAGCGCATCCGCGTCCACCGTCACCATGCCTTCGGCAACGTCGGCTGCCGTCCCCCTATTCCCCTTCGAATCGCTCACCTTGCTCCATTTCGGCGGCGGATGGAGCAAAGTGGGCGATTCGAAGCGGGATACGCTGGAGGGGTACCCCACCCGAGGAGTTCCGTGTTCCGCACCCCTGGCCGCCTGTACCGTGTCCTCGCGATCGCGGAGGCGATCACCTGGACCCTCCTCATCGCCGCGATCATCGCCCGCGCCGTCGGTGCCCCGGGGGTCGTGGTGACGGTCGGCGGCGGTATCCACGGGTTCGTATTCCTCGCCTACGCCGCGACCGCCGTCCTCGTCGCGCTCAACCAGCGGTGGCATCCGGGCGTCGGTGTGCTGGCGGTCCTCAGCGCCGTCGTGCCGTACGCGACCATCCCGATGGAGATCTGGCTGCACCGCACGGGTCGTCTCCAGGGCGACTGGCGCCTCGACGCGACCGACGACCCGCGTGACCGCCGCTGGTACGACCGCCTGATGCGCTGGTTCCTCCGCCGCCCCTGGGTGCTCGCGGTGCTGCTGGTCGTGGGCATCGTCGCGCTGTACGTGATCCTGCTGCTGGTCGGCCCGCCCGGGGGCAAGTGATCGCCGCGTCGCCCCGTCTGCGCGGCCTCCGCGTCAGCGCCGCGCGACGGGCTGCTGGAGCTCGGTGACCCAGTCCGACTGGTCGTCCCCGACGGCGCGGACGTAGAGCTCCCGACACGGCCCGGCGTGCACGAGGCCGCGCGCGACCACCTCGGTGTGGATGGCGTGCCAGCTCTCCGCGATCCGCTCCATCGAGCCGAGGTGCACCCCGCAGACGGCGTCCTCCTCGGCGGGGAGTTCGATGATCTCGATCCCGTCGGCGGCGGGGCCGGAGTAGGAGTATCCGGCGATGACCTCCATCCCGTCCGGCAGCGTCCGGTACTGGGCGATCGGGGTGGTGAGGGTGCCGCATTCGTCACCGATGACCTCGGCCACGGCATCGAAGGAGGGGCCGACGACCTCGGCGACCGCCGGCTGCTCGGCGACGACGGTGCGCACGGCCGCCAGGCGCACGGCGGGGAGGGGCTTCTGGACGATCTCGATCTGCGACATGTGCTTCTCCTTCTCGATGAGGTGGAGGCGCCGCTCCACATCGACGAGTCGCGCGGCGGCGAGCCGGTGCTCCTGCTCCACCTCGGCGCGCCGGATGCGCAGCAGCGCCGCGATCCGGTCGGCGTCGACGCCCTGGGCGAGGATCGCCGAGATGTCGTCGAGGCCGAAGCCGAGCTGACGCAGGGCGACGATCCGGTGCAGGCGCTCGAGCTGCGACGGATCGTACGACCGGTAGCCGGTGAACTCGTCCACGTGGGCGGGGACGAGCAGCCCGGCCGTGTCCCAGTGCCGGAGCATCCGGTGGGTCACCTGGCCGATCTGCGCGAACGCTCCGATGGACAACATGTCTCTGTTCTCCCGTCTGACACCGTGTGAGAGTCAAGCATGGCGGCTCGCGGACATCTGACCGCCCGGCCGGAAAACTTGAGCCTGTTCATATCAAGTTCATTTGACAGCCTCCGGGGCTCGGCGTACACTTGAGCCATCGCGACTCAGGTTTCCCTGATCGCCGCAGGTTTCCAGACCACTACAGACTTCCCAACAAAGGAGAGAACACATGGCACGTGCTGTCGGTATCGACCTCGGAACCACCAACTCCGTCGTCAGCGTCCTCGAGGGTGGCGAGCCCAAGGTCATCGCCAACGCCGAGGGCTTCCGCACGACCCCTTCGGTCGTCGCCTTCACCAAGGACGGGGAGGTGCTCGTCGGTGAGACCGCGAAGCGCCAGGCCGTCACCAACGTCGACCGGACGATCGCCTCGGTCAAGCGCCACATGGGCACCGACTGGAGCTTCGACGTCGACGGCAAGAAGTGGACGCCGCAGGAGATCTCCGCGCGCATCCTCCAGAAGCTCAAGCGCGACGCCGAGTCCTACCTCGGAGACACTGTGACCGACGCCGTCATCACGGTTCCGGCGTACTTCAACGACGCCGAGCGTCAGGCCACCAAGGAGGCCGGTGAGATCGCGGGCCTCAACGTGCTCCGCATCATCAACGAGCCGACCGCGGCTGCCCTGGCCTACGGCCTCGACAAGGGCAAGGAGGACGAGCTCATCCTCGTCTTCGACCTCGGTGGCGGAACGTTCGACGTCTCCCTCCTCGAGGTGGGCAAGGACGACGACTTCTCCACGATCCAGGTGCGCGCCACCGCCGGTGACAACCGTCTCGGTGGAGACGACTGGGACCAGCGTCTCGTCGACTACCTGATCAAGCAGTTCAAGGAGACCACGGGTGTCGACGTCTCGGGCGACAAGATCGCCCTGCAGCGCCTCAAGGAGGCCGCGGAGCAGGCGAAGAAGGAGCTCTCCAGCTCCACGTCCACGAGCATCAACCTCCCGTACCTGTCGCTGACCGACTCGGGCCCCGTCTCGCTCTCCGAGACCGTGACCCGCGCCAAGTTCGAGGACCTCACGAAGGACCTGCTCGACCGCACCAAGAAGCCCTTCGAGGACGTCATCCGCGAGGCCGGCATCAAGGTGTCCGACATCGACCACATCGTCCTCGTGGGTGGTTCGACCCGTATGCCTGCCGTCGCCGAGCTCGTCAAGCGCGAGACCGGCAAGGAAGCCAACAAGGGTGTGAACCCGGACGAGGTCGTCGCCGTCGGCGCCGCGCTGCAGGCCGGTGTCCTCAAGGGCGAGCGCAAGGACGTCCTGCTCATCGACGTCACCCCGCTCTCCCTGGGCATCGAGACCAAGGGCGGCATGATGACCAAGCTCATCGAGCGCAACACGGCCATCCCGACCAAGCGGAGCGAGACCTTCACCACGGCCGACGACAACCAGCCGTCCGTCGCGATCCAGGTCTTCCAGGGCGAGCGTGACTTCACGCGCGACAACAAGCCGCTCGGCACGTTCGAGCTCACCGGCATCGCGCCGGCGCCCCGTGGCATCCCGCAGATCGAGGTCACCTTCGACATCGACGCCAACGGCATCGTCCACGTGTCCGCGAAGGACAAGGGCACCGGCACCGAGAAGTCGATCGTCATCTCCGGCGGTTCGTCGCTGTCGAAGGAGGACATCGAGCGCATGGTGCGCGAGGCCGAGGAGCACGCCGCCGAGGACAAGGCGCGTCGTGAGGCTGCGGAGACCCGCAACCAGGCCGAGACCCTCGCCTACTCCATCGAGAAGCTCATCTCCGAGAACGAGGACAAGCTCCCTGACGACGTGAAGACCGAGGTCAAGGCCGACGTCGATGCGCTCAAGACGGCACTGGCCGGCGACGACGACGAGGCCGTGAAGACCGCGTTCGAGAAGCTCAACCAGTCCCAGTCGAAGCTCGGCGAGGCGATCTACGCCTCCTCGCAGGCGGACGCCGCCGGCGCTTCGGCCGAGGGCGAGACCCCGACCGGTGACGCCCCCTCCTCCGACGAGGACGTCATCGACGCCGAGGTCGTCGACGACGAGGACGAGAAGAAGTAATCATGACGGACAAGAACTTCGACGAGAACGAGGTTCCGGAGGGGTCGGATGCTCAGGCATCCGGCCCCGTGCCGCAGAACCAGGACTCCCGCGAGGCGAAGGCCGCCGAGGGCTCGGACGAGACCCCGGTCGACGCGGCTGCCGAGGCGGAGGAAGGGCTGACGGTCGAGGACATCCTCGGTGCCGCGCAGACGGCGGATGCCGCCGCGGGCGACGCCGCGATCGCCGACGCCGAGAACGCCCTGCTGACCGACCTCAAGCGCCTGCAGGCCGAGTACGCGAACTACCGCCGCCGCACCGAGGAGCAGCGCCAGATCGAGATCGAGCGCGCGAAGGGCGAGGCCGCCAAGGGCCTCATCCCCGTGCTCGACGACCTGGCCCGCGCCGAGCAGCACGGTGATCTGGTCGAGGGCAGCCCCTTCGCCGTGATCGCCGAGAAGGTGCGCGCGGTCGTGGAGCGCCTCGGCGTGGTCGCCTACGGCGAGAAGGGCGAGGAGTTCGACCCCCAGCGTCACGAGGCGATCTTCCAGCAGCCGACCCCCGGCACCTCGAAGACCACGGTGCTCGAGGTCGTCGAGGTGGGCTACCGCCTCGGCGAGGTCGAGCTGCGTCCTGCGAAGGTCGTCGTCGCCGTCCCCGCGGAGTAGGTGATCGATGGCCAGCCAGGATTGGTTCGACAAGGACTTCTACAAGACCCTCGGGGTCTCGAAGGACGTCAGCGACGCTGACCTGAAGAAGACGTACCGCAAGCTCGCGCGCAAGTATCACCCCGACTCCAATCAGGGCGATGCGAAGGCCGAGGCCAAGTTCAAGGAGATCAGCGAGGCCTACTCGGTGCTCTCCGACGCCGAGCAGCGCAAGGAGTACGACGAGATCCGCGCCATGGGTTCGGGCGCTCGCTTCACGGCGAGCGGCTCGGGCGCCGGCGGGTTCGAAGACGTCTTCAGCCGGTTCGGACAGCAGGGGCGCGGCCAGACCGCCGACTTCGAGGACATCTTCGCGATGTTCAACCAGGGCCAGGGCAGCTCGTTCGGCGGTGGCCGGTTCGGGCAGCCGAGCGGCGGCTTCCGTGGCTTCGGTGGTCCGCAGCGCGGCGCCGACGTCACGGCCCGCACCACGCTGGACTTCAGCACCGCCGTGCAGGGCGAGACCATCACCCTGCAGGGCGAGGACGGCAAGCCGTTCAAGGTGAAGATCCCCGCAGGCGTCGCCGACGGGCAGAAGATCCGGCTGCGCGGCCGTGGTCGCCCCTCGCCGGACGGTGGGGAGAGCGGAGACATCGTGGTGCAGATCACGGTGCGTCCGCACCCGGTCTTCACGCGGGACGGCCTCAACCTCCGCCTCGTGGTCCCGGTGACCTTCACCGAGGCGACGCTGGGCGCGACCATCGAGGTCCCGACGCTCGGCGGCGACGTGGTGAAGCTGCGTGTGGCCCCCGGGACCCCGTCGGGCCGCGTGCTCCGCGTCAAGGGACGGGGTGTCGCGACCGCGAAGGGGACCGGTGACCTGCTCGCCGAGCTCCAGGTCGCGGTTCCGACGCACCTCGACGACGCGGCGCGCGAGGCTCTCGAGAGGTTCCAGGAGCTGGAGCCCCAGGAGAACCCGCGGGCCGAGCTCATGGCGAAAGCCCGCCGTTGACGAGCACAGGCTTTCGCGTCGGGTCAGGCGCTTCCGGAAGGGAGTTGCCTGACCTGGCGCGGCGGCCTGACGTGAAATCAGGAAGGAAGGCGTGATGGACGCGGACACCCCGGTCTTCGCGATCGCCGCAGCCGCCAAGCTCTCCGGCCTGCACCCCCAGACCCTCCGTCAGTACGACCGGATCGGCCTCGTGGTGCCGGGACGGACGCCCGGCGGCTCCCGTCGTTATTCTCACCGCAACATCGAGCAGCTGCGCGAGGTCGCCCAGCTCTCCTCCGAAGGGGTCAGTCTCCCCGCGATCGCCCGGCTCCTCGACCTGGAGGATGAGAACCGGATGCTGCGCGACCGTGTCATCGCGCTCGAGAGCGCTCTCCGCGCCGAGCGCGAGAACCGTCCCGGCGTGCGGGTGTTCGCCGCCGGAGCTGCGGGGGTCGTGCCCATGCCGACCGGTCGCCGCATCCGCCGTTCGACCGAGCTCGTGCTCTGGAGTCCGCGCTCCGGAGCCTGACCGCGTACCCCGGTGTGTATCCTGTCAACTGTTAACAGGAGGTCACCATGACGCAGACCGTCACGCGCGGGGAGTCGCTCGGAGCGCAGGTCGCGCGCGTGCTGCGCCAGCGCATCGTCCGAGGGGAGCTCGCACCGGGGGCTCGCCTCACCGAAGAGGCCCTCGCCGAGGAGTTCGCCGTCAGCCGCGGTCCCGTGCGCGACGCCCTGACCCAGCTCAGCTTCGAGAAGCTCGTCGAGGTGCAGCGCCCGCGCGGGGTCTACATCGTGGGCCTCACGAGCGACGACGTCGACCAGCTCTACAGCCTCCGGGGCGCATTGGAGCAGCTCGCCCTCTCGCGGGCGATGCGGGTCGACGACGACGACCGGTGGCAGCCGATGGCCGACGCCGTCCAGCGCATGGCCGAGGCCGCGGACGCCGGTGACCATGCGGCCTTCGTCACGGCCGACCTCGACTTCCACTCCCAGATCTACGCCCTCGCCGATCACCCGCGGCTGGAGGGCGCCTGGAACCAGTACCTCCCCACGTTCACGGCGCTGCTCGAGGTCACGATCAACCACGACGAAGACCTGCACGAGTCGTCGGACGACCACGTGAAGCTGCTCGACGTCATGCGCACGGGAGCCCCGGAGGATGCCGCCGCGGTGCTCTCGGCTCACCTCGACGGCGCCAGGGAGCGGATGCTCCACGAGGTCGGCTCCCGCTGAGGTCGCCGCGTCCGCGAACCCGAGGCGTTCAGCGGACGGAAAAGAACGGTTCCTACCGTGGGGGCCAGGGCAAGAGCCCTGGTCCGCGCCCGCGCGGGTGTCCTGCCACGAAGGAAGAACCTCCTCATGACGAACACCACAGCCTCCGCCTCCTCCGCCTCGTCGCTCGGACTCCTCGTCCTGCGCATCGTCGTCGGCGCGATCTTCGCCGCCCACGGCGCCCAGAAGATCTTCGAGTTCACGATCCCCGGGACCATCGGCAGCTTCGCCGGGATGGGGGTCCCGCTCGCCGAGATCGCCGCACCCGTCGTGGCCTTCCTCGAGCTCATCGGCGGGATCCTGCTGATCCTCGGACTGCTGACGCGTCCGGTCGGAATCCTCCTCGCCGTCGACATGCTGGTCGCCCTCGTGCTCGTGCACCTGCCCGCGGGCCTGTGGGTGACGGCCGGCGGCTACGAGTTCGTCGCCGTGCTCGGCGCCGCGGCTCTCGCGCTCGCCCTCACGGGGGCGGGGCGCTACTCCATCGACGCCGCCGCGCTCCGGGGACGCGCGCCGGCCTGGCTCGCCTGACGGGTCAGCCGCCCGCCTCGCGCGCGGGATCCACGCGCCGGACGAGCACCCAGGTGTTGCCGAGATCGGTGACCGTGTGGGTGAACTCGTCGAGCGCCGCCTGCGACAGCGCGAGTCCGCGTCCGCTCTCCGCCTCCTCGCCCGGCATCGTCACCGCGTCCCAGTCGATCGGTGCCGGCGGGGCGGTGTCGCGGATGTAGGCGCGCAGCTCCTCCGCCGTCACGCGGACGTCGATGCTCAGGACGACGTCCGCGTGCTCGTTGTGCTGCGCGACGTTGGTCGTGACCTCGCTCAACGCCAGGGTGAACAGCACCTGGTCCTGCGCCGGTACCTCCGGAGCCTGAGTCCAGAGTCGGTCGAGCTCGTCGAGGGCGCGGTCGACGAGGGCGAGCCCGGCGGGCCCGTCGATGTGGAAGGCCCGGGTGTCAGCGTCCATCGAACGCCGATTCCGGCGTCGGGTAGTCGCGGAGCACGCGATCCAGGTTGGTGAGGTGGAGGACGGTGCGCACGGCCTCGGGGACCGCGGCGATGCGCAGATCGCCCCCGGCCACCCGGGCGCTCTTGAGGCCGCCCACCAGGGCGCCGAGGCCCGAGGAGTCGACGAACTCGGTGCCGCTGAGGTCGATCGCGATGCGCGGCTGCCCGGCGGCGACGAGGTCGCTCACCGCGTTGCGCAGCAACGGCGCGCCCGAGGCGGTCAGGCGCCCCGTGATCGCGACGACGGCGTAGCCGTCCCTGGTGTCAGTGCTGACGTTCATTCGACTCCTTCTCGAGGACCTGTGCGGCGGGACCGCGATAGCGCGCCGCCTGGATGATGACGCTGAGGACGACCAGGTCGTACAGGACCCAGGCGGTGTTGACGAGGGTGCCGGTGCCGTCGCCGGTGCCGACGATGACCCGGGCGACCCCGATGACGAGAGCGATCACGAGCACGACCATCGCGGTCAGCTGCGGCCAGATCTCGCGCCACGGGACGCCGCGCGGGTCTCGGCCGTCCTTCCGCGTCACGGCGAAGGACAGCGGCCGGCCGAGCACCACGTTGGCGAAGGCCGTCCAGCACGCGCGGATCCACACGGGGAACAGTGCGAGCGAGTATTGCTGACCTCGCCAGGTCTTCACCCCCTTCGCGACCACGAGGAACAGCGCCTGGTTGACGAGGAAGTACGGCAGGAACCGCACGAAGAAGTCGACCGACCAGGCGGTGACGGGAAGCACCCCGAACACGAGATAGATCACCGGGGCGGCGAGGTAGACGATGGCCGCGAAGCCGGACAGGTAGCTCCACATCGTCGCGAAGTACATGAGGCGCTGCCCCACCGAGAGTCCGCGCTTGGCCAGGGGGTTGTCGCGCAGCATCACCTGCAGCGTCCCCTGCGCCCACCGCAGCCGCTGCGTGAGCATCGTCCGGAGGTCTTCCGGGGCGAGGCCGTGCGCCAGGATCTCGTGGTGGTAGACGCTCTTCCAGCCGAGGGCGTGCAGCTGCATCGCCGTCGCCATGTCCTCCGTCACCGAGATCGTGGCGAGCGGGAGGATGGGCTGCGCCTCATCGGCCCGGTCGAGGCGGAGCGCGTCGAGCAGTCCGCGGACGGCCTCGACGGCGGTGAGGGGGGAGAGGTCGGAGGCGGCCAGAGCGTCGAGCCCGGCCTCGTCCACGATCACCTGCCCGAGTTCCGCGTCGTGCTGCACCGGCAGGGACTCGATCACCGCGAGGTCGGCACGGATGCCCTCCAAGTCGTGCGCCACGAGGATCCGGGAGGCGTTGTCGACAGCTTCCCCCACGCGCGCGGCGACCTCGGCGACGGAGTCGCCGCCGGCGAGCTCCTTCCGCCCGCGGGCGATCGCGATGCGGAGCGCCCCGAGCTCGGTGGCGAGCGCGGGGTCGGTCGCGGCCTCGGCCTCGCGGGCGATCAGCGCCTCGGAGGTCTTGAGCGCCCGCGCGGCGGAGTCCGTCACGTTCCGCACGTAGCCCACGATGCCGAGCTGCATGAGCGCCTCGCGGCGGAGCACGGCGTTCGACCCGCAGAAGAAGGCCGCATTCCAGCCGTCCTTCCCCTGCTGGATCGGCCCGTAGAACAGCGGCGCCTGGCTGCCGAGCGGATCGGCCTCGTCGACGTTCACGAACCACTGCGGCGTCTGCACGAGGGCGACCTCCGGGTCATCCGCGAAGTAGCCGAGCGTGCGGTGCAGGATCAGCGGGTCCGGCACCTGGTCGGCGTCGAGGATGAGGAGGAACTCGCCGTCGGTCTGGAAGAGCGCGCTGTTGAGGTTGCCCGCCTTGGCATGCCGGGGCTTGCCGGTCCAGTCCTCGGAGCGGGTGAGGTAGCCGACGCCCGCGGCCCGGGCCTCGGCCTCGAGCTCGGGGCGGGAGCCGTCGTCGAGGATCCAGGTGGAGTGCGGATAGGCGATCCGCTTCGCCGCCCTGGCCGTCGTCATGACGAGCTCGATCGGCTCGTCGTAGGTCGTGATGAACACGTCGACGGTGCCCTGTGGCGGCGATACCGGCGCCGGACGCTCCTTCGCGCGCCACATCGTGAGGCAGAACAGGAAGGTGTCGATGAGGCTGTAGGTCTCGGCGATCACGAGCGGCACCGCGATCCACCAGGCCGACCAGTTCACCGACTCCAGCCATCGCCAGGCGACATAGTTCACGCCCAGCAGGACCGAGAGGAGGGCGAGGACGCGGATCGTCGCGAACCGCGCGGTCATGCGTCCCTCCGCACCACCACGACGGTGATGTCGTCGGTGGCGCGGTCATCGTTCGCGAGCCGCAGCGCCTCGCCGACAGCGCCACCGGGGCCCATCTCCGCGAGGACGCGCTCGACGTGGCCGAACGGGTCGTCCGGGTCGAGCACGTCGAGGAGTCCATCGCTGCAGCAGATGAACGCGTCGCCCGGTTCCAGACGGGTGGTCACCGGGACGCGGGGGTCGGCCAGGCCCATCCCCATGCCCAGCGGCAGGTTCGTGGAGCGCAGCGGCGTCCACGACCCGTCCGCCCGGACGACGAAAGCGAGGCTGTGACCGGCGTCGATGACCTCGAGGTCTCCCGTCTCCGGCCGCAGCTCGGCGACGACGGCCGTGACGAACATCGACGTGTCCGCGAGATCGTCCTCGAGCAGGCGGTCCACCTCGATCACGGCGTCGGACAGCGAGCGCTCCGGCGCCGTCCGCAGGGAGGCGCGCACCGTGGCCGCGACCAGCGCCGGTCCCGTGCCCTTGCCCATCGCGTCAGCCAGCGTCACGCGCAGGGCGTCGCCGTGTCGCGAGAAGTCGTAGTAGTCGCCGGCGAGCATGCCGCGTGGGGCGGCGCCGGCGGCGATCGTGTAGCCCTCGATCTCCGGATGCACCCGCGGGCGCAGCGCTCGCTGCACCACGGCGGCATGGTCGATGTCCGCGTCCTGTGCCAGCTCCGTCTGCACCCAGAACGCGAGGTCGCGCAGGAGGTCCTGCTGGGCGTCGGTGAAGGTGTGCGGCTCCGTGTCGAGCACGCACAGCGTCCCGACCGGCTCGCCGCCCGGCGCGTGCAGCGGATGGGCCGCATAGAAGCGGAGGTGCGGATCGCCGGTCACGAACGGGTTCTCGGCGAAGAGGTCGGTGGTGCTCGCGTCCTCCACCACCACGGTCCGGTCCTGCGACACGGTGTAGTCGCAGAACGAGTCCTGGCGCGGTGCCTCGTTCCCCCCGAGGCCGATCTGCGATTTGCGCCACTGTCGGTCGCGGTCGATCAGCGAGACGCTGACCATCGGCACGCCGAACATCTCCTTCGCCAGTCGTGCCACCCGATCCACCCGCTCATCGGGTGGTGTGTCAAGGATCCCCAGTTCCTCGAGCGCTGCCTGTCGCCGTCGCTCGTCGAACATTCCCCCGGCCCTCCTCCGTGTTTATTCCCCTCATCCTAGGGAGGAACCGCAGCCGGGGCACCAGGGCGCCCACGCGGCATTCAGGTGAACCACAGGAAACGGTTCTGCGCAAGCCCCGCGGAGAACCGCTTCTCCGGATCTACCATCGCGCCAGGACGGGAGTGTCGTGTCTGCACGTCCTCGGAAAGGAGGCAGGTGGATGCCGCTCAAGACCCGCCAGCGGGACCGGTACAACCGCCGGGAGGCCCTCGCCGGCTATCTCTTCATCTTGCCCTGGCTCATCGGATTCCTCATCTTCACGGCCGGCGCGATGGTCTACAGCCTGTACATCTCGTTCAGCAGCTACAACCTCGCCACGAACAGCGCCCGCCCGGTCGGCATCGACAACTACGCCAACCTCTTCGAGGACCCGCGGGTGGGCGTCTCGCTCGCGAACACGCTGTTCTACGTGGTGATGGCGGTGCCGCTGGAGATCGTGTTCGCGCTGATCCTCGCCCTGCTGCTCAACCGCGTCGGACGGGGTGCGGGTGCCTTCCGGGTGCTCTACTACCTGCCGAAGATGACGCCGGCCGTCGCGACCGCGGCGGTGTTCTTCCTCCTCCTGAACGGCAACTCCGGGGCGATCAACCAGTTCCTCCGGGTGTTCGGCATCCAGGGGCCGCAGTGGCTCGTCGACCCCGCATGGGTCAAGCCGAGCATCGTGATCATGACGCTGTGGACCGTCGCGGGGACCATGGTGATCTTCCTCGCGGCGCTGAAGAACGTGCCCGTCGAGCTGTACGAGGTGGCCTCGCTCGACGGGGCGGGACCGATCAGGAAGTTCTTCTCGATCACCCTCCCGATGATCTCGGGGGCCATGTTCTTCAACGTCATCGTGCTGTCGATCGCCGCGTTCCAGATCTTCGACCAGGCGTACCTGCTGTTCTGGCGGGATCAGAGCAATTCGTCACCGGAGGCATCCCTCTTCTACGCGATCTACCTGTTCCAGCAGGCCTTCCGGCAGTTCAACTTCGGCTTCGCGGCGGCGATGGCGTGGCTGCTCTTCGTCATCATCATGATCATCACGCTCATCCAGGTGAAGGTCGGCAACCGCTTCGTCTACTACGAGGGAGACCGCTGATGTCCCAGACCCTGCGTCAGGTCCCCGTCGAGGCGGAGCCCGAGAAGTCCCCTGGCACGTTCACGACCACCGTCGCCACCCGTTCGCGCTGGCGACGGCAGCTGCGGCAGCCGAAGAGCCTCATCGCCCGCATCGTGCTGAACGTCATCCTCGTGCTGTTCGCGCTGCTGTTCCTGTACCCCTTCGCGTGGCTCCTCGCGGCGAGCTTCAAGCCACGAGGGGAGGTGTTCGACAACGCCCTCATCCCGAAGACCTTCGTGCCGGAGAACTACGTGGAGGTGTGGAATCAGCTCCCGTTGCTGAACTGGATGGGCAACAGCATCGCCATCGCGCTGCTCGCCGCCGGTGCTGTCGCGATCTCCAGCTCGATCGTGGCGTTCGGGTTCGCCTACTTCCGCTTCCCGGGGCGCGGCCTGCTGTTCGGCCTCGTGCTCGCGACGATGATGCTTCCCGGCGCGGTGACGATGATCCCGATCTACCTCATCTGGAAGGAGACCGGACTCCTCGGCACCTGGGTGCCGCTGTGGGGGATGAACCTCTTCGGATCGGCCTTCTACATCTTCTTGCAGCGGCAGTTCTTCCTCGGCCTGCCGCGGGAGCTGTTCGAGGCGGCGCGGCTCGACGGGGCCAGCGCCTGGGGACTCTTCTGGCGGATCGCGATGCCGCTGTCGATCCCGTCGTTCGTCATCGTGTTCCTGTTCGAGTTCCAGGCGAGCTGGAACAACCTCCAGGCCGCCCTCATCTACCTCAACGCCGGGTCGGTGGACGAGTTCACCGCGCCGCTCGGCATCGCGTACGCCATGACCAAGTACAGCCCCACCGCGGGCGGTCACGGCGACTACCAGTACGTCATGGTCGCCTCCCTCCTGGTGACCCTCCCGATGCTCATCCTCTTCGCCTTCGGGCAGCGCGCCTTCATCGAGGGCGTCGCGACCCAGGGGCGTAAGGGATGACGAACCACAGATCGAAAGGAGCAGTCATGCGCACACGCATGCTGGGAATCACCGCGGTCGCCGCGGCATCCGTCCTCGTCCTCGCCGGGTGCGGCGGGGGAGGGGGAGACGACCAGGCGGCCGACGCCGACTTCGGGGCGGAGCCGAGCGGCACGCTGAAGGCGTGGGGCTTCGAGAACGCCGACGACGTCGGCACCTCGCGCATGGACTACGCCGCCGAGCAGCTGAAGGACGTCGAGGTCGACCTCGATGCGACGGCCTTCGACGCGCAGAAGTTCACCACCCGCATCGCGAGCGGCGACGTGCCCGACGTCGTGCAGATGGACCGCCGGTACGTGACCACGTACGCCGCGCAGGACCTCATCATGCCGCTCGACGAGTGCTTCGCGGCGCAGGACGTCTCGCCGCGGGACCACTGGTACCCCTTCGTCGTCGACGACGTCACCTACGACGACGCGGTGTGGGCGGTGCCGCAGTTCTACCAGCCGCCGGCGATCCTGCTGAACAAGGCCGTGCTCGACGAGGCGGGGGTGACGGCGGACGAGATCGACACCTCGAAGCCCGACGTGCTGCTCGGCGCGATCGAGAAGATGTACCAGGAGTCCGGCGGCGTACCCACGCGGCTCGGGTTCGATCCGGTCGCGACCGGTCAGGCCGGGCTGTGGATCCTCGGCATGGGCGGCCAGCTCAACGATGAGAAGGGGGCGCCCACCCTGGACGACCCCAGCAACGTGGCCGGCATCGAGATGCTCAAGCAGATCACCGACGCGCAGGGCGGCTTCGCAGCCGTCAAGAGCTTCACCGACTCGTTCGACGCCTTCGGCGACCAGAACCAGTTCGTCGCCCAGCAGGTGGGCGCGCAGGTGAACGCGCAGTGGTATCCGAACGTGCTCAGCCCCTACGCCGACCAGATCGACCTCGAGGCCGTGCCGTTCCGGAACGCCGACGGCGAGCCGTTCTCGGTCGCCTCCGGCACCGCGTTCGTGATCCCGGCCGGAGCGGAGAACCCCGCGGCGGCGTGCGCGTGGATGGTGAACCTCACCTCCGACGACGCGTGGAATGCGGCGGGCGAGGCACGTGCCGAGACCCTGAAGACCGACGGCGGGATCAACACCGGGCTGTTCACCGGGTCGCCGTCCGCCGACCAGTCGATCCGCCAGACCTTCGTCACCGACAGCGGCAACGCCGGCTTCGATCAGGTCATCTCCACCTACTACGACGTGGTGGACTACGGGCAGTCGTTCGGCTCTTCGCCGGCGGGTCAGGAGATCCAGAACGAGCTCAACAACGCCATCACGGCGGCGCTGCTCGGGGACAAGTCGCCGGAGGACGCGCTGAAGGAGGCGCAGGAGGCCGCGATGCGGGCGTACGAGAACGCTACGGCCGGCTAGAGCCGGTCAGACGCGGAGGGACGGCGCCAGGCGGACATCCCCGCCTGGCGCCGTCCCTCGCGCGGACGGGCGTGGATGATGGAGGCCTACCGATCGGAGGCCGACCATGGACCAGCGTGAGCTCGACGAGCGGATCCGCGACTACTACGAGGAGCAGTTCGACGAATCGGTGCGGTTGACGACCCGGTCGGCGCAGGGACCGCTCGAGCACCAGCGCATCCAGGAGCTGATCGCGGATCACCTCACCGAGGGTCGCGTGATCGATGTCGGAGGTGGGGCGGGTGTCCATGCGCGCTCGCTCCTGGACCGCGGGCATCGGGTCACCCTCGTCGACCCGGTGCCGGGTCATGTCCGGAGTGCGGCGCAGCTCGGGGTGGACGCACAGGTAGGCGACGCGCGCTCGCTGCGGTTCGCCGCGGACAGCTTCGATGCTGCGCTTCTCCTCGGTCCGCTGTACCACCTGGCCGATCGCACGGACCGCGTCCAGGCCCTCAGCGAGGCCGCACGGGTGGTGGGATCCGGCGGGTGGGTGTTCGCGGCAGGGCTCTCGCGCTTCGTCGGATTCGGTCAGCTCGCGCTGGGCGTGACCGACCTCCATCTCGACGAGGAACACGGCGCCCTGCTGGAACGCGGGACTCCCTCCTCGCGGGGTCGCTTCCCGGCGGGGCACTTCCATACGGCGGAGTCGCTCGCCGCGGAGGCCGTCTCCGCCGGACTCGAGGTTCTGGAGGTCCATGGCGTCGAAGGGCCCGGCGGGCTGTCGCTGGAGGGGATGCCCGCGGAGGAGACGGCGCTCACGCAGGCGGCCCTTCAGCTGGCGCGAGCCGGGAGCACCGTTCCCGGAATCCGGGAGCTGAGCCCGCACCTCCTGGCCGTGTGTCGCGTGCGGTGACTCGGTACCAGTGTTGACTGTTAACAGTCAACACTGGTAACCTCGCGGTGTCGACAACACGGTCGACCCACGTAGAGGAGCAAAGATGCCCCGCATGCGCATCACTCGGGCGGCCGCTGCCTTCGCCGCCCTCGCCGCCACCGCTCTGGTGCTGTCGGCCTGCACGAAGGTCGACGAGAGCGAGGGGGCCGCCTCGACCTATCCCGAGGACGACATCCGGCTTATCATCCAGGCCAACCCCGGTGGCGGCTCCGACCTGTCGTCCCGCGCGCTCGCGACCGAGCTCGAGAAGATCCTCGGCGTCAGCGTGATCCCGGAGAACATGCCCGGAGCCGCGGGAGCGCTCGCGATGGAGTACGTCGGCTCGCAGGACCCGGACGGCTACGTCATCGGGTTCGCCCCGGTCGAGATCGCGATGCTCAACACGACCCAGAGCGCCGACGTGCTGCCCGACGACTTCGACCTGCTCGGACAGATCATGCTCGCCCCCGGCGTCATCACGGTGGGCGCCAACAGCGGCATCGAGACCCTCGACGACCTCGTGACCCAGGCGAAGTCCGGCGCGGTCACGGTCGCGAACTCCGGCGCCGGCTCGATCTGGGAGGCCGCCACCCTCGGCCTCGGCAAGGCCACGGACGCCGACTTCACCCCCGTGCCCTATGACGGTGGCGCCACGGCGGTCGCGGCCGCCGCGTCCGGTGAGACCGTCGCCGCCGTCTCCGGACTCGGCGAGGCCCTCGCGCAGGGCGAGGCCGTCCGCATCCTCGCGGTCATGAACGACGAGCGTCACCCGGACGCGGAGGACGTCGAGACGGTCGAGGAGGCCATCGGCGAAGAGGTCGTCTTCGGCGGCTGGGGCGGCATCTACGCGCCGGCCGGCCTGCCCGACGACGTGCATGACGCCCTCGAGGCCGCCGTCAAGGAGGCTGTGGAGTCCGAGAGCTACCAGAAGTTCCAGGCGGACGCCGGCAACCTCGTGGTCTACCGCGACTCCGCGGAGTGGACCGGGTTCGTCGACGACCAGTTCGCCCTGTTCCAGGATCTCCTGGGCTGAACACCTCCGGTGGGGTCGGTACGCGCCGACCCCACCGCGTCCTCCGACGAAGGAGCACCATGACCAGCCCCGACACCGCGGCCGAGGCGGCCGCGCCGGGCGGCTACGAGGGGGCGACCGCCTCGCGACCCCTCGAGATCGCGTTCGCCGCCGTCGCCCTCGCGATCACCGCCGGCTATCTCTTCCTCGCCACGCAGATCCCACTGCGCCGCGAGGCCGCCCCCGGACAGATCGACGCCCGCTTCTGGCCGCTCGTCATCGGCGTCACCGGCGTCGTGATCGCGATCGCCCTGCTCGCCGTCGCGATCACCCGACCGGCACCCACACGCGAGGATCTCGAGCGCATCCAGCCGGGCGGCGTCCTCCGGGTGATCGCGACGATCGCGATCGCCGGTGCCTTCATCGCGCTCTGGTCCCTCGGCTCGGTCATCCTCTTCGGCTACCGGATCGAGGTCTTCCCGATCGCCTGCGCCCTGCTCATGGCCGCACTGATGCTCCTCTACGGCCACCGCCGCTGGCTGAGCCTCGTCATCTACTCCGCCGCCGTCACGGCGTTCGTCTACGTCGTCTTCGGCATGCTCCTGAGGATCCCCCTGTGAACGCGCTCCTGGAGGGGCTGAACTCGCTCCTCGACATCTCGATCCTGCTGTACATGGCGGTCGGCCTCGTCCTCGGCTTCATGGTCGGCGCCTTCCCCGGCATCACCGCGACCATGGCCGTCGCGCTCGCGGCCGGCTTCACCATGACCCTCGAACCCGTGCAGGGCCTCGCGGTGCTGCTGACGATCTACGTCGCGGCGAACTTCGGCGACCGGGTGCCGTCCATCCTCATCAACACCCCGGGGACTCCCGCCTCCATCGCCACCACCCTCGACGGCTATCCGATGGCGAAACAGGGCAGGGCCGGTCTCGCGTTGACGATCTCCGCGATCGTGTCGGCCGTCGGCATCCTCGCCTCGCTCGTGCTCTTCTCGGTCGCCGCCGTGCCGATCGCCAGCTTCGCCCGGGACTACTTCAAGTCGCCCGAGCTGTTCGCGCTCGTCGTCTTCGGCATCGCGATGATGATCGGCATCTCGTCCAAGTCGATGCTCAAGGGCATCCTCGCGGGCCTCTTCGGACTCATGCTCGGCAGTGTCGGAACGTACGCCGCCACGGCCGACCAGCGCTTCACGTTCGGTGTGCTGGAACTCGTCGAGGGCGTGAACTTCATCGCCGTCATCATCGGCCTCTTCGGCATCGCCGAGCTGTTCGACCAGCTCCTCACGCACCGGAAGTCGCACGTCCGACCGATCTCGAGCCTCGGGCGGTGGTGGCCGAACCGCGCGGAGCTGAAGCAGAGCGGACGGGCCACCGCGGTCGGCGGCGCGGTCGGCCTCGGTGTCGGCCTCATCCCCGCGGCCGGCGGCGACATCGCCGGGCTCATCGGCTGGGAGCGGGCGCGCAAGGCGTCGAAGCACCCGGAGATGTTCGGCAAGGGATCGATCGAGGGCGTCGCCGCGTCCGACACCGCCTCCAGCGCCACGCTCGGCGGCTCGCTGACCACCACGATGGCACTCGGCATCCCCGGGGACTCCGTGATGGCGGTGATGATCGGCTCGATGATCATCTGGGGCATCACCCCCGGCCCCACGCTGTTCACCAACCGCCCCGACCTCGTCGTCTCGATCGTCGGGATCATGCTCGTCGCGACCCTCCTGTCGCTCGCGCTGAGCCTCGTGCGGATGAAGGGCATGGTCAAGCTGCTCGACGTGCCGCAGCCGTATCTGTGGAGCGGCATCCTCATCTTCTGCATCATCGGCACGTACGCCACCTCGAATAGCCTGTCGACGGTCGTCACGATGCTCGTCTTCGGTGTGGTCGGCGTGCTGCTCAAGCGCATGCAGGTCCCGGCAGGACCCGTGGTGCTCGGTCTCCTGCTCGGTCCGCTCGCCGAGGAGAACCTCGCCCGCACGCTGGCGATCCTGCCGACGCGGCCGTTCTTCGAGGTCGTCAGCCCGATCGCCCTCGTTCTGCTCGCGCTCGCGGTGCTGTCGATCGTGATGCCCGCGATCCGCGCCGCCCGCACGCCCCGGGCAGAGCGGGCCTCGGTGGAGGACTCGATCCTCCACACCGACAGCATCGTGCAGATCGAGAAGGCACACGACGAGCTCGCGGCGCAGCCCGACCTGCTCACCTCCACCGTCCGCAACGTCGACGCCGGTGCGCGCCGGGGACGCGCCGACCGCAAGAACCGCAAGAGCACGACCCCCGAGGAGACCGAGAAGTGACCCGCTACGACATCCTGACCGCCGTCCCGACCGCGTTCCACCGCGACGGGACCCTCGACCTCGACGGGTCGCGTGCGATCTTCCGGTTCGTGGCCGACTCGGGGAACGAGGGCGCCTTCGTCCTCGGCACCACGGGCGAGTTCCCCGCCGTGGACGCGGACGAGTTCCGGGCGCTCGTGGGTGCCGCGCTGGAGGAGCTGGCGGACCGGATGCGCGTGATCGTGCACGTCGGACAGCCGAGCACCTTCGAGGCCGTGCGCCTGGTCGGCATCGCGAAGGAGCTGGGGGCCACGGAGTTCGCGGCCCTCACCCCCTACTACCTGCGTGCCTCGGACGACGCGATCCTCGACTACTACCGCGCGGTATCGGCAGCCGTGGGGGAGGGGCGCCTCTACGTCTACATCTATCCCGCGCGCAGCGGGAACCCCGTCTCGCCGGAGCTGCTCGTACGCATCGCCGCCCTGCCGAACGTGGTCGGGGCCAAGGTGAGCGAGCTCTCCCTCGACGACATCGCGGCGTACCGCGCGGTGGTGCCGGCCGACTTCGAGCTCTACACCGGCGCCGACCGCGACCTCATCGCGGCCGTCGAAGCGGGCGCGCAGGGCGTCGTCTCGGGTGTCTCCTCCGTGACGCCGAAGCCCTTCCGCGCCCTGGCCGACGCCGGACGCTCCGGCGACACGGACGCCATCGCCGCGGCACAGGCCGCCGTGGACGACGTCGTCGCGCTCATCGGCGGCGACATGGCGCGGATGAAGGAGGCGTACCGCGTGCTCGATGTCGTGGACACGCACTGCCGTATGGCCATCGCCGAACCCTCCGCCGATGAGCGGGCGGCCGTCGCGCAGGTGGTGGCCGCGCACCGCTGACGCGAATCCGGGGAGACGCACGCGACGGGATGCCGCGGCCTTCGGGTCGCGGCATCTCTGCGTGTGCCCGCGCTCGCTTGTCGGACAAGTGAACGTGGGTGAGAGGGCACTTGACGACAAGCGCAACGACTGTCTAGGCTCAGAACCAGGAATTCCGCCGATATCGCGAAGGGGCGAACGGAACATGTCAGACAAGATCGAGGTAACCGGGTCCGACTTGTCGGACGCGCTCGCCCGGCGTCTGGCTCAGCACCTGCAGCGTTCCGGCCTGGAGATCGGCGACCCGCTGCCCACAGAGGCGGAGCTCGGCGCCGTGCTGGAGGTGGGACGGCAGCGCATCCGCGAGGCCCTCAGCGTCCTCGAGGCGTTCGGCATCGTGGTGTCCCGGCAAGGGGCGCGCCGGGTCTGGCGAGGATTCCGCGCCGCCGATCTCGCCACCCGCTGGATCGGCTTCGTCGACGACCCGGAGGCCGCCACCCGCGAGCTCCTGGAAGTGCGTCACGCGCTGGAGACGTCTCTGCTGCCTCTGGTGATCCCGCGCCTGCAGCCGAGCGACCTGGCCCGTCTGCGGCTGCTCTCGGAGGAGATGGTGGAGCGCGCCCTGCGCAACGAGAGCTTCGCCGAGCTCGACCAGCAATTCCACCGCGGGCTGCTCGCGCCGATGGGCAATGCGTTCGTGGATCAGTTCCTGCAGTCCTTCTGGGTCGTCTTCGCCGCCGCGCGACGCGAGGAGCCCGTCGAGGAGGATCCGGCCATCGCCGCGATGCACGGTCGCATCATCGATGCGATCGAGGCCGGCGACACCCGCCGGGCCGTCCACGAGCTGGACGCCCACTTCTACGGTGTCCGCAACCGCTATCCGGACATCGACTTCGGCACCACGGCCCCGCTGCCGGTCTGACCCTCCCCGCACCGGCGCGTTCTGTCGCACCCGTCTTGAAATCGATTTCGCACGACCCTCATCTGATCGACGAAGGAGTACGCATCATGAGATCCACCCGAATCCTCCCCGCCCTGGCCGCCCTCGGCGTCGTCGCCCTCGCCACCGGCTGTGCCGGCAGCGCCCCGTCCGGGGAAGGGGACGGCCCCGTCGAGATCACCTACTGGCTCTGGCAGGACGACGCGACCGATCCCACCTGGACGGAACTCGCGGACGAGTTCAACGGCGCTCAGGACGACGTGAAGGTCGTGCTGGAGACGATCCCGCTCGACCAGTACCAGAACCAGCTCGTGTCCTCCGCGATGAACGGCACCGGGCCGGACGCCGCCCGCAGCAAGGACTGGTGGCTCGGGCAGTTCGCGCCCCAGGGCGCCATCGCCGACCTGACCTCGTACGTCGACGGCTGGGACGCCTCGGACGACGTCGTCGACTCGCTCTGGGCGACGGGTCAGCTGCCCGGCGAGGACGCGGTGTACATGCTGCCGCACCAGTACACGACGCTCTACCTCTACTACCGCACGGACTACTTCGAGGAGCTCGGGCTCGAGGCTCCGCGCACCCAGCAGGACCTCCTCGACGCGGCGGCCGCCCTCACCGGTGACGGCAGGTACGGCATCGACGTCCGCGGCGGTGCGGGCGGACAGGATCAGTGGCTCGCGTGGATGTACGCCGGCGGGGCGTCGGTCGTCGACGACTCCGGCGAGGTCGTCCTGGACGACGCGAAGGGCGTCGCGGTGAACGAGGACTACCTCCGCATCGTCACCGACCTGCAGGCGGCGCCCCCCGGATCGATCACGGCCGCCTTCGCCGACGTCAAGACGAACTTCGTCGAGGGCCTCACCGGCATGATGATCCACCACCCGGGTTCGCTGAAGGAGCTGCAGGGGGTCTTCGGCGACAAGCTCGGCGTCGTCCCGATCCCCACGGCCGACGGTAAGCCCGGCGCGACACTCGGCAGCATGAGCGGCAACGTCATCCTCGAGGGCTCCGACAAGAAGGACGCCGCCTGGGAGTGGATCTCCTGGCTGAGCGAGGAGGCGCAGATGGAGAAGATCTCCGCCTCGCCGCAGGGTCAGCTTCCGGTGCTCGAGTCGGTGATCGACACCGAGGCGTACTCGTCCGACCCGCAGCTCGCGGTCGCCGTCGACGCTATTCCCACCGCCAAGACGTGGCCGGCGCTGGAGGGGGTGGCCGAGCTCGCCGCGAAGGAGTGGAACCCGCTCATCCAGCAGGCGTTCCAGGGTGAGATCAGCAGCCAGGACGTGCTGACGAAGATGTCCGACGTGCTGCGCTGAGGACCGACATGGCAAGCTCCACCCTCACGGAAGCGGTCGTCACCGGCCGGCCGGCCCCGCGCCGGCCGGTGACCCGGCCGCGGCGACGCGCGCGCCGCGGCTCGGTCGCCCCCCTCGTCCTGCTCGCGCCGGCGATCGTGCTCGTCGCGGTCTTCGCCGGATATCCGCTCGTCCGCTCGATCTGGTTCTCGTTCAACGACGTGAGCGTCTTCACCGGCGTGCTCGAGTTCGTCGGGTTCCAGAACTTCGCCAGCGTCATCGGCACCGCGGAGTTCGCCCCCACGCTGGGCCGCACGGCGTTCTGGACCTTCGGTGCCGTCGCGCTCCAGCTGATCGGCGGGCTGTCGCTCGCGCTCATGCTGAACAACCGCTTCCCCCTGCGGGGCGTGTACCGCGGGCTCATCATGATCCCGTGGGCGACGCCGAGCGTCCTGGTGGCCCTGATGTGGAAGTGGATCCTCGACCCCAACAACGGCGCCCTCAACCAGTGGCTCCTGAACGCCGGCGTCATCGACGCCCCGATCGAGTTCCTCTCGCAGAACAGCACCGCGCTGCCGACGCTCGTGATGATCGACGTCTGGCAGGGCATCCCGCTCTTCGCGATCATGATCCTCGCGGCGCTGCAGAGCGTGTCCGGCGAGCTCAAGGAGTCCGCGCAGATCGACGGATGCGGCCCCGTCGGGGTCTTCCGCCACGTCGTGCTGCCCGCCATCCTCCCGACGATCCTCATCACGACGCTCCTGCGCCTGATCTGGACCTCGAATTGCGTCGACCTCATCTTCATCCTCACCGGCGGCGGGCCGGGCACGTCCTCGACGACCCTGGCGCTCGAGTCGTATCTCACGACCTACAAGGCCAGCGACTTCGGTGCCGGCGCGGCGTACGCCGTCATCCAGGCCCTGTTCCTCGCCGTCTTCATCGCGCTCTACGTGCGCCTCACCCGGAAGGACACCACGCGATGACCACGACGACCGCCCCCGTCCGCTTCGGCCGCCTCGCGGGAAGGACCGGCTTCGCGATCGCCCTCCTCGGCGTGCTCGCGATGGTGCTCGGGCCGTACATCGTCATGTTGCTGACGTCACTCACGCCCCGGGACCAGCTCGCCGGCGCCGGAGCGAACCTCATCCCCTCGGAGTTCACGACCGCCTCCTACGCCGAGCTGCTGTCGACGACGCCGTTCCTGACCTATCTGCGGAACAGCCTCACCGTGGCCGCGATCGCCGTCCCGGTGACCCTCGTGGTCTCCACCGGCGCCGCGATCGCGATGTCCCGGTTCGACTTCCGCGGTCGCGGTGCCGTCATGATCGGGCTGCTGCTCGCGCAGATGTTCCCCGCCGTGCTGCTCGTGATCTCGCTGCAGGGGCAGCTGCGCGGGATGGGGCTGATGGATACGACGCTCGGTCTCGCCCTCGTGCACGCCGCGTTCGCCACACCGTTCGCCACCTGGCTGCTCAAGGGGTTCGCGGACTCCATCCCCCGGGAGATCGAGGAGGCGGGTCAGATCGACGGGGCCTCGTCCGCGCAGATCGTCCGCATCCTGCTGCTGCCCCTGCTGCGGCCCGGGATGGTGGCGGCAGGAACCTACGCGTTCATCCTCACCTGGAACGAGTTCCTCTACGCCCTCACCTTCACCTCGCAGACGGCGACCCGCACGCTGCCGGTCGGGCTGCACCTGTTCATCGGCGAGTACCAGATCCGTTGGGACCTCCTCACCGCCGGCGGCGTGCTCTCGGTGCTCCCCGTCGTCGTCGGCTTCCTCCTCGTGCAGAAGCGCCTCGTCGCCGGTCTCGCCGCCGGCGCCGTCAAAGGCTGAAGCTCCCGTCCCCTCCTCGTCGTCCCGGAAGGACCACGCATGAAAATCGAATCGATCGACCTCCAGCTCTCCCGCATCCCCCTCCCCAAGGGACCGTGGGGAGACCAGATCCATCGGGTGACCCACATCGAGATCATCCTCGCCGACATCACCACCGACACCGGGCTGGTCGGCACCGGCTTCAGCCACACGTCCGGTGTCGGCGGCCAGATGATGGTGGCGGCGCTGCGCGAGCTCATCCCCACGCTCATCGGCCGCGAGGTCAATCCGCGGGCCGTCTGGCAGCACTCCTGGCAGCACCTGCGCGACAACGGCCCCGGCGGGACCACGACGCTCGCCCTCGCCGCGATCGATGTGGCGCTGTGGGACCTGCTGGGGCTGCACTACCAGCAGCCGCTCGCGAAGCTCCTCGGCCAGGTGCGCGACCGGGTCGCACTGTACGGCAGCGGCATCAACCTGAACCTGTCCGCCGAGGAGGTCGTCGAGCAGGTCAAGGAGTGGAAGGCCGACGGGTACGCCGCCGGGAAGGTCAAGGTCGGCAAGCCGGACCTCGAAGAGGACGTCTACCGGCTCACCAAGATCCGCGAGGCGGCGGGCGAGTATCCGCTCATGGTCGATGCGAACCAGGGATGGACCTACGGGGAGGCGGTCCGGGCGGTCACCCGGTTCCGCGACCTCAACCTCTACTGGGTGGAGGAGCCGCTGCGCGTGGACGACGTCGCCTCGCACGCCCGCCTCCGGGCCCGCTCGCCGATCCCGATCGGGCTGGGCGAGAACGTCTACACGCTCCAGCAGTTCAACCAGTACCTCCTCGCCGACGCGTGCGACTTCATCCAGGCCGACGTCGGTCGCGTGGGCGGTATCACGCCCTACATGGACATCGCTGCCCTGGGCCGGGCGTACAACGCTCCGATGACGCCGCACTTCGTGATGGAGCTCACGGCCAACGTGCTCTGCGCGGTGCCCAACGCCCTGTTCGGCGAGATGACGGACGGCGGCACGCTCAGCGATCTCGGTGTCATCGTGCCGCAGCGGCCGCAGAACGGGTTCTTCGTGCCGACCGGAGCGCCGGGGAACGGCCTGGAGTACGACCGCGAGAACCTCGCGCGGCACGCGGTGAGCTGAGGGAGACGAACGACATGGCGGACATCTTCGACCTCACCGACCGCATCATCCTGGTCACCGGCGGCCTCGGCCAGATCGGATCGGCCTTCGTCCGGGAGCTCCACGGACGCGGCGCCCGGGTGGCCGTGGCATCGCGCACGGTCGACGCCGCGCGCCTGCAGGAGACGTTCCCCGAGATCGCCGACAGCCCGCGCCTCTTCGGCGTCTCCATGGACATCGTCTCGAAGGACAG
The DNA here is from genome assembly GCF_900105335.1 of Microbacterium paraoxydans. Classification (NCBI taxonomy): domain Bacteria; kingdom Bacillati; phylum Actinomycetota; class Actinomycetes; order Micrococcales; family Microbacteriaceae; genus Microbacterium; species Microbacterium paraoxydans. The sequence continues at coordinate 1,768,654 of NZ_LT629770.1, read as the reverse complement.
CGTCGAGGCCGGCCTCGACGCGATCGTCGATGTATGGGGTGCGGCGCCGGACGGCGTGATCAACAACGCCGGTCTGGACACCCAGCCGAGCGCGCCACCCGAGGTCTCCGGTCCCTTCGAGGACTTCCCCCTCGACGTGTTCCGCGAGGTGGTCGACGTGAACCTCGTCGGCACCTTCCTCGTCACGCAGGCGACCGGTGCTCGGATGCGCGCCGCCGGGAAGCCGGGCTCAATCATCAACGTCGGCTCGATCTACGGGATGGTGTCGCCGGTGCAGGACATCTACGCCTACAAGGAGGAGCAGACCGGGGTGCCGTTCGTGAAGCCGGTGGCCTACTCGGCGGCGAAGTCGGGGCTATACAACCTCACCCGGTACTGCGCGACGTACTGGGGTCGGCAGGGCATCAGGGTCAACACCCTCACGCCCTCCGGCGTCGGTCGGGACTCGCAGGACGCGACCTTCCGGCAGAACTACACGGCGCGCATCCCGATCGGACGCATGGCGGAGGCGACCGACTTCAACGGGGCCGCGGTCTTCCTGCTCTCGGACGCCTCGCGCTACATGACCGGAGCGAACCTCGTCGTGGACGGGGGGTGGACCGCATGGTGACCACGGCGGCGGACCTCGGGGTGCTGATGGCCGCGATCGCCACCCCCTACGACGCGGAGGGGGCGGTCGACACGCGGCTGCTCTCGACGCTCGTGGAGGACTACGTCTCCCGCGGCGTCGAGGGGATCTACTGCTGCGGGTCGTCGGGGGAGGGTCTCCTCCTGTCGGCGGATGAACGGACCGCGGTGGTGGAGACCGCCGTGCGCGCCGCCGAGGGGCGCATCCCCGTCGTCGCCCACGTCGGCGCGCTGTCGACGCGGGAGGCGATCGAACTCGGACGGCGGGCGCAGCGCGCCGGCGCATCCGCCCTCTCGATGATCCCGCCGATCTACTACTCCTTCGGCATCGAGGCCGTCCTCGACCACTACCGCGCGGTGCTGGACGCCGTGGACCTCCCGCTCATCGTCTACAACATCCCGCAGTTCACGGGGACCGAGTTCACGCTCGAGACGGCCGGAGAACTCCTGGGCGACGATCGCGTGATCGGTCTCAAGCAGACCGCGCACAACATGTACGCCCTCGAGCGCATGAAGGCGGCGTTCCCCGACAAGGCCTACATCAACGGGTTCGACGAGGTGTTCGTGCCCGCGCTCGCCGCCGGTGCTCGCGGGACGATCGGCACGACCGTGGGGCTCCAGGTCGAGCTCTTCCAGGCGGCGCGGCGCCTCCTCGACGCCGGCGACCTGGTCGGAGCGCAGCGGGTGCAGAGCCGGATCAACCATGTCATCGCCGAGCTCGTCGCGATCGACGTCTTCCCCGCGGCGAAATACCTCTCCGGTCGCAGTGCGGGAGGTGCCGGAGCGCTGGGGGACTGTCGTCGTCCGTTCCGACCGCTCTCGGGTGCGGCTCGGACCCGGCTCGATGCTCTCGGAACGACTCTCGATCGATTCCTCGCGGAGAGCTGAGGCTGAAACCGGTTACAGTGGGTGCCCATGGCCACGATCTACGACGTCGCGCGGCGGGCCGGCGTCTCCCCGGCCACGGTCTCGCGCGTCTTCAACGGCACGAGCGTGTCGGAGGAGAAGGCGGCGGCGGTGCGGGCGGCGGCCGAGGAACTGCGCTTCACCCCGAACCGGACGGCGCGTACGCTGCGGACCCAGAGCTCCGAAGTCATCGCCCTGGTGATCCCGGACATCGAGAACCCGTACTTCACCGAGATGGCGCGCGGCGTGGAGGATGCGGCGTCCGAAGCGGGGTACTCCGTCGTGCTGTGCAACTCCGACGCACAGGCTGAGAAGGAGGCGACGTACCTCCGGATCGCGATCGCCGAGAACATGTCGGGCGTCATCATCGCGACGGCGGACGAGCACTCGGATCTGGGGCCGGTGCGGGCGACGGGACGGCCGGTCGTCGCGGTGGACCGTCGCACGGACGCCGACATCGACGGTGTGGTCATGGCCAACCGGGAGGCGGGCGCCGCAGCGACGCAGAGCCTTCTCGACGCCGGGTATCGGCGCATCGCGTACATCGGTGGCCCCGCGCACATCGACACTGCGGCGGAGCGTGCGGAAGGCTGGCGGGAAGCGCTCTCGGTGATGGATTCCGATCATGACCTCTCCTCGCTCCAGCGCTTCGCCACGTTCCGCGTCGAGGGCGGGCGCGCGGCAATGGAGGAGCTCCTCGCGCTGCCGGAGCCGCCGGACGCGGTGGTCGCCGGGAACAACCTCATCGGTGTCGGCGCGATCCAGGTCCTCACGGAGCGCGGACTCACCCCGCCGCAGCTCGGCGTCGCGGTGATCGGGTCGCTGCCCTTCACGACGCTGTCGCCGTCCGCCGTCACCGTCGTCAGGCTCCCCGCGCGCCTCATGGGTGTGACAGCGGCGCGGATGCTGCTGGATCGGATCAAGGGCGACGAGCAACCGGCCCGGACGATCGTCCTCTCCGGCGAGGTGCAGCGCGCGGCCGCGCGCGCCTGAACGCAGCGTCGCTACTGCGAGCGCCAGAATCGCGCCGCGAGGTTCGTCATCTCCTTGTCGAGATCGTCGACCTTCACCTCCAATCGGTCGAGGCGGTGATCGAGGCCGTCGAGCCGTGCGGTCATCTCGCCACGCAGGCCGATCATCTCGCCACGCAGCCCGATCATCGCTCCGTGCAGCGCACCCATCGCCGCGCGCAGCCCTCCGACCTCGCGCATCATCGCCGCGTGCAGCGCCGCCAACGCCCCATGGAGTCCGCTGACCTCGTTCGTCGTATCGGTGCGGAGGCCCGCGGTCTCGGTGGTCATGTCGGTGCGGAGGGTGCCGATCTCGGTGGTCATCTCGGTGCGGAGGCCGGCGATCTCGGTGGTCATGTCGGTGCGGAGGGTGCCGATCTCACTACGTAGTCGTGTGGTCTCGGTGGTCATTTCGGTGCGGAGGCCGGCGATCTCGGTGGTCATATCAGTGCGGAGGGTGCCGATCTCACTGCGTAGTCGTGTGGTCTCGGTGGTCATGTCGGTGCGGAGGGTGCCGATCTCGGTGGTCATCTCGGTGCGGAGGCCGGCGATCTCGGTGGTCATGTCGGTGCGGAGGGTGCCGATCTCACTGCGTAGTCGTGTGGTCTCGGTGGTCATTTCGGTGCGGAGGCCGGCGATCTCGGTGGTCATATCAGTGCGGAGGGTGCCGATCTCGCCGGTCATCTCTCCCCGCAGTCCGCCGATCTCCGCACGGAGCACGCGACCGAACTGCGTCGTCATGAGGGTCATGCCGCCGAGCATCGTCGTCACGAAGATGCCGATCAGCGTCCATACCTGCGGGTCGTTCAAGGGCATGCCTCCAGTCTCGATCGGAGGGGTCAGGATGTCACGGTATTCCGGTGCTGAACCGGCGTTTTTTCCGGCCGGAGGCGAAGATCGTGGAGACTCTCGATATCGGTCCTCGTGGTGCAGAAGCAGTCAGCTCCTTGCATCGTGAAATCGATTTCGCGTAGCCTGGGTGCAGGCCTGCACGGACCGTCGGTATCGAAGGAGAGACCATGCGCTGCACCCTCGGGGTGGACATCGGCACGTCCAGCAGCAAGGGCGTCCTCGTGGATCCCGCCGGCACGATCCTCGCGACCGCGACCCGCGCGCACGACGTCTCCCGTCCGCAGTCCGGATGGGTCGAGATGGACGGCCGGATCTGGTGGGACGAGTTCGTCGAGCTGGCCGCGGACCTTCTCGCCGCGGTGCCCGACGCGGAGGTCGTGGGCGTCGGCGTGAGCGGCATGGGTCCGTGCATCCTGCTCGCCGACGAGGACGACGAGCCCGTGCGCCCCGCGATCCTCTACGGCGTGGACACCCGATCCACCGCTCAGATCGAGCGCATGACGGCGGAGCTCGGCGTCGAGGAGATCACCCGCGTCGGCTGCTCGACCCTCACCTCGCAGGCCGGTGGGCCCAAGATCGCCTGGGTCGCCGAGGAGGAGCCGGGAGCCTGGCAGCGCGCGCGGCGGCTCTACATGCCCGCCTCCTGGCTGGCCCGCAAGCTCACCGGCGCCTACGTCCTCGACCACCAGTCCGCCAGCCAGGTCTCGCCGCTGTACGACATCGAGGGTGAGCGCTGGCACGAGCCCTGGTGGCAGCGGTTCGCCGGGACGGTCGAGCAGCCGCCGCTGCGCTGGGCGGGGGAGATCGCGGGCATCGTGACCGCCGCTGCGGCGGCCCTGACCGGCCTGCCCGAGGGGACCCCGGTCATCACCGGCACGATCGACGCCTGGACCGAGGCGGTGAGCGTCGGCGCCCACGAGGTCGGCGACCTCATGCTGATGTACGGCACGACGATGTTCCTCGTCGCGACCGGGGAGCAGACCCTCCGCACACCCTCGATGTGGACGACGGCCGGCGCCTTCGAGGGCACGCGCAACCTCGCCGGCGGGCTGTCCACATCCGGAGCGCTCACCGCGTGGCTGAAGGACCTCTCCGGCGCCGACTACCCGGCGCTGCTCGCCGAGGCCGAGGAGTCGGGGCCCGGCGCGAACGGCCTGCTGATGCTGCCGTACTTCGCCGGTGAGCGCACCCCGATCCAGGATCCCGACGCCCGCGGGGTCATCGCCGGACTCACCCTCCGGCACACCCGAGGAGACCTCTATCGCGCGGCCCTCGAGGCCACGGCGCTGGGCGTACGTCACAACGTCGAGACCATGCGAGCCGCCGGCGCCGACATCCGCCGCATCGTGGCGGTCGGCGGCGGCACGCAGGGACGGCTGTGGCTGCAGATCGTCTCGGACATCACCGGGCTCGTGCAGGAGGTGCCGCAGACCACGATCGGTGCGAGCTACGGCGCCGCCTTCCTCGCGGCGACGGCCACGGCCGCCGACGGTGCCACGCCCGCGATCACCGACTGGAACCCCATCGCCGACACCGTCCGCCCGGACGAGGCGCTGTGTCCCTTCGCCGACGCCCTCTTCGACCGCTACGTGCGCCTTTACGACGGCTCGAAGGACGTCGTCCATGAACTCGCCGCCGCCCAGCGCGGCGGATCCCCCACCCCCTCGACCCCGGAGAACTCATGACCGCCTACACCCTGCCCACCCCGGCATCCCGTCCCACCGCTGCGCCGAAGACCGCGTACCTGATCGCCTCCGGCGACCTCCGAGAGTCGGCCAACACAGCCGGCTGGCCCACCCAGGTCGAGCTCGAGGCCGGGGTCACCGGCGTGCTGAACGACCTCGGCTGGACGGTCGTCCGCGCCAACGAGGTCGACCCGGAGACCGGTCACGGCTTCATCTCCAGCCAGCGCATGGGGCTCGAGGTGTTCAAGAACATCCCCGTCGACGCGCCGCTCATCGTCGCCGAGGCCGTCTGGCAGTACTCGCACCACGTGCTGGCGGGCCTCCGCACGCACGAGGGCCCGATCCTCACGGTGGCGAACTTCGCGGGCGACTGGCCCGGCCTCGTCGGCCTCCTCGGCCTCAACGCGGGCCTGACGAAGATGGACAAGCCGTACGCGACGATCTGGTCGGTCGACTTCACCGACGACTGGTTCCGCGACGGCATCCGCGAGTGGACGGAGACCGGCGCCATCACCCACGACGCCTCCCACGTGCGTCCGCTCCCCGCACTGCCCGACAGCCCGGAGAAGCAGCTCGGCGAGGCGCTCGCCGCGGAGCTGCGCGCCGAGAAGGCCATCATCGGCGTCTTCGACGAGGGCTGCATGGGCATGTACAACGCCATCTTCGACGACGAGCTCCTCAACCAGACCGGCATCTACAAGGAGCGCCTGTCGCAGTCGGCCCTCTACGCGGAGATGCTGAACGTGACCGAGGAGGAGGCCGACGCCGCCTACGACTGGCTGATCGAGCGCGGCATGACCTTCCGCTACGGCGAGGACGCCGCGACCGAGCTCACCCGCGAGCAGGTGCAGTGGCAGCTGAAGATGTACATCGCCGCCCTCCGCATCGCCGACGACTTCGGCCTCGACGCGGTCGGCATCCAGTACCAGCAGGGCTTGAAGGACCTCGTTCCGGCGTCGGACCTGGCGGAGGGCATCCTGAACTCCACCGAGCGCCCGCCGGTGACCTCGCGCGACGGCTCCCGCGTGCTGCATGAGGGGCGCGCGTTCCCGCACTTCAACGAGGCCGACGAGGGCGTCGCCGTCGATGCACTCGTGACCGACCGCGTCTGGCGGGCGATGGGGCTCGTCCCCGACAACACTCTCCACGACGTCCGTTGGGGCGATGACTACGACGGGCAGTTCGTATGGGTGTACGAGATCTCCGGCTCGGTGCCGGCCTCCCATCTCGGCGGCTGGCAGAACGCGGAGGGGTGGCGCCAGGGTCACGTGTTCTTCCCCGCCGGCGGCGCCACGATCAACGGCGTCTCGAAGCCCGGCGAGGTCGTGCTCTCCCGGGTGTTCATCGCCGAGGGCGTCCTGCAGGCGGACATCTTCCGGGCGTCGGTCGTCGAGCTGCCGGCGGAGGAGACGCAGCGCCGGAAGGACGCCACGAACCCGGAGTGGCCGATCGCCCATGTGGTGCTGCACGGCATCTCGCGCGACCAGTTCATGGCGCGGCACAAGGCGAACCACGCGCAGCTCGTCTACGCGCCCGACGCCGAGACCGCGGACAAGGCGCTGATCGCGAAGGCCGCGATGTTCGACGGCATGGGCATCAAGGTCAACCTCGTCGGCGACGTCTCGATCTGAGGCCGCGGGCTCGTCACTGCGAGCGCCAGAATCGCGTCGCGAGGTTCGTGAGCTCCCTGTCGAGATCGTCGACCTTCGTCTCGATCCGTCCCAGCCGGGCGTCGAGGCCGTCGATCCGTGCGGAGAGGGTGCCGTCGATGCGGTCGATCCGTGCGGAGAGGGTTCCGTCGATGCGGTCCACCTCCGCGCGGATCACGCGGCTGAGCTGCGACGTCATGAGCGTCATGCCGCCGAGCATCACGGCGGCGAAGACGCCGATCAGAGTCCATACCTGCGGGTCGTCCACGGTCATGCCTCCAGTCTGAGTCCGGGGTCTCAGGCTGTCACGGTATTCCGGAGGGGCGGAGGTCGCTCGGCGGGCCGCTCAGCGCGCGCAGGGCGTAGAGGATCGTCGCGAGGTCGACGAGCTCCTGCACCAGAGCGCCGACGACCGCGGGGATGACGCCGGTCATCGCGACGACCATCAGCCCCACGCTCAGCCCGATCCCGATCCAGATCGCGGTGAGGGCGACGCGGAGGGTGTGCCGTCCGATCGCGACGGCGTCGACGACCTTGGCGAGCGAATCCACGAGGATGACGACGTCGGCGGCGTCCCCGGCGGCCGTCGCTCCCTTCGCGCCCATCGCGATGCCGATGTCGGCCGCTGCCAGCACCGGGGCGTCGTTCACACCGTCGCCGACCATCAGCACGGGCCGCGGTTGCATCTCGGCGGCCAGACGCACCTTCTCGGGCGGCAGGAGCTCGGCGTGGATCTCGTCGATCCCGACCTGCCGTCCGATCGACGCCGCGGTGGTCTCCACGTCCCCGGTCAGCATCGCGAGCCGGTCGACCTCATGCGTCCGCAGCCACGAGATCACGGCCGGCGCCTCCGGGCGAGCGGCATCGGCGAGGACCAGGACCCCCGCGAACCGTCCGTCCACGGCGACATAGGCGGCGGCCTGTCCCGGCGCGAGCTCCGCCCGCACGGTGTCCGGGGCGAGGGACGCCACATACGCCGGCTTGCCGACGACCACCGCGCGGCCGCCGATCGTCGCGGACACCCCGTTCGTCGCGGTCTCGCTCGCCTCCGTCGCCCCGTGCAGCGCCAGGCCTCGGGCGGAGGCGGCGCGACGGATGCCGTCGGCGAGCACGTGCGAGGAGTACTGCTCGGCCGAGGCGGCGAGTCGCAGGATCTCCTCCGCATCGAAGCCCTGTGCCGGACGCACGTCGACGAGCTCCGGCCTCCCCTGGGTGAGCGTCCCGGTCTTGTCGAACGCCGCAGAGCGCACGCGCGCGATCTGCTCGATCACCGCACCGCTCTTCATGATGACGCCCGACTTCGCCGCCCGGGAGAGTCCGCCGAGGAAGGCGACGGGAGCGGCGATCAGCAGGGGGCAGGGCGTCGCCAGCACGAGCACTTCGGCGAACCGCGTGGCGTCGCCGGAGAGCGCCCAGGCCGTCCCCGCGAGCACGAGCGCGACGGCGGTGAACGGGATCGCGAACCGGTCGGCGAGACGCACGATGGGCGCGTGGGAGGACTCGGCCTGGGCGACCAGGGCGACGATCTGCTGGTACTGGCTGTCGGCGCCGGTGCGGAGGGCGCGGAGGTGGATGGCCCGGCTGCCGTTGATCGCGCCGGACAGCACCTCGTCGCCTGCACCGCGCGTCACGGGCAGGCTCTCGCCCGTGAGCGAGGATTCGTCGAACGACGCGCTGTCCGTGAGCAGTTCACCGTCCACGGGGATGATCTCCGCCGGGCGCACGAGGAGGACGTCGCCCACGGCCACATCGTCGACGGGCACCTCCCTCGCCGCGTCCGAGTCCGCATCCTCGGGATGTGTCAGCACATGGGCGCTGCGCGGCGAGCGATCCAGCAGAGCGGAGAGGTCGCGCTTGGCCCGGCGGCCCGCGAAGTCCTCCAGCGCCTCGCCCCCGGAGAGCATGAGGACGATGATGAGCGCCGCGATGTACTCGCCCACCGCGAGTGTCGCCACCATGGCGACGACGGCGAGGATGTCGAGTCCGACGTGGCCGCGGAGCACGTCGCGGACCATGCCGATGAGCGTCCACACGACCACCGCAGCCACGAAGATCGTCGCGACCCATCGGCCGATGGTCTCCTCCCCGGCGGCGTGGAGCGCCCCGACCACGGCGAAGACCAGGACCGTGAGCGTGATGACCGGGTACCGCCAGAGGAGTCGGAGGGCGCGCATGCGTCCAGCATCGTCGGAATCGGTGCGCACCGCCAGCATCCCCTTCCGACGCAGGTGCTTAAGCGATATAGTCGGCCGCGAGTCGCGACGTCGCGACCCGATCTCGACAACGACGCCGAAGGAGAAGATCCCGTCATGAGTTCCTCACCCGCACGATCGTCCCGCCTGAGAAGAGGTATCGCGGCAGCAGCGGCGTTCGCAGCCGCTGGAGCCGCCGCCCTCGCCGCCTCGACCACAGCGGTCGCCGATACCGCCGCTGCCGACCCGAAGCTCGCCGTCTACGTCGAGGTCAACTCGAACGATTTAGCGAACGTCGCGGACTACACGCTCGCCGAGTCGGGCCGCCCAGCGGTCGATCTGGCCATGATCTTCGCCGCGAACATCAACTACGACGGGGAGCAGGCGGTCCTCCACCTCAACGACCGGGTCACCGAGACGCTGCAGGATGCGCAGAACCAGATCCGCCCGCTGCAGGCCCAGGGCACCAAGGTGCTGCTGTCGGTCCTCGGAAACCACCAGGGTGCCGGCTTCGCGAACTTCACGTCGTACGCGGATGCCGACGCCTTCGCCGCGCAGCTCGCAGACACCGTGACCGCCTACGGCCTCGACGGCATCGACTTCGACGACGAGTGGAGCAACTACGGGGCGAACGGCACCCCGCAGCCGAACCCGCAGTCCTTCGGCTGGCTGGCCTCCGCGTTGCGCGACCGGCTCGGGCCGGACAAGCTCATCACGCTGTATGCCATCGGCCCGTCCTACACGACCACGGACTTCGGCCTCTTCGACGCCGGCAGCGTGCTCGATCACGCCTGGAACCCGTACTACCCGACCTACGATGCTCCCACCGTGCCGGGCCTGGACGACCGCGCTCGGCTCGGCGCCGCGGCCATCGACCTCGCGAACACGAGCGCCACGACGGCCGCGGACTTCGCTCAGCGCACGGTGGCTGACGGGTACGGCGTCTATGTCGCGTACAACCTCACGGCGACGAACCAGTCGTCCTATCTCTCCGGCATCACCGAGGCGCTGAAGGGCGAGGCGACCGTCTACCGCGCAGCGGCGCGGTGAGTCAGTCCAGATCGAAGAGCTCGATCTGACGGAGCGTGACCTCGGCGTCCGCGCGGATGCGGACGGCCGAGGTCACGACCCGCGTCTCCAGAGCGAACGGCGTCGTGCGATCGGGCGCCAGCCCTTCGAGGTGCGTCGTGGTGAGCGGGTGCCAGCGACCGTCGGCCCCCTCCACCTCCCCGCGCAGCACACCGGCCGCGACGGGCCCGCGGCTCGTGACGGTGATGTCGGTGAGTCCGCGGGGTGAGGGGAATCGCCAGCCCACCCACGAGCCTTCCGGCAGCCTGACGCCTTCGTCACCCTGCGGGTCGCCGTCGTCGAACAGGCGCCGCGCCTCGCGGACATCCGCGGAGGCGACGGCCTCTCCCTCTCCGCCCGTGAGGTCGCGGTGCCACGGCTCCGCGTCGAGCGCGTCCTCCCCGCTCTCCAACGCGCGCGCCGGGTCCGTGCCGAACACGAGCTCGAGCACCGTATCTCGCTGGAGTGCGTCGATCGGGAGGTCGGCGGTGGGCAGCCGGCGTCCGTCCAGGCGTGCTTCCTCCAGCACGTGGGCTTCGGGGGAGCTCCGTCGCGAGCGGATGCGCAGCGACGAGCCGTCTCCGCGCGCGACCCGGATGTCGTCCGAGAGCGGCGACCCGATCCGCAGAGACCCCGCAGCGAGCTCCAGGGGATACAGGCCGAGCGCAGCCCAGAGCCACCAAGCGCTCATCTCTCCGTTGTCCTCGTCGCCCGGGAAGCCCTGGCCGATGTGCGCACCGGCGAAGAGGCGGCGCGCGAGGCCGTGCACGAGGCCCGCGCTGTGCCACGGCCGGTCGCTGAAGGCGTACATGAAGGGGATGTGGTGGGCCGGCTGGTTCGACAGGGCGCACATGCCCGACCGCTGGGCGCGGGCTTCGCGCTGCTCGTGGATGACCGTGCCGTACGCACCGCCGAAGCGCTCGTCGGCGGTCTCCGGCTCCGCGAAGAGGGCGTCGAGGTGCCGGCCGAGTCCGGTCCGCCCGCCGTGCAGCGCCGCGAGTCCCGGCCCGTCGTGCACCATGCCGACCGACATGCCCCAGGCGTTCGTCTCGACGTTGTCGCCACCCCAGACCCGAGGATCGAAATCCGGCGCGAACGACCCGTCCGCCGCGCGACCGCGGAAGAATTTGGACGCCGGGTCGAAGAGCACGCGCGCCGCGCGGGAGCGATTCGCGAAGTACCGCGCGAAGGCCCGATAGCGCGCGGCCTGGTCCGCCGCCGCTGATGCCGCGAGTCGGGCGGCGAACCGGCCGAGGGCGGCGTCGCTCACGGCGTTCTCGATGCTCCAGCTCATCCCCTCCGGCACGTCGGACGGGATGAAGCCGAGGAAGCGCCCGCGGCCGATGCCCTTGCGACCCCGTCGCGGATCGGGTCCCGGCTCGCACGCGTGGCGCCACCCGCTCTCGAACGCCGCCTCCCGGTCGAAGGGCACGTCCCAGCGTTCCGCGTCGGCGAAGATCTGGTCGCTCGAGGTGCCGACCATGCTGTCGACGTACCCGGGGGCGCTCCAGCGGGCCATCCAGCCGCCGCGGCGATACTGGGCGAGCTGCCCGTCCAGCAGGCGCCCGGCCAGCGCGGGGTCGAGGAGTGCGAGCGCGGGCCACTCGGTGCGGTACGTGTCCCAGTAGCCGTTGTTGACGACGAGCTCGCCCTCCACGACCGGCGCCCCCGTTGCCGACTCGCCGAAGGCGGTCCGCGCGGCGAACACGTCGGCGAAGCGCCACTCCGGCGCGTCCGCGGTGCCCGCGTTCTCCGCCGCCGTGTTCGGATACAGGTGCATCCGGTGGAGTGCGGCGGCGATCCGGGCGCGCTGCTCCTCGTCGGCCAGGCCGCGGAACGGGCGCTCGGCCTCGGGGAGCGGGGGGATCGTCACGCGCCCGAGCAGGCGGTTCCACGCGGTGGCCGCGCGGGCGCGGAGCTCGTCGAAGGGGGCGGCGGGAGGGGCCTCGAGGGCGAGGCTGTGCCGAGCCTGCGCGACGGAGAGGAACGAGACCCCGACCCGCACCTCGACGGCGCCCCCGGCGCGGACGAAGCCCGCGACCCTGGCACGCCCGTCGTCGTCCAGGGCGCCCTTCGCGACGTCCGATGCGCTGTGCACGGTCCCGGCGAAGTAGCAGCGCGGCGCGTTCCCCCAGCCCTCAGGCCCCTCGGGGATCCAGCCCTCGAAGCCGGCGTCCGTGAAGGTGAGTCGGCCGTCGTCCGTGAGCTGGTCGATCACGAACCCCACGGCGGCGTGCGGGTCCTCGCACCGCACGCGGAACGCCGCGGCGTGCGAGGTCGCGGTCATCTCGACCTGCAGCCCATCGCCGAGGTCCGCGGCGTACTCGTGCGGGCGGGCGCGCTCGCTCTCGGGGACGATCCAGCGACGCCGGGCCGCCCTGTCCGACGTCGGCGTCCCCCGGAACGGCATGAACTGGAGCACCGCGCGATCGCCGATCCACGGGCTGGGCTGGTGCGAGAACTGCAGGGCTTCGAGACGCCGTCCCTGCGGATCGTCGTGCACGAACGGACGATAGGGCCAGCGCGGGTCCGCCGCGTCGGTCGCGGGCGTGACGAAGGTGAAGCCGTGGGGCACGGCGACCGCTGGGATCGTGTTCCCGCGGGAGAAGCGGGAGCCGGAGTGGGAGCCGCGCCGGGTGTCGACCCGCTCGACGGGTGGGAGATCGTCGGGGGCAGGGCGCTCCTCGACGCGGACCTGGACGAAGCCGCTGACCTCGGCGGGCACATCCGGCGTGCTCGCCAGCTCGGCCGTGCCGAGGACGAGCTCGACCGTGCCCGTCCCGGTGCCCCTCCCGACGGCGAGGGGCGCGAGGGCGACGCTGTCGGCGTTCCACTGCTCGGGCATGCTCCACCGGGCGGCGAACTGCCCCTCGGCCGTGAGCGGGAAGTCGTAGCGGTCGCGGACGGCGGTGATGTCGCTCAGCCGGCTGCCGTCGGGGGTCCGCACGTCGACGGCGACCGCGAGCCCGGCCCACGGCGCGAGGGTCGCCGCAGGGCCGTCGGCGTAGAACGCCCAGTGCAGCACGGTGTCCGGGGTGAGGACGATGCCGTCGAGGCCGGGGACGTCGATCCGCTGCGCCCCGCGGGAGGGGTCGAACGTGTACGCGAAGATGACTCCGGGGAGCACTCCGGCGTGCGGGCGCGACGACGGAGGATCCGCGGGACCGGAGGCCGGGCGGAGCAGCGGCGCGTTCACCCCTTCAGCGCACCCTCCTGCACGCCCTTGAAGAAGAAGCGCTGCGTGAACGAGAACATGATCACGATGGGCACGAGCGCGATCATGGTGCCGGCGGCGATGAGTCGCGGATCGACCGAGAAGCTGCTGTTGAGGTAGGCCATGCCCACGGTCAGGGTGTACTTCGCCGGGTCGGACAGCACGATGAGCGGCCAGAGGTAGTCGTCCCACGCGCCGATGAAGGCGAAGATCGCCACCACCGAGACCATGCCGCGGATGTTCGGCCACACGATGTGCCGGATGCGCTGCCACGTGGTCGCACCGTCGACGGTGGCCGCGTCGAGCACGTCCTTCGGGATCATGCGGCACGCGGTGGCGACGAGCAGCACGTTCATGGCGCTGATCGCTCCCGGGAGGAACACGCCCCACAGGGTATCGGCGAGCCCGAGCGCGCGGATGGTGAGGAAGTTGCTGGTGACCGTGACCTCGCCGGGGAACAGCAGCGTGGACAGCAGGATGCCCATGACGATCCACTTCCCGCGGAAGCGCATGCAGCCCAGGGCGTAGCCGGCGAACGTGGCCAGGATCACGTTGCTGAGCACGGTGCCGAGCGAGACGAGCAGCGAGTGCCAGGCGTAGAGGTAGACGGGGACGATGTCGGCGACCCTCGTGTAGTTCTGCAGCGTCGGATCGCGGGGGATGAGCTCGGGTGGGAAGGAGTAGATGTTCTCCTGCGGTCCCTTGAACGACGTGGAGAGCTGCCAGACGAAGGGGCCGATGACGAGGAAGAGGACGAACAGCAGCAGCGCGTATCGGCCGATGAGTCCGCCGAGCGTGGGCTTGCTGAAGTCTCCGGAGCCGCGGCGGCGGAAGATGCGTTCGCGGCCGGGCCGCGGTGCCTCCTCCACGGGCGGAGTGCTCTCCACCGGGGGCGTCGTCAGAGTCGTCATGCGGAGACCTTCGCCTTCTTCTCGCGGTTCATGAACGCGATCGCCGCGAGCGGCACGAGCGTGAGGAGGAACAGCGCCACGCTGATCGCGGATGCGTAGCCGATGTTGCCGTTCAGGCCCGAGCCCACCTGGCGGATGAGCATCACGAGCGACATGTCGTAGCCGCCGGGGCCGCCCGTGCTCTTGGAGAGCACGTCGAGCTCGGCGAACACGCGCATGGCGGACACCGCGATCAGCACCGCGATGAGGAGCATCGCCCCGCGCACGGACGGGATCGTGACGGAGAGGAAGCGGCGGAAGGAGCTCGCACCGTCGAGCATCGCGGCCTCGTGCAGTTCCTTGCCCACGTTCCCCAGGGCGGCGAGGTACACCACCATGTAGTACCCGAGTCCTTTCCACACCGTGAGCAGGATCGCGCAGCCGAGCAGCAGCCAGCGGTCGACGAGGAAGGCCATCGGCTGATCGATGAGGCCGAGGAACTCCAGTGTCTGGTTGATGATGCCCCGGCTGTCGAACAGCCAGGTCCAGATGAGGGCGACGACGACGACCGAGGCGATGACGGGGAAGTAGAACGTGGTGCGGAAGAACGAGATGCCGGGGAGCTTCTTCTGCACGAGGAGGGCGAGGAGCAGCGGGAGGACCGTGAGCAGCGGCACGCACACGACCACGTAGATGAGGCAGGTGGTCAGCGCGTTCCAGAACATCTCGTCGCCGAACATGCGCTCGTAGTTCGCGCCGCCGACGAACTCCGGGGTCCGCAGGGGGCGGGCGTCCGTGAAGCTGAGGACGACGGTGTTCAGGAACGGCCAGAGCGCGAACACCAGCACCCAGATCACGGCGGGGGCGAGGAGCAGCCACGGGGTGAACCACTTGTGGGATCTCATCGTCGACCTCCGCTTCCGGGTGCCGGTGTCCGCGCGCATGCTCACTGGTCCACGCGGTTCGCGTTGGCGTACTCGACGATCTTGTCGAGCTGCGTCTTGGCGTCGGCCTCGCCGTTCACGGCGAGAGCGATCTGCTGGGTCATGTAGGTGGCCATGTCCGAGGTCCACTGGAACGGCAGCGCCTTGGCGTCCTTCATCGCGCCGAACACGGTGTCGATCGCGGCGAGCTGCTTCTCGTCCGTGACCGAGGAGGCGATGTTCTCGACGACCTGGTCGCCGCCGTCGGCCGTGCCCGGGGCAGTGCCGACCGCGAGGGAGGAGAACGCGACCTGGTTCTCCTCGTTCGTCGCGAACTCGGCGAACGCGAGGGCCGCTTCCTTGTTGTCGGAGTCGGCGGAGACGTTGAGGCCCTGCACGTAGAGCGGGGCGACACCGAGGCGCGGGGTGGCGACGGTGTTCTCCAGCAGTGCCGGGGCGTCCTTCTGCAGATCGGTCGTGAAGCCGGTGCCGCCGGTCGTGAAGGCGACCTTCTCCTGGATGTACGCCTCCGCGTTCCCGCCGTAGTCACCGGTCAGTGCCTCCGCGGGCATCGCGCCCGCCGCGTAGGCGTCGGCGTACTGCTCGATGATCGCGGCGGCCTCGTCGGTGTTGAAGTCGAACTCGCCCTCCTCGTTGATGACCTCCATGCCGGCGGCGGTGAAGGTGTCGAGCGCCGGGATCGAGGAGAGGAGCTGGACCTTGCCGCCGGACTCCGTGGCGACGTCCTTCGCGAGTGTGAGCAGCTCGTCGACCGTCGTCGGGAGGTTCTCCTCGGTGACGCCGTACGGGGCGAGCTGGGCGAGGTTCCACCAGGACGCGTCACTGGAGAGGTACCAGGGCAGGCCGTAGGTGCCCTCGACGCCGGGGTACTGGCTGTACGCGTCCCAGGCCCCGGCGTTGTACGCCGCCTTCAGGTCCGGATCCGCGGTGTCCAGATCGACGAGCTTCCCCGCCGCGACGAGGGGGTAGGCGATGTCCGGCGGCAGGTTGAGCACGTCGGGCAGCGTGTCGGCGTTCGCCTGGCTCAGGATCTTCTCCTGGTAGCCGTCGCCGGGCTGGTCGAGCCACTCGACGGTCACGTCCGGGTGCTCTTCCTCGAAGGCGGCGATGAGGTCTTCGAAGTACGGCGTGAACTTCTCGTTCTTCAGCGACCAGGTCTGGAACTGGATGGTTCCGCTGAGCTCGCCGGAGGTGTCGATGGGGCCGGCGTCGTCGGAGGCGGCGCCCCCTCCGGTGCAGCTCACGAGCGCCAGGGCGCCGATCGTGAAGGTTGCCAGAGCGACAATGCGTGCGGGAACTTTCATCGTGCTTCTTCCTCGAGGCGGGCGATTCGGCGTGGTCCGACGAAGGGACTACAGCGCTTTAGCAGATGAAACCATCCGATCCGGCCGGTGTCAAGGCGTGGCCTATCGAGGCTGATGCTCAAGCGTTATAGTGGTGCGACATGTCCTCGCGGGAGGGCACGGTCCGAAAGGTGCACACATGACGCAGCGCGGCGCTCTCGACGCCCCACTTCGCTTCGGGGCGAACTACACGCCGTCGACGGACTGGATGCACTCCTGGCTCGACTTCACCCCGGACGACGTGCGTCGCGACTTCGCGGCCCTCGCCGCACTCGGCCTCGACCACGTGCGCGTGTTCCCGCTCTGGACCGTCCTGCAGCCCAACCGCACCCTCATCCGGGCGAAGGCGATCGACGACGTGCGCACCATGGTCGACATCGCCGCCGAGTTCGGCCTGGACGCGAGCGTCGATGTCATCCAGGGGCATCTGTCGAGCTTCGACTTCGTCCCGTCCTGGCTGTACACCTGGCACGACCGGAACATGTTCACCGATCCGAGCGCCCTGGACGGCCAGGCGCAGCTCGTGGAGCGGCTGGCCGGCGCGCTGCGGGACGCCCCGAACTTCCTCGGGCTCACGCTCGGCAACGAGACGAATCAGTTCTCGGCGCACACCCATCCCTCGCCGTGGCCGGTCACGACGGATGAGGCCGGCGGGTGGATCGAGGCCCTGCTCGCCGCCGCGGACCGGGGAGCTCCCGGGCTGCCGCACGTGCACAGCGAGTACGACGCGGTCTGGTACATGGACGATCACGGGTTCACGCCGGCGCATGCCTCCCGGCTCGGCGCGATGACGACCATCCACTCCTGGATCTTCAACGGCACCGCCCAGCGCTACGGCGGGCGCTCGATCGCCGCCGACCGCCACGCGGAGTACCTCATCGAGCTGTCCCGCGCGTTCGCGACGGATCCCGCCCGGCCCATCTGGTTGCAGGAGGTGGGTGCCCCCTCGAACTGTCTCGACGAGAGCGAGATGCCCGGGTTCCTCGAGGCCACCGTGCGCTCGGCTCTCCGCACCGAGAACCTCTGGGGTGTGACCTGGTGGTGTTCGCACGACGTGAGCCGGGAGCTCGCCGACTTCCCGGAGCTGGAGTACTCCCTCGGGCTGATCGACCAGGAGGGGGCGGCGAAGCCCCTCGGCCGCCGGTTCGCGGAGCTCATCCCTGAGCTGCGCACCCGCACCGCGGCTCCGGCTCGTCCGACGGCGATCGTGGTGGACGTCGACGAACAGGAGGTGCCGGTGAGCCGGGCGGCCCTGAGCCCCGGCGGCGCGGTCTTCCAGGCCTGGGTCGATGCCTGCGCCGCGGGCGAGGATCCCTCTCTGGTGACCTCCCGCACCGCACAGGATCCCGCGGCGCTGGAGGCACGCAGCATCCACCGTCTCATCCACCCCGCCCCGTCCGCGTCCGACGTGACGCGCTACGCCTCCGTCAACACCGTCGTCTGAGGCCGAGACCCCGGGTTGTCGTCGACACCCCGGGGTGCGTGCGTCGAGAGCCCGGGGTGTGGGCGGGGAGGCGGGGTCTCAGCGGGGTGGTGGCGCGGTGCTCTCGCGAGCGGTGAGCACCGGGGTCGGGCCCTGGACGCTCGGCAGCGTGGTGCCGGCCTCGATCTGCTGCAGCAGAAGCGTGGCGGCCTGCTCGCCGAGCTCGAACGTGTCGCGGGTCATCGCGGTGATCGACGGGTTGATGAGACCCGCGATGACCGAGTCGTCGAACGACGCGAGGGAGACGTCGCGGGGAACCGCCCGGCCCATCTCCTGGGCGACCCGGAGGCCGGCGACGGCCATCACGTCGTTGTCGTACACGATCGCGGTCGGGCGCTGCCGGCCGGAGAGCAGCGCGCGCGTCACGGCGGAGGCGCGGGCGGGGGAGAAGTCGGTCGTGATGACCTCACCGGAGACGCCGTCCGCCGCCATCCGCTCCAGCACCTCGGCGCGCAGACGGGTGTGCTCCAGTTCAGCCGGACCGGCGACGTAGGCGATGCGCGTGTGACCGAGGGCGGCGAGGTAGGAGAACAGGGTCTCCGCGACGGTGTCGTCGCCGATCCACACGCTGGGCACCGCGCCGTCCGGGGAGGGCTTCGAGCCGATCATGACGGCGCGGGCGTCCAGGGCCGTGATGCGCGCGCCGCGCGGGTCGTCGTCGCGCGGGTCGATGAGGATGATGCCGTCGACCTGATTCGACGACCGCCACTGCCGATGCACCTCCATCTCCTCGTCGATGTCGGCGACGAGGCGGAGTTGCAGACCGACCTTGCTCTCGGAGAGCCGGGACTCGATGCCGGCGATGAGGTCGGTGAAGAAGGCCTCGGAGCCGAGGGAGCGCGCCGGGCGGGCGAGGGCGAACCCGACCGCGTTGGCCCGGGCGCCGACGAGGGCGCGCGCGGCGGAGCTCGGCTGCCAGTGGTGCTCCTCGATGATCGAGAGGATGCGCTGCCGCGTCTCCTCGCTCACGCCGGGACGACCGTTGAGGGCGAACGATACGGCGCCGGGGGAGACGCCGGCCATGCGCGCGATATCCGCGATGGTTACGCGTTTCCCCGGGGTCATAGGCATCACCCTACTTGATCGGTTTAGCCTCTCGAAAGCAGCGGAGAACGTGCCGTAGACTCCCGTGCTAGATCGTTTTAGTAACGACACGCATCGAACCCAGTCCCTCACCGTCGAGCCCGGAGAACCCCACCATGCATGACGACACCTCGCTCACCGTCGGCCGCGTCAAGCGGGTCCTCGAAGAGCGCATCCGCCCGGCGATCCACTCGGCCGCGATCCCCCTCACGGTCGAGGCGCACCAGCTCCCCGGAGAGCCCGTCGCCCCGGCGGAGGGCCTGGCGCTCTCGTTCACCCCCGCCGCGGTCGGCGAGCTGTGGGGCCCGGCGTGGGGGACGACGTGGTTCAAGCTCACCGGTCGAGTGCCCGCGGAATGGGCAGGCCGCCGGGTCGAGGCGCTGATCGATCTGGGCTTCGACGTGAACATGACGGGGTTCCAGTGCGAGGCCCTCGCCTACCGGCCGGACGGCACGCCGATCAAGAGCATCAACCCGCGCAACCAGTGGGTCCCGATCGCCGAGACCGCCGCGGGTGACGAGGCCGTCGAGCTCTACCTGGAGGGCGCGTCCAACCCCGTCCTCCTCGACTACCACCCCTTCCTGCCGACGCAGGAGGGCGACATCCTCACCTCCTCGAAGGAGCCGCTGTACCGGCTGCGCCGCCTCGACCTCGCGGTGTTCGAGCCCGAGGTGTTCGATCTGTCCCTCGACCTCGAGGTGCTGTTCGAGCTGCAGGCGGAGCTCCCCGCCACGTCGCCGCGCCGCATGCGCATCCTGCAGGCGCTGGACGACGCGCTCGACGTGCTCGACCTGCAGCACATCGTGGAGACCGCCGCCGACGCGCGGGCCCGGCTCGCGGATGTCCTCGCCGCTCCGGCCGAAGCGAGTGCGCACCGGATCTCGGCCGTCGGCCACGCGCACATCGACTCCGCCTGGCTGTGGCCGGTGCGCGAGACGATCCGCAAGGTCGCGCGCACCACCTCGTCCATGACCACGCTCATCGAGGAGCAGCCCGAGTTCCAGTACGGCATGTCGAGCGCGCAGCAGTACGCCTGGATCAAGGAGCACCGTCCCGAGGTGTGGGAGCGGGTCAAGGCCGCGGTCGCCGCCGGACGCTTCCTGCCGCTGGGCGGCATGTGGGTGGAGTCCGACACCGTCATGCCGACGGGAGAGTCGCTCGTGCGGCAGTTCTCGCACGGGCAGCGCTTCTTCGAGCGCGAGTTCGGCCTCCGGTCGAAGGGCGTATGGCTGCCGGACAGCTTCGGCTACTCGCCGGCCCTTCCGCAGCTGATGCGCCGTGCCGGGTTCGAGTGGTTCTTCACGCAGAAGATCTCGTGGAACCAGCAGAACGTCTTCCCGCACCACTCCTTCCTCTGGGAGGGCATCGACGGCTCGCAGGTGTTCACGCACTTCCCGTCCATGGACACCTACAACTCGCAGCTGAGCGGCATGGAGGTCGCGAAGGCCTCGCGGCAGTTCAAGGAGAACCGCCGCAGCTCGCGGTCGATCGCCCCGGTCGGCTGGGGTGACGGCGGCGGCGGCACGACGCGCGAGATGACGGGCAAGGCCGAGCGGCTGCGCGACCTCGAGGGCAGCGCGCAGGTGGTGTGGGAGCACCCGGACGTGTTCTTCGACGCCGCCAAGGCCGAGCTGCCGAACCCGGCCGTGTGGGTCGGCGAGCTCTACCTCGAGCTGCACCGCGGCACGCTCACGAGCCAGCACGCCACGAAGGCGCTGCACCGGTGGGCCGAGCACGCGCTCGTGGAGGCCGAGCTGTGGGCCGCGACCGACGCCGTGCGCACCGGCGCCGCGTACCCGCAGGCCGAGCTCGACCGGCTCTGGCAGGCCGTGCTGCTGCACGAGTTCCACGACATCCTGCCCGGCACCTCGATCGCGTGGGTGCACCGCGAGGCCGTCGCCGTGCTGTCCGACGTGCTCTCGGATGCGCGCGACATCGCTGACGCCGCGCGCCGGTCGCTCGCCGGCGATGGCGACCGCGAGCTGCTGTTCGAGCCGACGTCGGTCGGTCGGGGGCGCGCACTCGGCGCCTCGTGGGTCCCGGAGCCCGTCGAAGGGCCGGTCTCGCTCGTCGAGGACGCTTCGGCAGGCTCAGCGACCCACCCGGGATGGCGGATCGAGAACGATCTCGTGTCCGTGCTCGTCTCGGGCGAGGGCCTGATCGTCTCCGCCGTCGACAAGGCCACGGGGCGGGAGACGGTCGCCGCAGGCAAGGCCGCGAACCTGTTCCAGCTGCACCAGGACTTCCCGAACATGTGGGACGCGTGGGACATCGACCGCTACTACCGCAACAGCGTCGACGACCTCACGGCGGTCTCGTCGATCGAAGCGTCGCTCGTGGACGGTGTCGCGCAGATCGTCGTCGTGCGTCCGTTCTCGGAGTCGACCATCACGCAGACGATCCTTCTCGCGCCCGGCTCGCGCACGGTGCTGCTTCGCAACGAGGTCGACTGGCACGAGACCGAGAAGCTGCTCAAGCTCGCCTTCCCGCTCGACATCCAGGCGTCGCACACCGAAGCCGAGACGCAGTTCGGCTACCAGGCGCGCGTCACCCACACGAACACGAGCTGGGAGGCGGCGAAGTTCGAGACCTCGATGCACCGCTACGTGCTGGTACGGGAGCAGGACTTCGGTGCGGCTCTCGTGAACGACTCGATCTACGGGTACGACACGACGCGCGAGGTCGGCGAGGACGGCGTCACCACGACCGTGCGGCTCTCCCTGTTGCGGGCGCCGCGCTTCCCCGACCCGGACACGGATCACGGGCTCCACGAGATCGAGGTCGGCCTCGTGATCGGGGCCGACGCCGCGATCGCCACGGCCGAGGGCATCCGCCTCAACAGCACGCCCACGGTGATCCGCGGGGCGCGCGAGGTCGAGCCGCTGGTGGAGGTGTCGGGCGAGGGGATCGTCGTCTCCGCCGTGAAGCTCGCCGACGACGGTTCCGGCGACGTCATCGTGCGGGTGTACGAGGCGCTCGGGCGCCGGGCGGTCGGCGAGCTGTCGGTCGGCTTCGAGCACCGCGAGGTGCGCGAGGTGAGCCTGATCGACGACGAGATCGAGGCGCCCCGCCTCGGCGGCGGGTTCCACCTCCGCCCCTTCGAGGTCCGCACGCTCCGCATCGTCCGCTGAGCCCCTCGCCTCCGCGTCGCCGGGCGCTCCGCGCCGGATCAGAAACGCGCCTCCCCGCCCTTGGGGAGGCGCGTTTCTCATCCCGCCGGGCGGGATCGGTGCGCGTGCTCGACGGTGCGCATCGCCGCGACGCCGTCGACCAGCGCAGGTCGCTGATCGGGGGCGTCGCGGAAGAAGGAGACGACGGAGGCCACTGCTGCCGGGTCAGACCCCAGGTGATGCGCATCGAGGATCACGGGGGCGCGTCCGGCGACCGAGATCGCCAGCTTCGGCCCGTGTGGGCCGACAGGCGTGGTGGTGCCGATCTCCTCCCAGGAGGCTTCGACCCGGGCGGATCTGCGGACTCCGTGCAGGCCCCTCTCGTCGAGTACGAGACCCAGCGGGTGGCCTTGCGCGAGGACTTCCCGACCGAGGCCGACGAGCGAGACGACGGCGAGCACGTACGGGCCCCATTCGAGAAGCCGACCGCCCATCGTCGGAAGGCCCAGGGTGTGAACGAGGAAGGCCGCCGCTGCGGGAAGCAGGCCCGTCACGGGAACGAGCCACGAGGAGATGCGGACGCCCGTGGACGGCGTGAATCGCAGCGGGCCGCTTGCCTCGATTCGGATCAGGCGTTCGCGCAAGGACCGCACCCAGACCCAGAGCGCGACCGCGAGCATCGCGGCGTAGAGAGCGAGTGCGATCAGGATGAGGCGGAAGCCTGGACGGGTATCCATGATCGCCAGCAGCAGGGGCAGCAGAGGAAGGATGCCGACGAGCCCGAGCGCCGCAGACGGGAAGCGGCCGTTCGGGTGGACCGATCGTGAGCCGTCGACGATGCGCGGGGACCGCGCGACAGTGTTCATCGGCATCCGCATCCGGTGTCAGGCGGGCGGGAGGCGGAGGACGTCGGGCGACTCGCCGCCGGTGAGGTCGTCGGCGATGCGGAGGCTGCGGGCCAGCTCGTCCAGCGCGCCGATGAGCGTGCCGAAGCGTTCCCGGTCGCTGCAGACGGCGGTCAGGGTCACCAGGTGCGTACCGGTGTCCCATGTGTAGGTCGCGAAGGGCGGCGCCGAAGGCGAGGGCGGGGTCGGGACCACGAGTTTCTCGCCGACGCCGAGCCGGGTCGGGAAGGAGGTCGTGTCGTCGTACTCCATCGGCATCGACGCGCGGGCGATCCGGATGTCGGGGGTCAGCGCCTGCACCGTCGCCATCGCCACGACGAGGTCCGGCTCCGCCTTCCACGTCCACGCGAGCACCCGGCCGTCGGCCTTCTTCATGAGCATCGGCGCGGCCTGGCTCATCGCCCAGGCTCCGAACCGCGAACCGGGGCGCTCCGTCGCGCCGACCGCGGCGTTCACCTGGCCGAGCAGCATCCGGATCGCGGCCTTGCGATGCCGGCGTCCCCTCCACCCGAGCGAGTCCGTCACGGGGATCCACAGCTGGGGGTCGGCGTCGGCGTGCAGTCGCATGGCTTCACGGTATCGGCCGAGGCTGAAGGATGCCGGTATGGCTCGGCGTCGGGGACAGGGCCCTCGGGTAGAGTTGCCACCGCCCGACCAGGGCTTCTCCTTGGCCGCCACCCCGTTAGGCATCTCTGTGACCTCCTCCGACGATCCGATCGATGCGTCGCGCGACGCCACCGCCGCACAGCCCCGTCCGCTGAAGATCCTCCTCGGCTGCGACACGTTCGCGCCCGACATCAACGGCGCCGCCCGCTTCGCGGAGCGTCTCGCCGCCGGGCTCGTGCAGCGCGGGCACGAGGTGCACGTCGTCGCCCCCAACCAGGCCTACCGTCGCACCGCGCCCCGCACCGAGGTCATCGAGGGGGAGCCGATGACGCTCCACCGCCTGCCCTCCGTGCGCTGGGCCCCGCACGACTGGCTGCGCTTCGTGTGGCCGTGGCGCTCCAAGCACTACGCCCGGAAGGTGCTCGACGCCGTGCAGCCCGACGTCGTGCACATCCAGTCCCACATCGTGATCGGGCGCGGACTCGCGCGCATCGCGAAGCAGCGCGGCATTCCGGTCATCGCGACGAACCACGTCATGGCCGAGAACATCCTCGACCACACGACCATGCCGAAGTTCGTCGACGACCTGGTGCTCAAGTTCGCTTGGGCCGACGCGAAGCGCACCTTCGACCTGACGCGGGCGATCACCACGCCGACGCGTCGGGCCGCCGACTTCCTGGAGAAGACGGTCGAGGTGCGCGGCGTCATCCCGGTGAGCTGCGGCATCGACCGCTCCCAGTACACCCCGGTCATCGCCCCGCGCGAGGAGAACCGGCTCGTGTTCGTGGGCCGGCTGACGGCGGAGAAGCAGGTCGAGGTCATCCTCAAGGCGATGACCAAGCTCGACCCGGCGCTGCACACGACGTTCGACATCGTCGGCGGCGGAGACCAGCGCAAGCAGCTCGAGCACCTGACGGCACAGCTCGGGCTGTCGGACCGGGTCACCTTCCACGGCCGGACCACCGACGAGGAGCTGCGGGCGCTGTTGTCCCGTGCGAGCCTCTTCGTCATCGCGTCGATCGCCGAGCTACAGTCCATCGCGACGATGGAGGCGATGGCATCGGCGTTGCCGATCGTCGCCGCGGACGCCGTCGCCCTGCCGCACCTCGTGCACGACGGCGAGAACGGCCACCTCTTCACGCCGGGAGACGTCGACGACCTCGCCGCGAAGCTCACCGCCGTGCTGACCGCCTCCCCCGGCGAGTACGAGCGGATGCAGAAGGCGTCCCTCGACGGTGTGGCCATCCACGACATCAACCGCACGCTCGACACCTTCGAGGCGCTGTACCGCGACGAGCCGCTGCCCGAGTGACGCGGATGCACGTCGTCTTCTTCGCCGATCAGCACCTCGACTCCCTCGGCGGGGCGCAGGTGTCGATGCGGCTGCAGCGGACGTTCCTGGAGCGCGCCGGGCACACCGTGACAGTCGTCGCGCCCCGTATGCACGCACGGCGCGACGACGCCGCACCATCCGAGGGGAACGTCGACCTTCCGTCGCTGCCGATCACCCTCGATCGGGAGTACGCGATGACCTGGCCGGGGCGGGCGACCGATCGGACTCTCGACCGGGCCATGGCGCACCGCCCGCCCGTCGACCTCGTCCACGTGCAGGCCGACTTCTGGGGCGCCTTCATCGGCCACCGCTTCGCCGCCCGGCACGGAATCCCGGTCGTGCACACGATGCACAACCGCGTCGATGTCGGGCTCGCCGCAGTCACCCCGCTGCACCGGCCCGTGCTCGCCGTGCTCAACCTCTGGCGCCGCGCTGCCCTCCGCGGCATCGGCATGCCGGTCGGCGGCAGCGACGGGTGGTCGTACCTCCGCGGTCTCGCGGCGAGCGCCGCCGCCGTCACGGCCCCGTCAGGGCACTTCGCGCGACGCCTGGAGCAGAACGGCGTCGCCCGCGTCGTCGACGTCGTGTGGAACGGCATCGACGACGACGTCCGTGCGCAGACCCTCGCAGCGGCACCCGCGGAACGGACGCCGGGGCGCCCGCGCTTCGTCTGGCTCGGGCGGATGAGTCCGGAGAAGCGCCTGCTCCCGTTCCTCCAGGCCTGGGTCGACGCGGGCATCGACGCCGAGCTCGAGGTGATCGGCGGCGGCGGACAGCGCGCCGCGGCCGAACGCATCGTCGCGGGGCGTGCGGACGTGCGGTTCGCCGGCCGGCTCTCGTATGCGCAGACGCTGGAGCGGATCGCCGCCGCCGATGCGCTCGTGCAGACGTCCATCGGGTTCGAGACCCAGGGCATGACGCCGTTCGAGGCGGCCACCCTCGGCACGCCCTCCGTCGTGTGCGACCCCGACATCGCCGCGGAGCTCCAGGGCGGGCTCTGGGCGGTGCCGACGACGGATCCGCACGCTCGCGGACGAGCCGTCGAGGCGCAACGGATCGAGGCCCTCGCCGCGACGCTGCGGCAGGCGGCCGCGGACATCGCGGACGGGATCGCGCCGCGGCCGGTGCCCGCCGTGGCGGACGCCTTCCGGCAGTCGTCGCGGACGGCCGCCATGATCGAGGTCTACGAGCGGGTGCTCCCGCGATCCTGAGCGGTCACAGGAACCCGTAGAAGGTCGACGAGAGCCAGCTCAGCACGATCGTCAGCAGACCGGCGCCCGAGATGCCGATGGCGATCCCGGCGAGCAGCCGCGGACCCGGGCGTCGCGCCGCGATGAGGCCGAGCACGAGCGCAGCCCCGTAGCCGAGGAAGGTGAGGATGCCCGACGCTCCCTCGATCAGGCCGATCAGGCTGTAGGTCCGGTCCGACATGTAGACGAACGGCCGCGCGAGGATCAGGAACACGTCGATCGCGAGGGTCACCAGCGCGACGATGAACGCCGCGCGGCCGAGGCCGTTGCCGGATGTGCTCGGGGCCGGTGCGCCATAGGGCGGGATGCCGGCGGATCCGGGGACGAATCCCGGTGCGGTCGGTGACGGCTGCGGTATCGCGGTGGGGGAGGCCTGCGGGGTGGCGGTGGGGAAGACATGACCCCCGCCGAGGCCGGGGGCGTACGGCGCTCCCGGTGCGGGGGCCTGCGCGCCGGGGTACTGCGGCTCCGCCGGGAGCGACGGAGGGGTCGGGGTCGCGGCCGGGTCGACGGCGCCGTCGCGCGAGGGCTGTCCGGGCTGCTGGGGGTCGCTCATGACCCGAGCGTAGCCCTCCTCGCGGATTGTCGGCAGGTCAGCGGTAGACGTGGCCGGGGTCGGCCTGCGACAGGGCGTCCTGACCGGCGACGCGGCTCCAGTC
This sequence comes from Microbacterium paraoxydans, assembly GCF_900105335.1. Taxonomy (NCBI): domain Bacteria; kingdom Bacillati; phylum Actinomycetota; class Actinomycetes; order Micrococcales; family Microbacteriaceae; genus Microbacterium; species Microbacterium paraoxydans. Next base: position 1,741,845 of record NZ_LT629770.1, on the reverse strand, counting down.
GGTGGGGGTCGGGCGGTAGCCGTCGCGCCGCAGTTCGACGAAGGTGGCGACGACCGCCCAGATGACGAGGGCGAGGAGGAGGATGGGGAGTACCATGGCAGAAAAGCTACGCTCGGTGTGATGCTGCCACGAGTGGCGGATCGGGCACTGTGCGTAGGAAAACTGCCATTCCGGGAGCTGTGATGAAGACCGTCGCGTGCGTGGTGCAGGACGGCTTCGCGCCGTTCGAGTTCGGGGTCGCCTGCGAGGCGTTCGGCCTCGACCGATCGGCCGACGGGGTGCCGAACTTCGACTTCCGCATCGTCGCCCCGCGGCCCGGGGTCGTGCGCTCCAAGATCGGCTTCTCCATCAACGTGGAACATGATCTGTCCTTCGCCGCGGAGGCCGACCTCGTCGTGTTCTGCCCGGTGCCGCGCGAGGTCTGGGGCGACATCGACCCGCTCCTCGTCGACCTGGCCCGCGAGGCCGTGGCGCGCGGCGCCTGGGTCATGAGCGTGTGCAGCGGGTCGTTCATCCTCGCCGCGGCCGGAGTGCTGGACGGGCGGCGGGCGACGACGCACTGGATGTACGCGCACACGATGGCCGACATGTACCCCGCCGTCGACATTGATCCGGACGTGCTCTTCGTCCAGGACGGCCGCATCATCACCAGCGCGGGCACCGCCGCGGGCATCGACGCCTGCCTGCACCTGCTGCGACAGGAGCTCGGGGCGGAGATCACCAACCGGATCGCGCGTCGGATGGTCGTGCCGCCGCAACGGGACGGGGGTCAGGCGCAGTTCATCGATCGCCCCATCCCGGTCGCGCCCACGGATTCGCTCGCCGTGGTGGCCGACTGGGCGGTGGAGAACCTCCGCGAAGACCTGACGGTCGACCAGCTCGCAGCGCGGGCACTCATGTCGCCGCGGACCTTCGCGCGCCGCTTCAAGGCCGAGTACGGGGCGACCCCTGCGGCGTGGCTCGGCCGGCAGCGGATCATCCAGGCCCAGCGCCTCCTCGAGCGCACCGATCTTCCGCTCGAACACATCGCGACGGACTGCGGCTTCGGTTCCGCGGCCGTCCTCCGGCAGAACTTCGCCCGCGTGCTGGGCGTGACTCCCACCGCCTACCGCGCCCGCTTCTCCTGCGCCGACGCCCTCCCCGCCGCCTGACCCCGCCCCTTCCGCCCCGTCCCGCCCTTCCTTCGGCGGTGCGGGATCAATTTCGTGCCCCGTTTCCACGCATCCGGGCCACTTTCCGTCCCGCCACGGTCCCCCTACCCGCCCCCGCAGTCGTGCGGGATCGAAAACGCGCGTGAATGCCCCGCGTCCGGGGCGTTTTCCGTCCCGCTTCTGCCCGTCGGCCTCGCGACCGTCCCCCGCTGTCGTGCGGGACCAAAAACGCGCGGCACCGAGCCGGATCCGGAGCGTTGACCGTCCCGCATCAGGCCGAACGGTCCCGCGACAGGCCGCGGCATTCTGGTCCAGCCCCGCCCGGCGGGCATCGCCCCCCAAGCTCCGCAGCGGATCTCGTCGAACCGAGAGTCGGTCGCCCGCATCGGTGCGGGATCAGAAAGGCCCCGCGGGATGGACGGCTAGATGCGTTTTCGATCCTGCGCGGGAAGCGGCGGGCCGGGCGGGATCAGAAAGGGGCCGCGGGCGGAGGGCGGGGGCGCGGTTTTGATCCCGCGGCGCGAGCGGTGGAGGGGTGGAGAGGTGGAGAGGGAAAGAGGGGGGTCAGTGCCAGTGGGCGGGGGAGGGGAGGGTGACGTCGCGGACGTCGACCCCGGCGGGCGTGACCGTGGCGACCGCATAGAGGAGGGACTGTGTCGGGTACCCGTGCGGGCGGTTGTCGCGGATGATGGCGCGGTCGTCTTCCGGGGGCAGGTCCGCGGAGGCTCCGAGGAGCGCGGTCCACTCGGCCGCCCAGTCGGCGCTCGCCGCGGCGGGCCCCAGAGCGCGGAACTCCGGGAGCCACGCGGCGATGCGCGGGGTCTCCTCGTCGTCGAGGTCGTCGTGGGCGATCATGTGCGTCCCGGGCTCGATCGGAGTCTCCCGCAGCTCGGCACCGTCCCAGGAGAGCACTCGGGCGCCTTCCGGACCGACGTCGAGCAGATTGAAGCCGTGCATCGGCGGGGCGTCCTGCGGGGAGCGCCCGGTGACCGCGGCGAGCGGGAGGGCGCCGCGGGAGACGGCCGTGGTCGTGGAGAGGTCCTGCACATCGGCACGATTGAGGAGCACGGCGAGGCGTCGTTCGGCGGGGTTCACGGCGAGCCAGGCGCCACCGGCCCGCCGATCGCGGATGCCGATCACCCCCGGATACTCCTCGGGCCACCACGCGCCCAGGGCATCCCACTCCCGAGCCGGGTCCTCGTCGCGGACGGCCAGCAGCCGCGCGGAACCCGCGGCCTCGACATCGATCACCACCGTGCACACGCCTCCGAGTCTAGGTCGGCCGGGACGGCCAGGGACGGATCCGCCCGCGACGACCCGGGCGTCCGAACCCTGAGGCAGAATCGAGGCGTGAACATCGTCGTCGGAGTCACAGGCGGCATCGCCGCGTACAAGACGGTGCACCTCGTGCGCCTGCTCACCAAGACCGGGCATGACGTGACCGTCGTGCCCACGGAGGATGCGCTGCGCTTCGTGGGCCTGCCGACCTGGGAGGCGCTGAGCCGGCACCCGGTGACGACGAGCGTGCACGAGGATGTCGCCCGCGTGCGGCACGTCGCGCTGGGGCAGGGGGTGGACCTCGTCGTGGTCGCCCCGGCGACGGCGAACTCCCTCGCGAAGATGGCCGCGGGCCTCGCCGACGACCTCCTCGGCACGACGCTGCTCGCGACCGAGGCGCCCGTGCTCGTCGCCCCCGCGATGCACGCGGAGATGTGGCGGAACCCCGCCACGCAGGCGAACATGGCCACGCTCCGGGACCGCGGCGTGCACGTGGTCGGCCCCGCCGACGGCGAACTGGCCGGCGGCGACAGCGGCCCCGGTCGCATGGTCGAGCCGGAGGAGATCCTCGCCGCCGTCCAGGCGCTGCTGGCCCCGGGCGACCTCGCAGGCGTGCGGGTCGTCGTCTCGGCGGGCGGCACGCGAGAGCCCATCGATCCGGTGCGCTTCCTCGGCAACCGGAGCAGCGGCCGCCAGGGGGTCGCGCTCGCGGCGGAGGCGGCGGGGCGCGGCGCGGAGGTGGTGCTCGTCGCGGCGAACGTCTCCGGGGACGTGCTCGCGGAGGCCCGCCACCCGCACATCCGGATCGTGCGGGTCGGCACAGCCGCCGAGCTGTCCGCGGCGATGAAGGAGGAGGCGGCGACGGCCGACGTCGTGTTGATGGCGGCGGCGGTGGCCGACTACCGTCCGGTCGAGGTCTCCGCCCGCAAGCTCACCAAGGACCGTGGCGGCGTCGGCACGATCGAACTCGTCGAGAACGAGGACATCGTCGCCGCGCTCGTCGACATCCGGCGGGAAGGGCAGCTCATCGTCGCGTTCGCGGCGGAGACCCCGGAGGACGAGGCCGAACTGCTCGCCCGTGCCCGCGGCAAGCAGGAGCGCAAGGGGGTCGACCTGCTGGTGGTGAACGAGGTCGGCTGGGAGCAGGGTTTCGAGCGTGGCGAGAACGCCGTGCACATCCTCGGTCGCGGAGGAGCCCTGGCACGGACCGCGGCCGGGACCAAGCGCGAGGTGGCGGCGGCCGTCTGGGACGAGGTCGCCCGCGAGAGGTGAGAGGTGGTGGAGCCGCGCACCGCCGAATGCTAAACTTGAGTCAACCAAACTCAACTTTCAGAAGGAGCATCTCCAGGAGGAGCGCATGACCACCCCGCAGACCGGATCCCCGAACCAGGAACAGCAGTCCGCCCTCGAGCAGTTCGGCATCAACCTGACTGACCGTGCCCGCGAGGGCAAGCTCGACCCCGTCATCGGACGGGACAGTGAGATCCGGCGCGTCAGCCAGGTGCTCACCCGCCGTACCAAGAACAACCCGGTGCTGATCGGTGAGCCCGGCGTCGGCAAGACCGCGGTGGTCGAAGGCCTCGCGCAGCGCATCGTCGCGGGCGACGTCGCCGAGTCCCTCAAGGACAAGGAGCTCGTCTCGCTCGACATCTCCGCGCTCGTCGCGGGTGCGATGTACCGCGGCCAGTTCGAGGAGCGCCTGAAGCAGGTGCTCAAGGAGATCACCGAGTCGGACGGCCAGGTCATCACGTTCATCGACGAGCTGCACGTGCTCATGGGCGCGGGCGGCGGCGAGGGCTCGGTCGCGGCCTCGAACATGCTCAAGCCGATGCTGGCCCGCGGCGAGCTGCGGCTCATCGGCGCCACCACGCTCAACGAGTACCGCGAGTTCATCGAGAAGGACGCCGCCCTCGAGCGACGCTTCCAGCAGGTGTACGTGGGCGAGCCGACGGTCGAGGACACGATCGCGATCCTCCGCGGGCTCAAGGGGCGTTATGAGGCGCACCACGGGGTGACCATCTCCGACAGCGCGCTCGTGGCCGCGGCCTCCCTCTCCAACCGCTACCTGCCCGCGCGGCAGCTGCCGGACAAGGCCATCGACCTGATCGACGAGTCGATGTCTCGTCTGAAGATGGAGATCGACTCCTCTCCCGTCGAGATCGACCAGCTCAAGCGTCAGGTCGACCGGCTGAAGCTGGAGGAGCTCGCGCTCAAGCGGGAGAAGGACGCCGCGTCCAAGGAGCGTCTCGGCACCCTCCGCGAGCACCTCGTCGAACTCGAGAAGGAGCTGGCCGGACTCGAGGCCCGCTGGGCGCGGGAGCGGCAGGGCCTGAACCGGGTCGGAGAGCTGAAGAAGCAGCTCGACGACGCGATCACCCAGCGCGACCTCGCCATGCGCAACGCCGACTACACGAAGGCGTCGAAGCTCGAGTACGAGACGATCAAGCGCCTGGAGCGCGACATCGCCGAAGCCGAGCAGGCCGAGGCCACGGCCTCGAGCGAACCGCGCATGGTGAACGAGCAGGTCACCGAGGAGGACATCGCGGCCGTGATCGCGGCCTGGACCGGCATTCCCGTCGGGCGGCTGCTGCAGGGGGAGAGCGAGAAGCTCCTGCACCTGGAGAACGAGCTCGGCAAGCGCCTCATCGGCCAGAAGGACGCCGTCAAGGCCGTGTCCGACGCGGTGCGCCGCTCGCGCGCGGGCATCAGCGATCCCGGTCGCCCCACCGGCTCGTTCCTGTTCCTCGGCCCGACCGGTGTCGGGAAGACCGAGCTGGCCAAGGCGCTCGCGCAGTTCCTCTTCGACGACGAGCACGCCATGGTGCGCATCGACATGTCGGAGTACGGCGAGAAGCACTCGGTCTCCCGGCTCGTCGGCGCCCCTCCCGGGTACGTCGGCTACGAGCAGGGCGGTCAGCTGACCGAGGCCGTGCGCCGTCGTCCGTACAGCGTGATCCTGCTCGACGAGGTCGAGAAGGCGCACCCCGAGGTGTTCGACGTGCTGCTGCAGGTGCTCGACGACGGACGGCTGACGGACGGGCAGGGGCGCACGGTCGACTTCTCGAACGTGATCCTCATCCTGACCTCCAACCTGGGCTCGCCGATCCTCATCGACCCCGTGCTCTCCGTGGAGGAGAAGCGGGAGCAGGTGATGGCCCTCGTGCGCCAGGCGTTCCGGCCGGAGTTCCTCAACCGTCTCGACGACATCGTGATGTTCCAGGCGCTCACCGAAGACGATCTCGCGCAGATCGTGGAGCTGTCGGTCGACCAGCTGCACGACCGGCTGCGCGACCGTCGCCTCACGCTCGCGGTCACTCCCGGGGCGCGGTCGTGGCTGGCCGAGCGCGGGTACGACCCGGTGTTCGGCGCCCGCCCGCTGCGTCGCCTCATCCAGACCGAGGTGCAGAACAAGCTGGCGACCGCCCTCCTCTCGGGCGGCGTGCACGACGGCGACACCGTCCGGGTGGACGTGGCGGCCGACGGCACGGGCCTCGTGCTCACCGCGACGACGCCGGAGCCGGAGCCCGAGGACGAGGACGACGTGATCGAGGCCGAGCTGCTCGACGACTGAGCGGCCTCGGCGCACCGCGAAAAGGCCCGGTATGCATCACGCATACCGGGCCTTTCGTGTGTCGATGCTCAGGCGCTGAGGACGACCGTCTCCGCGATCGGACGGCGCACCCGCGGGGCGACCTCGCGCTCCTGCAGCACCTCCGGCAAAGCCTCGATGTCGCCGAACTCGCCGACGGCGATGACGGTGGCGGGGGTGAAGCGGGGCTCGAGGTCGGCGAACTCGCGGACGACCTCGGGGTCGAAGCCGCTCATCTGGTGCACGACGAGGCCGTCGTGGTGGGCCTGCACGGAGAAGTGCGCCACGGCCTGGCCGAGGTCGTAGAACGCGTGGCTGATCGGCGTGCCGTCGGCGGTCGCGGTCTCGGCGATCGCGACGACGAGGACGGCCGCGTTGCCGGCCCAGGCCTGGTTGAAGCCCATGAGCGCGTCGACGATCTGGGCGTGCAGGGCGGTGCCGCGGCGGGCGACGATGAAGCGCCAGGGCTGGATGTTGTTGGCGGAGGGGCTCCAGCGGGCGGCCTCGAGGGCGGTGGCGAGCTTGGCCTCGTCGATCGGGTGCTGCGCGTCGTACGCGCGGGGGCTCCAGCGGCCGGCGAGGACGTCGAGGACGGGGTGCTCGGTCGGGGCGGTGCGGTCGATGACGGGAGTGCTCACGGAAGTGCCTTTCGGACGGAGGGGATCGGACGCCGTCGTCCGGGTACACGGGGGATGAACCGATGCATGTGCATGCATATTCCCGGAAGTCGGTTCGCGTCAGTCCAGGAGGTTGCGGGAGGCGGCGTCGGCGAGCGCGGCGCGGACGGCGCGGATCGACGGGGCGTCCGCGGAGACCCGGCGCGCGGAGGAGAAGATCTCCCGGCGCGGCTCCTGCGGGAGCGGGGCGAGGTCGACCGTCGGGGTGTCGCCGGCCCACACGAGCTCGGGGAGCAGCCCGACCGCGAGTCCCGCGTGGATGAGCCGGACGTGCGCGGTGAGGTCGGCCAGCTCGAAGCGCACGTCGGGCTCGAACCCGGCGGTGCGGCAGAGCTGCTCGGCCCACGCGCGGGAGGCGGTCCCGGCGGGTTCGAGCACCCACGGCTCGGCGCGGGTCGCCCACAGGGCAGCGACGGGATCGGCGGATTCCGACGCTCCCGGACGCCGGGCGAGGGCGATGGCGTCGTGGGCGAGCACCACGCGGTCGAGGTCGGCGTGGATGGGACGCGTATGGCCCGGATACTGCTCCGCGAGGATGAGGTCGTAGTCGCGGCTCGAGACGCCCACCAGCCCGGACTCCGGATCCCGCTCGGTCACCTCGACGCGCAGGGCGGGGTGGCGCGCGCCGAGGGCTGCGAGGGCGCGGGGCAGCAGGGAGTGCGCGGTGGACTGGAACACCGCGAGGCGCACGGTGCCGGTCACCTCGGTGAGCGATTCGGCGACGGCGACCTGGGCGTGCTCGAGCTGATCGAGGATGCCGATGGCCTCGGCCACCAGGACGTTCCCCTGCGGCGTGAACTGCACGCCGCGACCGACCCGACGCAGCAGCGGCACCCCGACATCACGCTCCAGCGCGGCGAGCTGCTGCGACACGGAGGCCTTGCTGTAGGACAGCGCATCGGCCACGGCAGAGAGCGTGCCGCGGCGTGACAGCTCCACCAACAGACGCAGGCGATGGACGTCGAGCACGGCGGTTCCGATCGTTCGGGAGGAGTGAACAGAATCCACTCGAATCGGTTGATAGACGGAGCCTACCGAGCGGCTGGACAATGATCCAGCCGCACACGACACCCGGGTGTGCGAGGCCGAGGAAGGTACCCCGCTTCATGACCGTCATCGACGACACCACCCCCCGCACCGAAGAGGTCGCCGCGCTCGTGCAGCGCTGGCTCGCCGAGAGCGAGACCCACCCGGTCGAGCCCGCCGCCCAGCGCCTGTCCGAAGTGCTCAAGGACCCGAACGGCCTCGCCTTCACGGTCGGCTTCGTCGACGGCGTCATGCGTCCGGAGGATCTGCGGGTTGCCGGCCGCAAGCTCGCCGAGCTCTCCGACATCACGCCCACGCTGCTGCCCGGCTACCTGCGGGCCGCCATCAAGGCCGGCGGGTTCTGGGCGCCGAAGCTCCCGAACGTCGTCGTGCCGATCTCGCGGCGCGTGCTGCGGGCCATGGTCGGGCACCTCGTGCTCGACGCCACGCCGTCCAAGCTCGGTCCCGCGATCGCCAAGCTCCGCAAGACCGGCAACCGTCTGAACCTCAACCTCCTCGGCGAGGCCGTGCTCGGGGAGCGCGAGGCGGGCCGCCGACTGCAGGGCACGTACGACTTCCTCGCCCGTCCGGACGTCGACTACGTCTCGATCAAGGTCTCGAGCGTCGTCAGCCAGCTCTCCATGTGGTCGTTCGACGAGGCCGTCGCCGACGTCGTCGAGAAGCTCACCCCGCTGTACCGGCTCGCGGCGAAGGCCGAGGCGAAGGGTGCCCGCACCGGGACCCAGAAGTTCATCAACCTCGACATGGAGGAGTACCGCGATCTCGACCTCACGATCGCGGCCTTCACGAGCATCCTCGACCAGCCCGGCCTGGAGGACCTCGAGGCCGGCATCGTGCTGCAGGCGTACCTGCCGGACGCGCTCGGTGCCATGCAGCGGCTCCAGGAGTGGGCGGCCGCCCGCCGCGCCAAGGGCGGAGCGCCGATCAAGGTGCGCGTGGTCAAGGGCGCGAACCTCGCGATGGAGGAGGTCGATGCGAAGGTGCACGGCTGGCCGCTCGCGACGTACGGCACCAAGCAGGATTCCGACACGAACTACAAGCGCGTGCTCGACTGGGCGATGACCCCCGAGCGGCTCGATGCCGTGCGCATCGGCGTCGCCGGGCACAACCTCTTCGACATCGCCTACACCTGGCTGCTCGCGAAGGCCCGGGGCGTGACCGACCCTTCGACAGGCTCAGGGACCCAGGGGGGCGCGGCCTCAGGGACCCAGGGGCTGAAGGGCGCCCTCGTGGAGTACGAGATGCTGCTCGGCATGGCGACCGGGCAGGCCGAGGCCGTCCGCAAGGACGTCGGCCGCCTCCTCCTCTACACGCCGGTCGTGAACCCGGCGGAGTTCGATGTCGCGATCGCGTACCTCGTGCGGCGCCTCGAGGAGAACGCGAGCCCTGAGAACTTCATGTCCGCCGTGTTCGAGCTGGCCTCGAACCCGACCCTGCTCACCCGCGAGCGGGAGCGCTTCGAGCGCTCCCTCGCCGCGCTCGTCGCGGACCCGTCGGTACCCGGCCCGAACCGCACCCAGGACCGCACGGCTCCGCGCCCCGCGAACACCACGGACGGCTTCGCGAACGAGCCCGACACCGATCCCGCGCTCGCCGCGAACCGCGCGTGGGGTCGGGAGATCCTGCAGCGCTCGGTGTCGTCGACGCTCGGCCGGGACGCCATCGCCGCCGCGCGCATCGAGACCGACGCCGAGCTGGACGCCGTGTTCGCCGCCGCCACCTCCGCCGCCGAGAAATGGGCGGCGCTCCCCGCCGCCGAGCGCGCCGCCGTCCTGCACCGCGCGGGCGATGAACTGGCCGCCCGCCGCGGCGAGCTTCTGGAGATCATGGCGCACGAGGCCGGCAAGACCATCGCGGAAGCCGATCCCGAGGTCAGCGAGGCGATCGACTTCGCGCACTACTACGCCGAGCGGGCGAAGGACCTCGAGGCCATCCCCGGCGCCGAGTTCGTGCCGTCGAAGGTGACCGTGGTCACGCCGCCGTGGAACTTCCCCGTGGCGATCCCCGCCGGCGGAGTCCTCGCCGGCCTCGCCTCCGGATCCGGCGTGATCATCAAGCCCGCGAAGCTCACGCAGCGGTGCGGCGCCGTGATGGTCGAGGCGCTGTGGGCCGCAGGTGTCCCGCGCGATCTGCTCGCTCTCGTCGACCTCGCCTCCCGCGACCTCGGCACCCGCCTGGTCGCGAGTCCCCAGGTCGACCGGGTCATCCTCACCGGGGCCTACGAGACCGCGCAGCTGTTCCGCTCCTTCCGGGCCGACCTGCCGCTGCTGGCCGAGACCAGCGGCAAGAACGCCATCATCGTGACGCCGTCGGCCGACCTCGACCTCGCGGCCGCCGACGTCGCCCGCAGCGCGTTCGGCCACGCCGGGCAGAAGTGCTCGGCCGCGTCGCTGGCGATCCTCGTCGGGTCGGTGGCCGACTCGAAGCGCTTCGAGCGGCAGCTCGTGGACGCGGTCACCTCGATGCGCGTCGGGCTTCCCGACGACCCCGCCACGCAGATGGGGCCGATCATCGAGCCCGCGAACGGCAAGCTCCTCACCGCGCTCACCACGCTCGACAAGGGCGAGCGCTGGCTCGTGGAGCCCCGGAAGCTCGACGACGAGGGGAAGCAGTGGACGCCGGGGGTAAAGACCGGCGTGCGCGAGGGCTCGTACTTCCACCTGACCGAGTTCTTCGGACCCGTGCTCGGCATCATGCACGCGAAGGACCTCGACGAGGCCATCCGGCTGCAGAACGCCGTCGACTACGGCCTCACCGCGGGGCTGCACTCGCTGGACTCCGCCGAGGTCGCGACCTGGCTGGACCGCGTCGAGGCCGGCAACCTGTACGTGAACCGGGGCATCACCGGCGCCATCGTGCAGCGCCAGCCGTTCGGCGGCTGGAAGCGCTCGGCCGTGGGCGCCGGAGCCAAGGCCGGCGGCCCGAACTACCTCTTCGGTCTCGGTGAGTGGCGTGCGGGCGAGCTGCCCGCCGCGGCTCCGGGTGCGGCGGTGACCCCGGCCGTGACCGGGCTGCTGGAGGCGGCTGCGCCTGAGCTCGACCCCGTGGGCATCGAGTGGCTGCACCGCGCGGCGGCCGCCGATGAGCGCGCGTGGATCGACGAGTTCGGCGCCGTGAGCGACAAGTCCGGACTCGGCGTCGAGCGCAACGTGTTCCGGTACCGTCCGGTGGCGGTCGACGTGCGTATCGCCGAGGACGCGCCGTTGGCCGAGGGAGTCCGCGTGCTCGCCGCGGCACTGCGCAGCGGCAGCCCCTTCACCGTGTCGGCCGCGTCGCTGCCGTCCCGCGTGGAGAAGGCGCTCAAGGCCCAGGGCGTGACCGTGAAGACCGAGTCCGATGCCGCGTGGACGAAGCGCTACGCGAAGGGCGCCCGGTCGTGGCAGCGGGTGCGGCTCGTCGGTGGCGATGCCGCCGCGCTGCACACGGCCCTCGACGGCAGCCCCGACGTCGCGGTGTGGTCCCACGCCGTGACCGGAGCGGGCCGGGTCGAGATGCTCCCGTTCCTGCACGAGCAGGCCGTGTCGATCACCAACCACCGCTTCGGCAACCCCACCACCCTCTCCGACGGCCTCCTCTGACACCGAGACCCCGGGTACACGCCGAGACCCCCTGCTGCACACGCGTGCAGCAGGGGGTCTCGACGCGAAGGCGGGGTCCCGGGATCAGCCGCGCAGAGCCTCGGCGAGCTTCACGCGCGAGCCCATCCGGAGCAGGGAGTTCTCGTAGATCTTCGCGCCGACGACGATCGCCGCGACGCAGCTCGCCAGGAGGATCGCGAGGCTCAGGAGCGGCTCCCACCACTGCGCTTCGCCGACGAACAAGCGCATCGGCATGCCGACCGGAGCCGAGAACGGCACGTACGACATGATCGTCAGCACCAGCGGGTTGTCGTTGAACACGATCACCAGCACGTACGGCGCCATGATGAGCATCGTGATGGGGGTCGTCGTCGATCCGATGTCCTCCTGCCGGGAGACCATGGAGGCCGCCGCCGCGAACATCGCCGCGAGCAGGATGAACCCGAACAGGAAGAACACCGCGAACCAGATGATGGGGGCGCCCAGGGTGGTCAGCACCTCGCGCTGACCCGTCACGATGAGCCCTATGGTGGCGACGGCTGCGAGGGCGAGGATCTGCCCCATCGCGAGCACCGTGTTGCCGATCACCTTGCCGGCGAGCAGCGTGCGCGCCGGGATCGCCGACAGCAGCACCTCCACGACCCGGGTCTGCTTCTCCTCGACCACACTCTGAGCGATGGTGCCGCCGAAGGTCGCCGCGGCCATCATGAAGACGAGACCGAAGGCGATCGCGATGAAGTAGCGCAGCAGCGGGTTGGTGGTGACCGGTTCGAGGATCACGACCTCGGGGGACAGCGACAGCGCGGACACGAGCGATCCGGGGGCGTCCTCCAGCGCGACGATCGTGTAGCCCGCGGCGTTGTCCCCCGCGAGCACCGCCGCATCGACGTCCCCCTCGCGGACCAGCTCCTCGGCGTCGGCGCGAGAGGCGACCTCGGTCACCTCGACGTCGGGCAGTGCGGACACGGCGGTCGCGGTCTCCGAGGTCACGGCCACCGGCATGGCGTCGTTGTTCTGACTGGCGAAGCCGCCGAACAGCACGCCGGCGAGGGCGATGAGCAGCAGGATGCCGGTCGAGATCAGGAACGCCTTGCTGCGGAGCTTGGAGCCGATCTCCCGCTCGGCGACCAGCCAGATTCGGTTCCGTGCGGGGGTCGAGGCATTCACTGGATGACCTCCTTGAAGATCTGGGCGAGGGAGGGGTGCTTGGGCGCGAAGCTCGCGACGTCGCCGCGCGCGACCGCCGACTGCAGCACGCGCTGGGCGGTGTCGGGGCCGTCCGCGTCGAAGAGCGCGTAGCCGCCCTCGAAGTCGACGAGCGTGACCCCGGGCTCGGTGCGCAGCCACCCGGCGTCGCCCGCGGAGATGAGCTCGTACCGGTCGCGGGCGTGCTCGGCGCGGAGGCCGTCCCGGGAACCGGCGGCACGGATGGTGCCCCCGGCGAGGATGACGAGGTCGTCGCAGAGGCGCTCGACCACGTCCAGCTGATGGGAGGAGAAGAGGATCGAGGCGCCGCGGGCCGCGCTGGCCTGCAGGACTCCGGCGACAACGTCCACCGCGAGGGGGTCCAGGCCGGAGAAGGGCTCGTCGAGGATCAGCACCTCGGGGTCGTGCACGAGCGACGCGGCGATCTGCGCCCGCTGCTGGTTGCCCAGCGACAGCGATTCGATCGTGTCGTCGAGGCGCTCGCCGAGTCCGAGCTCCGTGAGCAGCGCGGTCGCCCGCTCCGTCGCCTCCGGCTTGCTGAACCCGTGGAGGCGCGCGAGGTAGACGATCTGCTCCAGGACCTTCATCTTCGGGTACAGGCCGCGCTCCTCGGGCATGTACCCGAAGCGGCGGCGGTCGGCGGTGGTGAGGGGCGTCCCGTCGAGGTCGACTCGTCCGCCGTCCGACGACAGCAGTCCGAGGATGATGCGCATGGGCCGGATCGTTCTCGAGCACGAGGCGCGCGGCGCCCGCCTGCACCCCCATGACCGACACGTGGTGGGCGACGACGTCGTGCAGCTCCCGGGCGATCCGCACCCGGTCGAGGGCCACCGCCTGCGCCGCCGTGACCTCGCGCTCGCGCTCCAGTTCGCGGGTGCGCTCCTCCAGCACGGTGCGCTGCTCGGCCGCCGCCCAGGAGCGCTCGCCGAAGTAGTAGGCGCCGCCGAAGTACAGGACGTTGAGGAGGATCTGTATGAGCATGAAGGCCACATAGGGCGACATGGCGCCGGCGACGACGTCCGCCTTGTCCGCCTCGCTGATCGCGTCGCGGTACATGGTGATGAGGAGCCACACGAACATGCCGACGATGATCGCGACACGGACGACCAGGGCCTTCCGGCGGTCGTTCATCCAGGCGCCGACCGTGTAGAGCGCGATGAACATCGCGATGTTGCCGACGTAGATCTCCGGGACCCGGATCGTCACCGCGGTGAAGTAGGCGAGCGACACCACGACGGCCACGGTGCCGGGCCAGCGCCGGCGGAAACCGAGCGGCGCCGCCACCACGACGGCGTAGACGAGGGCGGTCCACAGCGGAGCCTGTTCGTCGCCGTAGACCTGGGCGATGGAGGAGAGCGCCGCGCTGAGGATCGCGCCGACGAAGAGGACGAGCGCGAGGAGGAGGTCGCCGCGCTGGTCGCGCAGGGTCGGCGTCCGGGTGAAGGCCATCCCTCCACCGTAGGGCGGGGGCCGTCGCGCGGCATCCCCCGCGCGGCGGAGGCGCCCTCCTGTGATCTGCCTATTCCTTTCCGATGCGTCGATCGTCTACCTTCGGAGAAGGCATTGCCGCGGGATCGGCAGCGCTCGAGGTCGACCGTGACAGCATCGGGCTGCGCCGGCCTCCTCCGGAGGGTGGGGACATGGCGCGACGACGCGCGTTCTTTCGGTCGATCATGGGTGGGGCCGCGGCCCTCGCACTCGCACTGGGCGGCGCGACCGCAGCCGGTGCCGCGTCAAGAGGATCGCTGGCGGGGACGGTGACGGCGGAGGCGGACGGTTCGCCTCTCGCGGGCGTCACCGTCTCGGTGTCGACCGACGACGCGTCGGTCTTCGAATCCACGATGACCGATGCCACGGGTGCGTACCTCGTGCCGGACCTTCCGGCGGGGGAGTACGTCGTGGCCTTCGACGCCTCCGGGACGGACTTCATCCCCGAGTTCTGGGACGATGCGTCGTCGCGTGCGGCCGCGCAGCGTCTCATCGTCGCCGAAGGGGATTCCGTCGTGGGAGTGGACGCGGCCCTCGCACTCGGCGGGGCGATCGCCGGCATCGTGAGGCATCAGGCGGACGGCTCTCCACTCGAAGGCGTGACCGTACGGGCGGAGTCCGCCGACTATTCCGTGTCGGCGTTCGCGTCGACGGACGCGGACGGTGCCTACCGGCTCGCCGCTCTCCCCGCGGGTGACTACCGCGTCCGCTTCGAACCGGCGGACCCGACGCTCTCCGCCGAGTTCTGGGAGGATGCCTACGACGAGAGCAGGGCGAAAGCGGTCCATGTCACCGCGGGGCAGAGCACCGAGCGAGTGGATGCCTACCTCGCCGAGCTCGGTGTCATCCAGGGCACGATGACGTTGGCGGCCGACGACTCGCCCGTTCCCGGATGGGTGACCGCCAGCGACGCCACGACGGGGCTCACGCTGCAGGCGGACGTCGCGCCGGACGGGTCCTACTCCCTCACCGTCCCGCCAGGGCGGTACGTCGTTGCGTTCGTCCCCGACGGCGGACGGGGTATCCGCGAGTACTGGAAGAACGCGCGGCGAGAGGAAGATGCGACGACCATCGCCGTCGCCCAGGGGCAGATCGTCTCGGACATCGACGCGACCCTCGACTCGAGCGGGATGATCACCGGCGTGGTGCGCACGTCCGGCGCGCTGTCCGGCGACGCGATCGTGGAGGCGTACAGCGGGGACACCCTTGTCGGCATGGCCTACACGCAGCCCGACGGCTCGTACCGCCTGGCCGTCCCCGCCGGGACCTACATCGTGCGGGCCACGGCGAACGTGTACGACATGATTTTCGCCCCGCAGTTCTTCGACGGCGTCGCGACCCGGGCCGAGGCGACCCCTGTCGTGCTCGCCGCGGGCGGCGATCGCGCGGGAGTGGACTTCGACCTCGCGACGGGCGGCGCGATCGGCGGGAACGTCTCGACCGCGGACGGCGCTGCGGTCTCCGGGGCGACGGTCACGGCCCTGCTGTGGACGGCGTCCGGATGGCAGGAGGTTGCGGCCCTCGACACGGAAGGATCCTTCGTCTTGGGTGCGGGATCCACCCCCGAGACTCCGGGTGGCTCGCTGCCCGCGGGGGTCTACACGCTGCGGGTGGAGATGGCAGGCTACTGCACCGCGTACTTCGGCGGTGCGGAGTCGCTCCTCGGGGCGGGCACGTTCCGTCTGGAGTCCGGCGCGGTCCTGTCGGCACGGGATGTGATGTTGTCCTCGGAGTGCACGGCACCGCAATCGCCCCCCGCGCTGGCCCTGTCACAGGAGTCGATCCTCGCCGGGGAAGTACTGAAGATCTCGGGGTCCGGTTTCGCGCCCGGAGAGGCCGTCGTGATCGAACTCCGCTCGGAGCCGACCGAACTCGGAGAGCTCGTAGCGGGGATCGACGGCGCGTTCTCGGACGACTTCCGCATTCCCGCGGGGTTCCCGGCGGGAAGTCACACCGTGGTCGCGCTGAATGCGCAAGGGGATGTGGTGGCGAGCGCGGCCCTGAACGTCGTGGCAGGAGCCTCGGGTGGAGCGTCGACGCCACCGCAGGGTCAGGACGACCTCGCAGCCACCGGGGGAGAGCTCCCGTCGTTCGCCGTGACCATGGCCGCGGGGCTCCTCCTCGCAGGAGCCATGCTCCTCCGACGCCGTCGGCAGCAGGGCTGAAAGGTCCGTCGCAGGTCTGCCAGGATCAGGTGTGACCTCCTCGACGCGCCCGCGCCTGGCACCGCTCTACCTCGCCGGCTTCACCACCGCGTTCGGCGCGCACGGCATCGCAGCCGCCCTGGGCGCCGAGACCGAGGACATCGGCTGGACGCTGCTGGCGTTCGGCTTCACGCTCGCGCTGTACGACCTTGCGGAGGTGCTGCTCAAGCCGCTCTTCGGGGCGCTCAGCGACCGGGTCGGGGTGCGTCCCGTGATCCTCGGCGGGCTGCTGGCCTTCGCCGCGTTCTCGGTGGTCGGAGCGGTGGCCCCGGGAATGATCGGCCTCGTGATCGCACGCTTCGGCCAGGGGGCGGCGGCCTCGGCGTTCTCGCCGGCCTCCTCCGCCGCGGTGGCGCGGTTGACGGACGAGGCGTCGCGTGGCCGGTACTTCGGCCGCTACGGCTCCTGGAAGAGTCTCGGATATGCGCTCGGCCCCCTGCTCGGTGCGCTCCTCGTGGTGGCGGGCGGGATCCCGGCGCTGTTCTGGGCCCTGGCCGTGCTCGGGCTGGCCGCGGCCGGATGGGTGCTGGTCGCCGTCCCGGTCGTGCCCGTGCTGCCCCGGAAACGGGTGACCCTCGTCGACCTCGGCCGGGAGATCCTCGCCCCGGGATTCCTCGTCCCGACGCTGGTGCTGGCGGCGACGACCGGCGCGCTCGCCGTGGCCGTCGGCTTCCTCCCCCTGCTCGGCCGGGAGGCCGGACTCGGCACCGTGGGCAGCATGGCGATCGTCACGGTACTGGCGGTCGTGTCGAGCATCGTGCAGCCACTGGTCGGGGTGGCGCACGACCGTGGCCGGCTCTCGGTCCGCCTCGGGGCGGTCGGCGGGCTGCTTCTCGTCGGCGTCGGCATCGCTCTCTCGGCGCTGTGGGTGACGCCTGTCGTGTTGTGCCTCACGGGTGTGCTGGTCGGCGCGGGGGTGGGGCTGGCCACCCCGGTGGCGTTCTCGCACCTCGCGGCATCGACGCCCGCCGAACGCATGGGACGCACGATGGGTAGTGCGGAACTGGGCAGGGAGCTGGGCGACGCGGGCGGTCCGCTCGTCGCCGGAGCCGTGGCGACGGCGACGGTGCCGGCGGTCGGGATCGGCGTCATCGCGGCGCTCACGGCGGGGGCGGGCGCCCTGGCTCTCCTCGGGCTGCGACCGCCGAGTGCCGAGGCGCGTCCGAACGGGGCGGACTGACCGCGGTGGCCCGGTTCAGGGGCCGAGCAGGCGCTCGATCACGCGGGCCACACCGTCTTCGTCGTTGGTCGCCGTGGTCTCGTCGGCGGCTTCCTGCACGACGGGTTCCGCGTGCGCCATGGCTACGCCGTGACCGGCCCAGCGGAGCATCTCGACGTCGTTGAGGGCGTCTCCGAACGCCACGACGCCGGAGCGATCGATGCCGAGGTGCGTGCAGAGGCGCGCGAGTCCCGTGGCCTTCGTGACGCCCTGCGCCATGACCTCGACGAACGGGGCACCGGACAGCGTGGCCTCGAAGCCGGTGAGCCCGAGGGACCGCAGGGTCTCGAAGAGTGCGGCGGGCGCGAGCTCGGGGTGCCGGATCACGAGCTTGAGCGTCGGCGCCGCGAGCACCTCGTCCAGCGGCACGCCGCCCATCGTCGCGGGGTCGCGTTTGTGGTCGGACAGCTGCGCGATGGCCGCATAGCCGTGCTGTGCGACGAACGTCTCGCCGCCCTCCCGCACGCTCGCGAAGAGCAGGCCGGGGACGCTGGCGCGCAGCGCGTCGGCGAGAGTGCGCAGCGTCGCGGGCGGCAGCTCCTCGGCGAACAGCATGCGGCCCTCGGTGAGATGTGTCGCGTACGCGCCGTTGCCGCACAGCGCCCACCCGTCGAAGCCGGCGTCGGCGGCGATCACGCGCAGGCCGATCGGCTGGCGGGCGGTGACGGGCACCACTGCGACGCCCGCGTCCCGCGCGGCGTCGAGCGCCGCACGGGTGCGCGGCGACACCGCGGACGAGCTGTCGAGCAGCGTGCCGTCGAGGTCGGTCGCGATCAGCCGCACGGGGTAGGTCCCTGAGCTTGTCGAAGGGGCTGAGCCTGTCGACGGGACTGAGCGTGTCATGAGGATGGGTCCCTGAGCCTGTCGAAGGGCCTGAGCCTGTCGAAGGGTCAGGAGAAGATCATCGGCAGGTCGTCGTCGGCGTCGTCGCCGCCGAAGTCCACGTCGACCACCACGGGCACGTGATCGCTGGGCTGCTCACCCTTGCGCTCGTTGCGGTGGATCGACGCGCCGGTGACGGCATCGGCGAACGTCTTCGAGCCGAGGATGAAGTCGATGCGGATGCCCTCGTTGCGCGGGAACTTCAACCGCTGGTAGTCCCAGTAGGTGTAGCCCTCGGGGAGCAGCGGGCGCACGACGTCGGTCACGCCCGCGTCGGTCAGCGCGAAGAACGCGTCGCGCTCGGCGGGGGAGACGTGGGTGGAGCGGCCGACCACGATGTCGGGATCGCCGTTGTCATGGTCGAACGGGATGATGTTGAAGTCGCCGACGAGGGCGAGCGGGAGGTCGGGGTTCGCCGACAGCTCGGCCGCCGTGGACTGCTTGAGCTGCTCGAGCCAGTGCAGCTTGTAGACATAGTGCGGGTCGTCGAGCGAGCGGCCGTTGGGCACGTACAGGCTCCAGACGCGCACGCCGTCGACCATGACGCCCAGAGCGCGCGCCTCCTGCGGGGCGTCGGGGCCCTCGTGGCCCTTCGCGAACCCTGGCATGCCGTCGAAGGCGGTGCGGACATCGGTGATGGGCAGCCGGCTCGCGATCGCGACGCCGTTCCACTGATTGAGGCCGTGCACCTCGACGTGGTAGCCGGCCTCCTCGAACGGTGCATACGGGAACTGCTCCGGCTTGCACTTCACCTCCTGCATCGCGAGCACGTCGATGTCTTCACGGACGGCGAACTCGACGGTGCGGGTGACGCGGGTGCGGATGGAGTTGACGTTCCAGGTGGCCAAGCGCATGCGTCCAGCCTAGGGTGTGCCTCCTACACTGGATGCCGTGACCGCACTCGACGCAGACCGCCAGACCCTCCTCGCCCTCATCACGGACGAGGCGGTGTTCCACGGCGATTTCACCCTCTCCAGCGGCAAGAAGGCGACGTACTACGTCGACATGCGCAAGCTCACCCTCGACCACCGCGCCGCCCCGGCGATCGGTCGCATCATGCGCGACCTGATCGCCGATCTCGACGTCGTCGCCGTCGGCGGTCTGACGCTCGGCGCCGACCCGATCGCGAACGCCGTCCTGCATGCCTCGGTCGGCACCGACCGTCCGCTCGACGCGTTCGTCGTGCGGAAGGAGCCGAAGGACCACGGCCGCGGTCGCCAGATCGAGGGCGCCGACGTGAAGGGCAAGCGCGTGGTCGTGCTGGAGGACACCTCGACCACCGGGCAGTCCGCGCTCAAGGCGGTCGAGGCGCTGCGCAAGGAAGGCGCCGAGGTCGTCGCGGTCGCGGTGATCGTCGACCGCAAGACCGGCGCCCAGGCCGCCATCGAGGCCGAAGGCCTGGAGTGGCGCGCGGCCTTCGACCTCGACGACCTCGGACTCGACCCGCAGTGACCCGCTACGCGCTGGCCGTCGACGTGGGCGGCACGAAGATGGAGGCCGCCCTCGTCGCCGACGACGGCGCGCTCGTCCCCGGCAGCCGCAGCCGGCAGCCCACCGGCCGTGAGGCGACGTCCGCGTCGTTGACGGCGGCGGTCGACGCGATCGTGCGGCATGCGCTCGCGGCCCTTCCCGCCGACGCGGAGCTCGTCGGCGCCGGGATCGGCAGCGCGGGTCCCGTGGATCGGACCCGCGGTGAGATCCTGCCGGTGAACATGCCCCTCGCGCGGGGGTTCGGCCTCGTCGACGCGGTCGCCCGTGCGGCCTCGACCGCACTCGGACGGGACGTCCCGGCGGTCCTGGGTCACGACGGCGGCGCGCTCGCGCTCGCGGAGTCGTGGCTGGGGGCGACGCAGCAGGCGGGAGCCTCGTTGTCGATCGTCGTGTCCACCGGCGTCGGCGGCGGTTTCGTCGTGGGCGGTGCGTATGTGCCCGGGGCCAGCGGCAACGCCGGGCACCTGGGGCAGGTCCGCCGCGAGGGCGGGCTCACTCTCGAGGAGATCGCCTCCGGACCTGCCAGTGCCGCCTGGGCGCGGGAGCAGGGCTGGTCCGGCGCGACCGGGGAGGACCTGGCCCGGGACGCCGCAGCCGGTGTCGCCGTCGCCCGTGCGGCGATCGAGCGCTCGGCCCGCGCCGTCGGGGAGGCGCTGGCGGATGCCGCAACCCTCGTCGACCTCGATGTCGTCGCCATCGGCGGCGGCTTCTCGCGGGTGTCGCCGGACTACATCGACCTCGTCCAGCAGGCGCTCACCGCCAGCGCGGTGCACCAGTACTCCCGTCGCACCCGCGTCGTCCGCTCGGGCCTGGGCGACGAGGGGCCGCTGATCGGCGCCGCCGCCCTCGTCCTGCGCTGACGCGAGGCTCAGCTCCCCGACACGAGCAGGCGTCGCGGGGGCCCTTCGAGCCGGGCGACGGTGATCTTCAGCTCCGTGACGTCCGCCGCCACCGCATCGATGCGGGCGCCGAGCTTCTCTTCGGCGGTGTCGATGCGGGCGCCGAGCTTCTCTTCGGCGGTGTCGATGCGGGCGCCGAGCTTCTCTTCCACGGTGTCGATGCGTGCGGTGAGCTTCTCTTCGACGGAGTCGATGCGTGCGGTGAGCTTCTCTTCCACGGAGTCGATGCGGGCGCCGAGCCTTCCTTCGACGGAGTTGATGCGTGTGGAGAGCCGATGGTCGACGGTGCCGAGACGCTCGTCGATGCGACGGATCATCCCCGCCCCTGCCGCGAACAGGCTCGCGCCGAGGGTGAGCACGACGCCGATCGCGCTGACGACGACCGTGAGGGTGTTCGCGGACACGGTGCTCCCTTCCTCGGTGCGGGTGCGGCTTCGACGATACGTGGTCGCCGTGCGCGCGTCGCTCGGAATTCCGGGATCTGTGAAGCGATTACCGATCACGCGGCAGTGTGGAGGAGAGGGCACCCCAGGCCGTCCAACCAGGCGGATGAAACGCTGTTACACCCATATGCCACCTGATGTAGTTTTGATACCTACCTCTTGTCGGAAGGAAATCGATGCGCGTCCTGGGACTGATCTCCGGCACCTCGCACGACGGGATCGACGCCGCCGTCGTCGACTTCGCCACCAATGGGGGGTTCACGGCGCACGGCGTCGACCTCCGGGGCACGGTGCTCGCATCCACGAGCGTCCCCTACGATCCCGAGCTGCGGGCACGCCTCATCGCCGCGCTCCCTCCGGCACAGACCACCCTGGCCGAGGTGGCCGAGCTCGACACCCTCATCGGGCAGGCGTTCGCCGACGTCGCGGCTGATATCGCGGCCGAGGTCGGCGGCGTCGATGCGGTGTGCTCGCACGGTCAGACCGTCTACCACTGGGTCGACGGCTCCCACGCGCTCGGCACCCTCCAGATCGGGCAGCCCGCCTGGATCGCCGAGAAGACCGGCGTGCCCGTCGTCTCCGACATCCGCATCCGCGACATCACCGCGGGTGGTCACGGTGCTCCGCTCGTGTCGTTCCTCGATGAGCTGCTGCTCCGCGGTCGCGCCGGCGTCTCGGCGGCGCTGAACCTCGGCGGCATCTCGAACATGACCGTCGTCCGCCCGGACGGCCTCGTCGCCTACGACATCGGCCCCGCGAACGCGCTTGTCGACGCGGTCATCGTCGCGCACGACCTCAACCCGCTCGGCTACGACGACGACGCGGCGATCGCCCGCACCGGACGGGTCGATGAGGCGCTGCTGGACGCCATGCTCGCGGACCCCTACTACGCCCTCACCCCGCCGAAGAGCACGGGCAAGGAGCACTTCCACCTCGCCTACGTGCACGAGCACCTCGCAGCGCAGGGACGCGAGGTCGCGGTCGCCGACGTCGTGCGCACGCTCACCGAGCTCACGGTCCGCACGGTCGCCCGCGACGTCGAGGCCGCCGGGATCGGCTTCCTCGCGGTGTCCGGCGGCGGCTGCCGCAACCCGCTGCTCCTGGACGGGCTCCGGGCGGCGCTGCCGCAGACCGAGGTCGTGCTGGCCGACGAGCTCGGCGCCCCCGCCGACAGCAAGGAGGCCATCCTCCTCGCCCTCATCGGCTGGTCGACCCTGCACGGCGTCCCCGCGATCGTCCCCGGTGGGACGGGGGCGCGCGAGCCGCGCATCCTCGGCACGATCACCCCGGGTGCCGGTCCGCTGCAGATGCCCGAGCCGGTCGCGGCGATCGACTCGCTCACGCTCACAGAGGTGGCCGGAGCGTCGCTCGCCTCCTGAGACCGGGCGACGGCCGTCGGCTCAGCGTCGGCGGTCGTCGTCGTCCCAGGGGCCTTCCCACCAGCCGGCGCGGCCGTCATCCTCGCCGCCACGGCGGCGGGAGCGCACGAACTGCACCACGAACACGACCAGCGACGTGAGCGTGATGAGGAACAGGACGAGGAACAGCAGGTCGCTCTGGTTCATGGGCGCTTCCCCTCCGCGGCATCCGCCACGATCTTCGCGATGCGCGCGGCCTTCGTATCCGGCCGCTTGGCCATCGCGATGTGTGTGAGGCCGAACTTCTTCACCGACTTCGGGAACGCATCCCAGCTCGCCCTCGCCGCCGGCACCGCGTCGAGAGCGGCGGTGAGCTCCGGCGGCTCGATGCCGGCCTCGGGGCCGTCGAGGAGCGTCCAGGAGCCGTTCGCCTTCGCGGTCTCCAGCGCGCGGATGCCGGCCGGAGCGAGGAGCCCCGCGGCCTCCAGCTCCGCGATGCGGGCCTTGTTCGTCGCCGCCCAGCCGCTCCCCGGGCGTCGAGGGGAGAACCACTGGCCACCGGTCTCGTCGTCGAACGTGCGCACCGGGCCGTCGATCCACCCGAAGCACAGCGCCTGCCGGACGGCGTCCTCGTAGCCGACGCCGGTGGCGGATCGCCCGCGCACGCTCAGCAGCCACACTCCGGCCGTGCGTTCGTGGTTCGCCTCGAGCCAGGCGCGCCAGGCCGCGGCGTCCGCCGCCGTGACCCGCTCGCCGTCGTCGAGGGCGCCCACGTCAGTCCTCGTCGAGAGTGGGGATCGAGTCGGTGATCGTGGGCAGCAGGTCGGCGACCGAGTCGACGATCTCGTCCGGGCGGAAGGGGTACTGCTCGATGATCCGCTGGTCGCTGATGCCGGTGAGCACGAGCACCGTGTGCAGACCCGCCTCGATGCCGGCGACGATGTCCGTGTCCATCCGGTCGCCGATCATCCCCGTCTTCTTCGAGTGCGCGCCGATCTTGTTCAGGGCCGAACGGAACATCATCGGATTGGGCTTGCCGACGACGTAGGGCTCCTTGCCGGTGGCCTTGGTGATGAGGGCGGCGATCGCTCCCGTGGCCGGCAGCACCCCGTCGGCGCTCGGGCCGGTGGCGTCCGGGTTGGTCACGATGAAGCGCGAGCCGTTGATGATGTGGCGGATGGCCTTCGTGATGGCCTCGAACGAGTAGTTGCGGGTCTCGCCGACGACGACGAAGTCGGGGTTCGTCTCGGTCATGATGAAGCCGGCCTCGTGCAGAGCGGTGAGGATGCCGGCCTCGCCGATGACGAACGCGGAGCCGCCGGGGAGCTGCTGCGCGAGGAAGTCGGCGGTCGCGAGCGCGGAGGTCCAGATGCGCTCCTCCGGCACGATCAGGCCGCTCGCACGGAGGCGGGCCGAGAGGTCGCGGGCGGTGAAGATCGAATTGTTCGTGAGCACGAGGTACGGGATCTCGTTGCGCTCCCATCCGGCGAGGAGTTCGGAGGCCCCGGGGATGGCGTCGTTCTCATGGACGAGCACGCCGTCCATGTCGGTGAGCCAGCATTCGATGTCGTCACGGTGTGCCATGTGCTCAGCCTAGAGGCCTCACCTTTCCTTTCGAATCGCCTGATTGGCCCCATCCCCGGCCGATGTGCCGCAAAGTGCGCGATTCGAAGCCGGGGGTCAGGCCGACAACCACACCACGGCGCGGGCGGCGGGGGGCAGCGGCGGCTCGGTGTCGTCGAGGGTGATGCCGGACGGGGTCACCGTCACGGTCGTCCCCACGACGACCCCGTGGGCGTCGAGGGTCCGCAGCAGCTCCGGGTCGCGGTCGTCGACGCGGAGGACGCGGCCGGTGTGTCCGTCCGGGGCATCGGCGAGCAGCACGAAGGGCTCGCGTTCGATGCGGCCCTCGGCATCCGGGATGGCGTCTCCGTGCGGATCGAAGCGCGGCCGCCCCAGGCGCTCGTCGATGCCCTCGAGCAGCCGGTCGCTGATGGTGTGCTCCAGCACCTCGGCCTCGTCGTGCACCTCATCCCATCCGTACCCGAACTCCTGCACGAGCCAGGTCTCGATGAGGCGGTGGCGGCGGACCATCGCGAGGGCCCGGGTGGTCCCCGCGTCCGTCAGCCGGACCGCTCCGTACGGCACGTGCGACACGAGTCCCGCCGCAGCGAGCTTCTTCACCATCTCCGTGACCGACGACGGGGCGATGCCGAGCTTGGCCGCCAGGACCGAGGGGGTGATCGGCGCATCCTGCCACTCGGTGTGCGCGTAGACGGTCTTCAGATAGTCGTCAGCTGCCGGGGATGCCACCCCACCACTCTACGGCGCGGGCCGGTCTCCGCCCCTGCGCGCCCAGGCCGTGAGGCCGTGGATGAGGGCGCGCACGCCGATCTCGAACGTCCGTCGGGCGGGGTCGTCGCTGAGCTCGGCCCTCGCATTCTCCGCCGCGGCGAAGGTGGGGTAGGCGGGGGCGAGCTCCTTCGGTGCCATGTTGTCCGCCGGAGCGAGCGCGTCCAGCGCGGAGCCGATGATGAACGACTCCAGCGCGACGATGGCATCGACGATCGTCTCGCGGGGCCAGCCGTCGTCGGAGAGCAGCACCGCGATCTGCTCGTAGTCCGCGAACGAGCCCTCGTCGGCATCGATGGGGGAGCTCGCGAGCATGACCATGGCCTGCGGGGCGGCGACGGCCGCGTCGCGATAGCTGTGCGCCCAGGCGAGCAGGGCGTCCTCCAGGGGTCGTTCGCGGGGCACCGGGGTGGCGAGGGAGCGGCTCACGCGGCCGCGCATGGCCCGGATCACAGCGTCGCGGTTCTCGAAGTGGTGATAGAGCGCCGAGGTGCGCACCCCGAGGGATTCCGCGAGCGCGGTCATGGTGAAGCGCTGCGGGGTGCGTTCCGCGCTGAGTCGGAAGGCGGCATCGAGGATCCGCTCCTCGGTGAGCACCCGGCCGGAGGGGCGGCCCACGCTGCGGGGAGTCTTCGTCATCGGGGCTCGATTCGGGTTCCGTGTCTGCTACTTTATTGAAACTCTTTCAATTCGCTCGAGGAAGAACGTCATGACGGGTTTCGACGCCGACACTATCGTCACCGGCGCGCGCGTCGTGACCATGGACCCCCGCCGCCCGGAGGCGACGGCCTTCGCCGTCCGCGACGGTCGCTTCCTCGCGGTCGGCGGCGACGACCTCGTCCGCGAGCTGCGCGGGACCGGAACCGTCGTGCACGACCTCGGCGGTGCCGCCGTCACCCCCGGGCTCATCGACGCGCACCTGCACCCGCTGCAGGGCCTCGAGCTCACCGCGGGAATCGACCTCGGGGGCATCACCACCGCCGCGGCGTTGCGCGCCGCCCTGCGCGCCGAGGCGGACCGGGCGCTCGACGAGGACGCCGAGCCGTGGGTGCGCGGGTGGAATCTCGACTACGACGTCTTCCACGAGGTCCCCATGACCGCCGACGCCATCGAGGACGCGGTGCGCGGCCTCCCTGCGCTCCTCATCGTGTTCGACGGACACACCGCGCTGGCCAGCCGCGAGGGGCTGCGGCGCGGCGGCATCACCGGGCCGCGCGAGACGGACGACTCCTCCCTCGTCGTGGTCGACGCCGAGGGGATCCCGACCGGCGAGCTGCGCGAACTCGGCGCCTACGAGCCCGTGCGCCTCGCCGCCCCCGCCCTGGACCGTGCGCAGACGCTCGCCGCCGGCCACGAACTGCTGCAGGGGCTCCGGTCCTCCGGCCTCACCGGCGGCACGATCATGGACGGCGGCTTCGCGACCCTGGACCTGCTGGACGCCATGGAGCAGGGGCCGGGTCTACCGATCCGCATCGTCTCCGCCATCGACCACGAGCCCGGGTTCGACACCGCCCGCACGGCCGAGAACCTCCGGATGCGCGACCGCCGGGGAGAGCGCTGGCGGGGCGGGGTCGTCAAGCTCTATGCCGACGGCGTGGTGGAGACGGGAACCGCCTGGCTGTACGAGCCCGACACGGCGGGGGAGGGGACCGCGCCGTTCTGGAAGGACGCCGCCGCCTACGCCCGCACCGTGCGCCGCTATGCCGAGGCCGGCTTCCAGGTCGCGACGCACGCCATCGGCGACCGAGCGGTGGGGGAGGTCATCGATGCGTACCTCGCCGCCGGGGTCCGCAGTGCCGGTGGCGCACCCCACCGGATCGAGCACCTGGAGACCACGACCGATCGTGACGTCGCGCGCCTCGCGGCCGCGGGGATCACCGCCTCGATGCAGCCGCTCCACCTGCAGTGGCGCAAGGCCGACGGCTCGGACGACTGGTCGCGGCGTCTCGGACCGGCCCGTGCCGCCCGTGCCTGGCGCGTGCGCGACTACTGGGAGGCCGGAGCCCCGGTCGCCCTGGGATCGGACTGGCCCATCGCCCAGAACGACGCCCGCATCGGCCTCGCCTGGGCCCAGCTGCGCCGTCGTCCCGGCGACCGCGACGCCCCCGTCTTCGAGCCCCACCAGGTGCTCACCCCCTACCAGGCGCTGCACGGCTACACCGTGGGTGCCGCGCGTGCTCAGGGCGACACCGACCTCGGCCGGATCGCCCCCGGGTTCCGCGCCGACTACGCCGTGTGGGCGGAGAACCCGCTGCACGTCGCCCCGGACGACCTCCCCGACCTGCCCGTACAGCGGACGGTCGTCGGCGGCGTCGAGCCCTGACCCCCGCTCGACCCCTCATACCCCCTTCCTTCTTCACACCGAGGTGAACCCCATGCCCGAATTCGGCGCCCTCGCGCTCCTGCCCATCGCGGTGATCCTCGTGATCGCCGTCGCCACTCGGCGCACCCTCTTCGCCCTGCTCTGCGGCACCGTCGCCGGCGCCCTGATCCTGGGCGGCTGGGGCGGCTTCGACGTCTGGGTCGAATACACGGGAACAGCGCTGTCCAACGAGACCGCCCAGTGGCTGCTGCTCATCGTGGCGCTGTTCGGCATCCTCATGATGCTGTTCGAGAAGTCGGGCATCGTGACCGACTTCGCCCGCTGGGTGGAGCGGTTCGTGACCTCCCGCCGGAAGTCGACACTGCTGACGTTCCTGCTCTCGGTGGTCCTGTTCGTGGACGACTACCTCAACGTGCTCACCACCGGCACCTCGATGAAGCAGGTGACCGACCGGTACCGCGTCCCTCGTACGCAGCTCGGCGCGATCATGAAGATGACCGCCGCGCCGATCGCGGTGCTCGTCCCGGTCTCGACCTGGGCGCTGTTCTTCTCCGGACTCTTCGAGGCCCAGGGCGTGACCGTCGGAGGCAGCGGCTTCGGCGCCTACCTGCAGTCGATCCCGTTCATCTTCTTCGGGTGGACGGCGATCGCGGTCGCCCTGCTGATGAGCATCGGCTGGCTGCCGCGCTTCGGTCCGCTGAAGAAGGACGCCCTGCGGGCGGAGCGCGACGGCGACGTCTTCCCCCTCGGAACGACCGACGCGGAACGCCGCGCGGAGGGAGCGGCCCTGCTCTCCGAGCTGCGCGAGGACGACCCCGACGGTTCGACGGCGCAGCGGGTCGCCGTGGCGCTGGAGACCTCGACGGAGGCGGGACGCAAGCCGCAGCCGTGGTCGTTCCTCGTCGCGATGGCGGTGCTCGTGGGCGTCACCATCGCCACGGACGCCAACGTCGTCGCCGGCACCGCGGCCGCGCTCGCCGTCACGATCGTTCTCGTCCTCGTGCAGCGCCGTCTCTCCGTGCGGGGCGTGCTGGACGCGGCGCTGGAGGGCGTCGAGAGCATGCTCTTCGTGATGGTGCTTACCGTGCTGGCGTTCATGGTGCAGGAGATGAACATCACCCTGCAGCTCGCCGAGTTCGTCATCCAGGTCACGGAGCCGGTGCTCACCCCGGCCCTGCTGCCCGCCATCGTGTTCGCCGTCTGCGGCGTGTACGCCTACGCGACCGGTTCGTTCTGGGACCTCGCCGCGGTCATCACCCCCGTGGTGCTGCCGCTCGCGCTGGCCCTCGGCGCCGACCCGATCCTGGCGGGCGCGGCGGTGTTCTCCGGGGCGGCGCTCGGCAGCACGACCTGCCTCTACGGGGACGGCATCATCCTCGCGTCGCGGTCCATCGGCATCAAGCCGATCAACCTCATGCTGGCCATCCTCCCCTACGCGGGGATCGCCGCC
The DNA here is from genome assembly GCF_900105335.1 of Microbacterium paraoxydans. Classification (NCBI taxonomy): domain Bacteria; kingdom Bacillati; phylum Actinomycetota; class Actinomycetes; order Micrococcales; family Microbacteriaceae; genus Microbacterium; species Microbacterium paraoxydans. The sequence continues at coordinate 1,713,210 of NZ_LT629770.1, read as the reverse complement.
GGGGTCTCGCTCGTGCTCTACCTCGTGACGGGCTTCCTCGCGGCCTGAGTCAGGCGCCCGCGGAGCCGAGCAGGATCACGGTCGCCTGCCCCGCGAAGAAGAGCACGAGGAACCCCAGGAGGGCGGCGGCGAGCGAGAGGCGCCCGTCGAAGCCCTCCACCTCGGCGATGCCGACCTTGCGGGCGCGGAACGCGAAGATCAAGGTGGCGACGCCGAGCGCGAGCTGCACCCACGGGCTGGCGGGGCCGATGACCTTCGGGAACGCGATGAGCAGACCGCCGATGACGCCGGTCGCGAAGCCGCTCCAGGTGAGGAGGCGGACGGTGCGACGGGCGGAGGCGGCAGACATGATGTCGAGCCTATCCGGCGTCATGCCCCCGTCAGCACCAGCCAGAGCAGGGCGCCGTTCAGGGCGATGAGGAGCACCGAGGCCACGATGCCGGCGGCTGTCGTCCACGCCCGGTTGACCCAGACGCCGAGCGTGCGGCGCTGCGCCGTGAGGGCGACGAGCGGGATCAGCGCGAACGGGATGCCGAAAGACAGCACGACCTGGCTGAGGACGAGGGCGAGCGTGGGGTCCACCCCGATGCCGAGGATCACCAGCGCGGGGATGAGCGTCACGAGGCGGCGGGCCAGCAGGGGGATGCGCACGTGCAGGAGGCCGTGCATGATCTCGGCGCCCGCGTACGCGCCGACGGAGGTCGAGGCGAGACCCGAGGCGAGCAGTCCCACGGCGAAGAAGGTCGCCACGACCGGGCCGAGACCCGCGGCGAGGGCGGCGTGTGCGCCCTCCAGCGAGTCGGTCCCCGCGACGCCCGCGAGGTTCGCCGCCGCGAGCAGGAGGATGCCGAGGTTCACGGAGCCCGCGATGACCATAGCGATCGTCACATCCCAGCGCGTCGCCGTGAGCAGGCGGCGGATCCGCGAGGTCTCGATCCGGGCCGCCTCCTCGGTCGTCTCGGCACTCGTCGCACCGAACCGGTCGCGGGCCAGGGAGGAGTGCGCGTAGATCGCGTGCGGCATGATCGTCGCGCCGAGGATCGAGGCGGCGAGCAGCACGGACCCCGTGTCCTCGAAGCGCGGCACGAGGCCGCTCACGACCCCGGCCGGGTCAGGTGGCGCGAGGAACAGGCCAGCCATGAAGCCGATCGTGATCACGAACATGAGGCCGATGATCACGAACTCGAACGGCCGAGCGCCGCGACGATTCTGCACGGCGAGCAAAACCATGGACACGGCCCCGGTGATGAGGCCGCCCCACAGCAGCGGTACGCCGAAGAGCAGGTTCAGCGCGACGGCACCGCCGATGACCTCGGCGAGGTCCGTCGCCATCGCGACCAGCTCCGCCTGCAGCCAGTAGGCGCGGCGGGTCCAGGGGCGGCGCAGCCGCTGGCCCAGCACCTCCGGGAGGCTCTGCCCGGTGACGACGCCGAGCTTCGCGGACAGGTACTGGATCAGCCAGGCCATCACATTGCCGGCGACGACCACCCACACGAGCAGATAGCCGTACTGCGCCCCCGCGGTCATGTTGCTGGCGACGTTGCCCGGGTCGAGGTAGGCCACACCTGCCACCAGTGCCGGTCCCAGCAGCCACAGCAGGCGCGGCGAGGCGGTGCGGGCGGGGATCAGTACGGCGTCGGAATTTTTAGGCACACCGAAACCGTAGCGTATTTTCGGTCTGCCTAAATATCCGCGGGTGTTGCGCGGCCCCTCCGCCGACCGCGACCAGGCGGAGGCGGCGATAGCCTGGCGGGATGGATGCGCAGCGCCCCGAGAGCACGGAACCGACCGCCCCCGGGGGGTCCTCGGCGCAGCCCGGATACGGCGTCGGCCCCTGGCCCGGAGGGCCGTCGGCCTGGCCTGAGGGAGAGCAGTACGATCCCGAGCTCCTCGCGCACGGCGACACGCGGAACGTCACCGACCGCTATCGCTACTGGCGCATGGAGGCGATCGTCGCTGATCTCGATACGCGGCGTCATCCGTTCCACGTCGCGATCGAGAACTGGCAGCACGACATGAACATCGGTTCCATCGTGCGCAGCGCCAACGCGTTCCTCGCCGACACGGTGCACATCATCGGCCGCCGTCGCTGGAACAAGCGCGGCGCCATGGTGACCGACCGCTACCAGCACGTCGTGCACCACGAGGACATCGCGACCTTCGCCGCCTGGGCGGCCGCCGAGGGGCTGCCCGTCATCGCGATCGACAACGTCGACGGGGCCGTGCCGGTGGACCGCGCCGACCTGCCGCGCTCGTGCGTGCTCCTCTTCGGTCAGGAGGGGCCGGGGCTGTCGCCGGAGGCACTGGCTGCCGCCTCCGGTCACATCGAGATCACGCAGTACGGCTCGACCCGCTCGATCAACGCGAGTGCCGCCGCCGCCGTCATCATGTACGAGTGGTGTCGTCGCCACGCGGAGTGAGCACGAGGAGCGGTCGTACCTGCTCCGTCAGGCCGGATCGATGCCGAAGAGGTGCCGCGAGATCGCGCTGACGTCGCGGTCGAGGCCGTCCATGCGCCGGCTCAGACCGTGCACCTCCTTCCGGAGATCCCCGATCTCGGCTTTCACGCCGACGATCTCGCCCTTGATCCCGACGATCTCGCCCTTGATCCCGCCGATCTCGCCCTTGATCCCACCGATCTCGGTGTGGATCCCGCCGATCTCCGTGCGGACCGTGCCGATCTCCGTCTTGATGATCCTCACGAACATCGTCGCCATGAGCGTGATCGTGGCGTACATGCCCGAGGCGAGAACCCCGATCGTCGTCCATACCTGTGCGTCGTTCATCCCCAGCATCCCTTCAGTGTCACTCCATGCTGGACCGGAGCGACAGAGTGGCGGGGCGCTGTATTCCGCTGTGCCCGGCGGCGGGGGATGAGTCGTTCTTCGGGTCGCCTGTGGAGGAGCTACGCCGGCGCGGCGAGCCATCGCCCGGAGCGCACACGCCACCCCAGCGTCGCCAGCCGTGCGAGCAGGTACACCCCGAAGAACGCGACGGCGAGCCACACGAGGCCGGCGGTGCCGTCGACCCCCGTCGCGGCGATGATCGCCAGGGTGGGCAGGAACGGCACGAGGTTCAGACCGCCCGCGATCGCCAGGTACCGGGCGTCGTTCGCTCCCATGAGCACTCCGTCCAGCACGAACACCACGCCCGCGATCGGCTGCGCCACCGCGAGCACGAGCAGGGCCGGCTGCACCACCTCTGCCACGCCCTGATCGCCGGTGAAGACGATGCCGAGCCCCCCGGAGAGGGCGGCGATGACGGCGCCGACCACGACGCCGAACCACGCTCCCCACGCGACCGTCCGCGCCAGCACCCGGCGCACCTGCTCCTCGTCCCCGGCGCCCAGCTCCTTGCCGATCAGCGCCTGCGCGGCGATCGCGAGTGCGTCGAGGGCGAAGGCCGCCGCCGAGAAGATGGTGAACACGATCTGCCAGCCGGCGAGCTCCTCGGTGCCGATCCCCGTCGCCACGGCCACGGTCGCGAGCAGGGCGACGCGCAGGCTCACGGTGCGGAGGAACAGCCAGCCGCCCGACGTCGCGGTGTGGCGCAGGCCCTCCCGCTGGGCGCGCAACGAGGCGCTGTGCCGGGTCGCCAGCCGCCGGACCACGAGCGCGTACGCCGCGACCATGCCCCATTGCGCCGTCACGGTCCCCGCCGCGGAGCCGGCGATGCCCCAGCCGAGGCCGTAGATGAAGAGCCAGTTCAGCAGGGCGTTCGCCGCGAAGCCGAGCCCCGCGATCCACAGCGGGGTCATGGTGTCCTGCATCCCGCGCAGGAGACCGGTGGCGGCGAACACGATGAGCATCGCGGGGAGACCCCACATCGAGATCACGAGGTATTCGTTCGCCTGTGCCGCCACCTCGGCGCTCGCCCCGAACAGGGAGACGAGCCAGGGGGACGAGACGGCGCCGACGACGGCGAGCACGGCACCCAGGCCGAGTGCGAGCCACATGCCGTTGATCCCGACCGAGACCGCCTCCCCCGGACGCCCGGCCCCGAACCGACGCGCGACCGCGGGAGTCGTGGAGTACGCGAGGAACACCATGAGGCCGACGATCGTCTGCAGCACGGCTCCGGCGATGCCGAGCCCGGCGAGGGGGACGGTGCCGAGATGGCCGACGAGGGCGGCGTCGACGATGAGGAAGGCCGGCTCCGCGATGAGCGCACCGAGGGCGGGGACCGCCAGGCGCAGGATCTCGCGGTTCAGGGAGGTGCGGGCGGCCATCCTCCGAGCCTATGACCTGTCGTCGACACCCGAGACCGCCGGCCTCGACCGGACGTAGGGTGAAGGAGGAGCTCCCAGCGGACGGAGGCGCACCATGACGGATCCCCGGGAGGCGGCCGCGCGCTATCGAGCGCGGCAGCAGCAGGGCGGCAGTGCTGAAGACGACAGCGAAACCGGCACCCCGTCCGCGGCCGCGGCGGTCGATAGAGCCGCCTTCGTCGAATCCGCCATCCAGGTCGCCATCCGTCGCGGCGACTTCGACGATCTGCCGGGAGCCGGGAAGCCGCTCGAAGGGCTCGGCGACCACCACGACCCGGACTGGTGGATCCGCCGGAAGATCGAGACCGAGGGTCTGACCGGGCTCGGCCCTCCCGCCATCCTCCTGCGCACGGAGGACCGCGAGCTCGACGGGCAGCTCGACCTCCTCGGTCGCGAGTCCGACGTGCGCGAGGTGCTCGAGGACTTCAACCGGCGTGTGCGCGAGGCCCGGCGCCAGCTCCAGGGTGGACCTCCCGTCGTGACCGCGCTGCGCGACGTCGACGCCGAGGTCGTCGCGTGGGCGGAACGCCGGGCCGCGCGGACACCGGTGCCAGAGACGTCACCCCGGCGCCGACGCTTCGGGCGCCGACCCCGGGACTGAGGTCTTCTGGACACCGTGGGGGACCCCGGCCATAGGCTGGAGCGCATGACCGACGTGCTTCCCGCGGGCCTCGCGCTCGACGACCTCAGCCCCGACATCCGCCCGCAGGACGATCTGTATCGTCACGTGAATGGCGCCTGGATCGCTCGCACCGAGATCCCCGGAGACAAGGCGCGCTGGGGCTCCTTCCATCTGCTGGCCGAGCAGGCCGAGAAGGACGTCCGTGCGATCGTCGAGGAGTCGCAGGACGCGGAGGAGGGCACCCTCGCCCGCAAGATCGGCGACCTCTTCGCGAGCTTCATGGACACCGACCGCATCGCCGCGGCCGGCGTGACCCCGCTGGCCGGGACGTTCACCGAGATCGACGCGATCGACGGCATCCCGGCCTTCCTGCGCACCGTCGGCACCTACGACCGGGAGGGCCGGGCGGCGGTGATCGGCCTCTACGTCGACGGCGACCCCGGGAACCCGGAGCGCTACCTCCCGGTGCTCGTGCAGGCCGGGCTCTCGCTGCCGGACGAGAGCTACTTCCGACTCGACACCTTCGCGGAGACCCGCGCGGCGTACCGGGAGCACCTGGAGCGCCTGCTCGCCCTCGCCGGCGTGACCGATGCCGCGGCGCAGGCCGAGCGCTCCATCGCGCTGGAGACCGAGCTCGCCGGACACCACTGGGACAACGTGCGCAGCCGTGACGCGGTGGCGACCTACAACCTCAAGACGTGGGACGAGCTGCAGGAACTCGCGGGCGTCGACCTCACTCCGTGGCGCGAAGCCGTGACGCCGACGAACCCGCAGGCGTTCGACGAGGTCGTCGTCGCGCAGCCGAGCTTCTTCGAGGAGCTGGGCGCTCTGCTCACGCCGGAGCGGCTGGACGACTGGAAGGCCTGGCTGCGCGCGAAGGTCGTGCACGCGGCGGCGCCCTACCTCACCGACGAGCTCGTGCAGGAGAACTTCTCGTTCTACGGCACCCAGCTCACCGGCGTCCCGACGCTCCGCGAGCGCTGGAAGCGCGGCGTCTCCGTCGCCGAAGGGGCCCTGGGCGAGGCGATCGGCAAGGTCTACGTCGAGCGGCACTACCCGCCGACGGCGAAGGCGGCCATGGACGAGCTCGTCGCGAACCTCGTCGAGGCCTATCGGCAGAGCATCGAGACCCTGGAGTGGATGACCGCGGAGACCCGGCAGCGGGCGCTGGCGAAGCTGGACGCGTTCACCCCGAAGATCGGGCACCCCGAGGTGTGGCGCGACTACTCGGCCCTCGTGATCGACCGGACCGATCTCCTCGGCAACGTGCGCCGCGCGGCGATCTTCGAGCACGACCGCAACATCGACAAGGTCGGGAAGCCGATCGACCGCACCGAGTGGCACATGCCGCCGCAGATGGTGAACGCGTACTACAACCCCTCGATGAACGAGATCGTCTTCCCCGCGGCCATCCTCCAGTACCCGTTCTTCGACGCCGGGCGGGACGCGGCGGCGAACTACGGCGGGATCGGCGCCGTCATCGGGCACGAGATCGGCCACGGCTTCGACGACCAGGGCAGCCGATACGACGGCGAGGGGCGCCTGCAGGACTGGTGGACCGACGCGGATCGCGCGGCCTTCGAGGAGCGCACGAAGGCGCTCATCGCGCAGTACGACGCCCTCGTGCCGGAGGGGCTGGACGCCGAGCATCACGTGAACGGCGCCCTCACCATCGGTGAGAACATCGGCGATCTGGGCGGCCTCGGGATCGCGCTGAAGGCGTACGAGCTGTCGCTGCGGGCCGATCCGTCGGTGCCGGAGCGCGTCGAAGGGCCGGTCATCGACGGCTACACCGGGGTACAGCGGCTGCTCCTGTCCTGGGCGCAGGTCTGGCAGCAGAAGAGCCGCGAGGCCGAGACCCTGCGTCTGCTGACGATCGATCCGCATTCGCCGAACGAGTTCCGGTGCAACCAGATCGTCCGCAACATCGACGCGTTCTACGAGGCCTTCGGGGTCACCGAGAACGACGCCCTGTGGCTGCCGGAGTCGTCACGGGTGACCATCTGGTGACGAACCTCCGGACTCTGTGAGGTGTGCCCCGGCGGTGGGGTTACGATATCCCTGCCGCCGGGGCGCCCTTCCCGGATGCGCAGTATCCCTCCCCCTCCTGAAGGACCACGCGTGGGTGCGACCGACCCTGGTGACGCGTTCCGGAACCCCTCGGCTCCCGGAGCGTCCGGGAGTGCGCCTGAGTCGTCCCGCGGTCGGCGTTCGCAGCGGCCGGGAGCCCGTCGGCTGCCCCGCCGCGTGGCCGTCGGCCGGCGGTCGTTCACGTCGACGCTGAAGGCTCTCGAAGGCCTCGCGAACTCCGGGGCGCAGGTGTCCGTGCACGTGGTCGACCTCGACTCCCATGTGCACGTGCTGGCGGGAGACGACCACGTCACCATGCCCGTCGCCGGCCTCGGTGTGGTCCCACTGCTCATCGAGGTGGCGGCGGCGTTCGAGTCCGGTGCCCTCGACCCTCTCGAGATCGTGGAGCGCACGAGCGTCGAGGCCGTGGAGAGCTCCGGGCTGTGGCGGCACCTGCGGGCCCCGGCGCTGCCGCTGGAAGACCTCGCCGTGCTGGCCGCGACCGCCGGCGATCCGATCGCCGTGAACATCCTGCTGGAGAAGGTGGGGCACGACCGGGTGCGGGAGCGCATCGAGGGCTTGGGTCTGCGACGCACCGCCCTGCTCGACCGGTTCCGCGACCGCCGCGGTCCGGACGACGCCCCGCAGGTCGCGGTGGGGTCGGCACGCGAGCTCGCCGGGCTGTTCTCCGCGCTCGTGAACTCTCAGGTCGTGGATGCCGCCGTTAGCGCCCAGGTCTCGGAGTGGCTCAGCCTCAACCAGGACCTCAGCCTCGTGGCCGCCTCGACCGGGCTCGACCCCTTCGCACACGAGCACGACGCGCACGGCCTGCTGTTCGTGAACAAGACCGGGCGCGACCGGGGAGTGCGCGCCGAGGCGGGGGTGCTCGCGGGGCCGCGCGCCGGGGTCGCCTACTCGATGATCGTGTGCTTCGACGACCTGTCGATCAGCCACCGTCTCCGCGCGCACGACGCCTTCCGCGTGCTCGGCGTCGAACTCATGGAGTACACGCACTGACCCCCTGACCCCGCGCGAACAGGCATCCGCGCGAGATCAGGCGTCCGGAGTGACAACGAGCCTGATGTCCCGCGCTCGCCTGACCTCGCTTGTTCCCCTGTTTCCACGTCCCCTGGATCCCGCGCGCGAACGCAGACATTCGCGTCGCATCAGGCTTTCGGGGGCGCAACTGCCTGATGTCGCGCGAGAGCCTGATCGTGCGACGCGCGGGCTAGCATCGGGGCATGCCTCATGCCTGGACCCCGCACCGCCGCGACGACGGCGAGCTGCTCGGCTGGATCCGTCCGGAGGGCGAGGACTGGATCGCCGTCGATGTCCTCGGGCGCAGGGTCTTCGGCCCCGGTGAGTGGCTCGACGCGGAGGCCGCGCTGGATGAGCACGGCATCGCCTGGCTCGCCGATCCGTGGATGCTCGAGGGAGAGGGTGACCGCCCGCTTCGGGTGCGCATCCTCGAAGTCACGCCGGACGAAGAGGGCACGCCGGGGCGCATCGTCGTGAAGGTCGACGACTTCGGGGACATGACCCGACCCGCGACCGCGCGGTTCACCCTGCCGTGGCCGCTTCCCGCCCGGCTGCGGCCACCGCGTACCGACGACCCGGATCCGCGCACGATCTTCCGCTGACCCTCCGCCGCAGGTCGCAGATCCGCTGCAGGTCGCACGCTCTGCGGGAGTCCCTGCGACCTCGATGCGAATCCACGACCGCCGAACGGGTCAGCGCAGCGAGGGGTGCGGCTCCTCGGCGCGTCGTCGCGGGATGAACAGGGACAGGACCACGGCAACGATGCCAGCGGCGATCGCGAGCCAGAAGCAGACCTCGAACGCGGCCCGCGTCGGCACGGCCACGCCGCCGACGTCCACGCTCATCGCCGCGAGTACCCCGCCCATCACGGCCGAGGCCGTGGAGGTGCCCACGGAGCGGAACAGCGCGTTGAGGCCGTTCGACGCCCCGGTCTCGTTCGCGGGCACGGAGCGCATGATGATCATGGGCATCGCGGCGAAGGTGAACCCGATGCCGACGCCGATGAAGATGTTGGCGACGAAGATGTGCCACACCTCGGTCGACCACAGCAGCACGAAGACGTAGGCGAGGACGATCGCGATGGCCCCGACGGTGAAGAGCGGCCGCGGCCCCACGGTGCGCTCAAGCCACCCGGACAGGGGCGAGATCACCATCATGACCAGACCCGCCGGCATGATCACGAGGGAGGCCGCCACCATGTCGAGCCCGAATCCGGCGCCGCCCACCGCCGGCATCTCCAGCATCTGCGGGAACGTGACGTTCGAGGCGAACAGGGCGAAGCCCATGCCGATGGCGGCGATGTTGGTGAAGAGGACGGCGGGCCGGGCGGCGACGCGCAGGTCGAGCAGCGGATCGTCCGTGCGCAGCTGGTACCAGCCCCACAGCAGCAGCACCGCGACGCCGCCGATCACGCAGACGAGCGTGAGCGGCGCCGTCCAGCCCCACTCGGCGCCGCGCGACACGAACAGCAGCAGACCGGTGAGGCCGATCGCGAGTCCGATGGCCCCGAGCACGTCGAGCCGACCGGGGGAGCGGAGCACGTCCTCCGGCACCACGGCGAGCACCAGGAGCAGCCCGAGGACTCCGAGGGCGGCGGCGAGCCAGAACAGCATGTGCCAGTCGGCGTTCTCGGCGAGCAGCGCGGCGACGGGCATGCCGATCGCCCCGCCGACGCCCATGGTGGCGCTCATCAGGGCCACCGCGGTGCCGAGGCGTTCGGGTGGCAGCACGTCGCGCATGATCGCGATTCCGAGGGGCACGACGCCGGTCACGGCCCCCTGAAGGGCCCGGCCGATGATGACGCCGACGATGGATCCGGAGAGCGCGGCGATGATCGAGCCCGCGATGAGGATCGCGAGGAGCACGATGACGACGCGGCGCTTGCCGTACATGTCGCCGAGACGGCCGGAGATCGGGGTCGCGACGGCGGCCACGAGCAGGGTGATCGTCACCACCCAGGTGGTGTCCTCACGGGAGGAGTTCAGCAGCTGCGGAAGCTCGGCCTGCAGCGGCACGACGAGCGTGAACATGAACGAGGAGCACAGGCCCGCGAACGCGAGCACCGCGATGATCGCCCACCGCGGAGGGGTACGGGAGAGGCGTTTCCTGGCTCTGTCGTCGTTCGCACCCACCGGCTCAGGCTATCGGCGATCCCGGAGGGGAGGGGCCGATGTGGTTGCATGGCCGGATGACCGACGACATCGCGCCCGCGCAGCACCCCGCCGACTCCGCGTACCACCGCCGGCTCCCGATCGGCGAGGTGCTCGACGCCTCGGCGCTCGCGGAGGGTCTGCCGTGGGCGTTCGAGAGCGTAACGATGCGACCGCTGGAGCCGATGCTCGTGCCGGAGAAGCCCCGCGCCGGCGAGCACGACCCGGCCGCGTGCGGTCACTGCGGTCCGAGCGTGCACACCATCTGGCACGACGACCTCTGGCAGGTGCGTGCCGGGTGGGACGTCGGCGGTCTGCCCTTCATCGGCGGCGTCGCACCGCGCGAACACTGGCTCCTGGAGAACGCGCCGCAGGACGTGCTCGCCGCGCTCGGGCCGCTGATGCAGCGCGTGTCCGAGGCGGTCAAGAGCATCCCCGGCGTCGCCCGCTGTCACTTCGGGCGCTGGAACGACGGCTCCGCGCACATGCACATGTGGGCGCTCGCCCGACCGGCCGGGATGATGCAGGGCCGCGGCGCGGTGCTCGCGTTCTGGGACGGGATCCTGCCGCCGCTGCCGGCGGAGATGGCCGAGGACCACCTCCGCATCGTCGCGGAGGCGCTCGCCGCGGGCGGGGGCGAGGCGTTCCCGTACCGCTGAGCCGGGTCGGTTTCCGCGAACGGGCGGAGGAGGGGCAGACTGGGATCGTGCGAACCATCCGCGATCTCGACACCGTTGAACTCATCCTCGACGCCCAGAGCCTGCTCGACTCCATCCGGGGCCCGCAGCGCGTGGTGGACGCCGGGACCCTCCGTGCCCTGCAGCAGTCGGGCAACTACGTCGTCGGCTTCTTCGACGGCGAGGGCGACGAGGAGCGCATGGTCGGCGCCTCGATCGCCTTCTTCGGCGAACCGGCCCGCCGCGCCATGCACTCGCACATCACGGCTCTGCTGCCCGAGTACCGGGGGCGCGGATGGGGCCGTGAGCTCAAGGAGCACCAGCGGCAGTGGGCGTTCTCCCGCGACGTCGGGCGCATCACCTGGACCTTCGACCCGCTGGTCGCCCGCAACGCGCACTTCTTCCTCACCGTCCTCGGCGCGCGCGCCACGGGCTACTCGGTGAACCGGTACGGCATCTTCGGCGGCGGCGACGCGGGCGACGAGAGCGACCGCCTCGACGTCGAGTGGGCCCTCGCGGACATCGCCAAGCCGCCGGCGAAGGACGCCGTCGTGGAGACGCTGGAGATCCCAGACGACATCGAGGGCATGCGGGAGTCCGACCCCGCGGCCGCGCACGAGTGGCGGCTGCGGCTGCGCGCGCAGATGGAGGGCCTGCTCGGCAGCGGCCTCCACATCGCGGGCTTCGAGACCGGCCGGGGCTACCTCTTCACCGCGTGATCGCCGGGGCCGTCACCGCACGCCCCGCATGAGCCGCAGCACGGGCTTCACGCTCAGCAGCAGGCCGATGCCGACGAGGATCGCGATGCCGCCGAGGATCGAGAAGTACGGCACCTCGTTCTCCGGATCGTAGAACTTCACGAGCTCGCCCGAGATGGCGGTGCCGAGGGCGATCGACAGGAAGAACAGCGCGACCATCTGCGTGTGGAACACGGTCGGGGCGAGCTTCGTCGTCACCGACAGCCCCACGGGCGAGAGCAGCAGCTCGGCGACCGTGAACACGAAGAGGATGCCGACGATCGCGAGCAGCGGCGTGGAGTTCGCACCGCCGCCGGAGAACGGCAGGAACAGCAGGAACGCAGAGCCCATGATGATGGCGGCCAGTCCGAACTTGACGGGGGTCGACGGCTGGCGCTTCCCCAGCTTCGTCCAGATCGCCGCGAAGACCCCGGACAGGATGATGATGAACACCGGGTTGATGGACTGCACCCACGACACCGGCATCTCCCACCCGAACAGGTCGCGGTCGAGTCGCTTGTCGGAGTAGATCGTCAGCACCGTGAACTGCTGCTGGTACAGCGACCAGAACGCGACGCTCGTGAGGAACAGCGGCAGGAACCCCCAGACCCGCGAGCGCTCGGTGGCATCGATGCGGCGGCTGCCGAGGATCACCGCGAAGTAGGCGACTGCGGCGATCACGGTGACCGCGATCACGATGGTGGCGAGGTTGTCGGCCTGGATGACTCCGGTCAGCACGAGCACCGCGATCACGACGACCGCACCGACCGCGATGCCGGCGACGAGCGGGTAGCGCGCGCGGGGGAGCGGGTTCGGCACCTCGCGCGCGGAGGCGGGCAGGCCGCGGCGGCCGAACGAGTACTGCACGAGACCCAGCGTCATGCCGAGGGCGGCGAGGCCGAACCCCCAGTGGAAGCCCAGGGTCGACTGGAGCAGTCCGGTGAGGATCGGACCGAGGAAGGCGCCGAGGTTGATGCCGAGGTAGAACAGCGAGAACCCGGCGTCGCGTCGTTCGTCGTCCGGACGGTACAGCGTCCCCACGACCGACGTGGCGTTGGCCTTCAGACCGCCCGAGCCCAGGGCCACGAGCACGAGTCCGACCCCGACGCCGACGAACCCCGGCAGGAGTGCGAGGGCGAGGTGGCCCGAGACGATGACGATGGCGCTGACGAACAGCACCCGCTCGGAGCCGAACAGTCGATCGGCGAGCCAGGCCCCGAGGATCGTGGACAGGTACACCGAGCCGCCGTACGCGCCGACGATCCCGCCCGCCACCGCTTCCGGGAGGCCGAGGCCGCCATCGGCCACCGAGAAGTACAGGTAGATGAGCAGGATGCCCTGCATGCCGTAGAAGCTGAAGCGCTCCCACATCTCCACGCCGAAGATGTGCACGAGCGACCACGGCTGTCCGAAGAAGCGGGTGTCCTCGTCGCGGGAGGCGGGCGGCTGCGCGGTGGTGCTCATGCGTGGGACGGTACTCCTCCCGCGGGTCCCGCGGCCAGGGGTTGCGCTCAGGCCCCGGATAGAATGGGGGTGCCCGTGCTCACGGGCATTCTCCGCATCCGACCATTGGAGCCACCGTGGCCGAACAGTCCCGCCTCGACAAGGTCATCGCCCTCGCCCGCCACCGCGGTTTCGTCTTCCAGGCGGGTGAGATCTACGGCGGTTCCCGGTCGGCCTGGGACTACGGACCCCTCGGCACCGAGCTGAAGGAGAACATCCGGCGGCAGTGGTGGCAGACCTTCGTGCGCGGCCGCGGCGACATGGTCGGCCTCGACTCCAGCATCATCCTGCCGAAGCGCGTGTGGGAGGCCTCGGGTCACGTCGCGACCTTCACCGACCCGCTCGTCGAGTGCCTGCAGTGCCACAAGCGCTTCCGTGCCGACAACCTCATCGAGGACTTCGAGGCGCGCAAGGGCCGCAAGGCCGAGAACGGTCTCGCCGACATCCCCTGCCCGAACTGCGGCACCAAGGGGCAGTACACCGAGCCGAAGGCCTTCTCCGGTCTGGTGAAGACGTACCTCGGCGTCGTCGATGACGAGTCCGGCCTCTACTATCTGCGCCCCGAGACCGCGCAGGGCATCTTCGTGAACTTCTCGAACGTGCTCACCGCGAGCCGCAAGAAGCCGCCGTTCGGCATCGGCCAGGTCGGCAAGGCGTTCCGGAACGAGATCACCCCCGGCAACTTCATCTTCCGCACCCGCGAGTTCGAGCAGATGGAGATCGAGTTTTTCACGCCGCCCGCCGAGGCGCCGCAGTGGTTCGACCACTGGGTCGAGGCGTGCTGGAACTGGTTCATCGACCTCGGCATCGACCCGGAGAACATGCGCCAGTTCGACGTGCCGGAGGAGGACCGCGCGCACTACTCGGCCGGCACCATCGACGTCGAATACCGCTTCGGCTTCGCAGGCAAGGAGTGGGGCGAGCTCATGGGCGTCGCCAACCGCACCGACTACGACCTCTCCAGCCACAGCGAGGCCTCCGGCCAGAGCCTGACCTACTTCGACCAGGCCACGGGCGAGCGCTATACGCCGTACGTGATCGAGCCGTCCTTCGGCCTGACCCGCGCGATGATGGCCTTCCTCGTCGACGCGTACGTCGAGGAGCAGGTGCCCAACGCCAAGGGCGGCACCGACACCCGCACCGTGCTCAAGCTCGACCCGCGCCTGGCTCCGGTCAAGGCGGCGGTGCTCCCGCTGTCGCGCAACGAGAACCTGTCGCCGCTCGCCCGCGAGGTCGCCGACACGCTCCGCGGCTCGTGGGCCGTCGACTTCGACGACGCCGGTGCGATCGGCCGCCGCTACCGCCGCCAGGACGAGATCGGCACGCCGTTCTGCGTCACGGTCGACTTCGACTCGCTCGACGACCGTGCCGTGACCGTGCGCGACCGCGACACGATGGCGCAGGAGCGCGTCCCGATCGACGAGCTGCACGCCTACCTGACGGAGCGCCTCCGCGGCGCCTGACGTGACAGTACCGGGGGGAGCCGGCGCACGGCGAGAAGCCTCGCCCGTGCGTCCGGTCGCGGCCATCGTGCTCGGGGCGCTCGCCGTGTCATGGATGATCCTCACGGTGCTCGACCTGCGGGAGAACGACGGCGCCGGGCCCATCATCGCGATGTTCGGCATTCCGGCGCTCGCGGCGGCGGTCATCATCCAGATCGTGATGACGCGGCTGGGGGACCGGAAACGCGTGCCGAAGGCCGTGTTCTGGTGGGTTCTCGCGGTGCTGCCGCTGGGCACCCTGGCGGGCTTCGTCGTCGCGATCCTCCGCGACCCCGACTACTTCATCGCCGACGAAGGCCCCTGGATGCTCCTCTGGGTGCCGGTCTTCATCGTCGTGGGGCTGCTGCTCGGGGCCCTCGTCTGGTTCTTCTTCGTGTTCCCCCTCGTCTCGATCGTGACCGTGATCCGCTTGATCGCGCGCGGGGAGGCGAAGCCCGGCGCCCTCATCATGCCGATCGTGCTGCTGAGCCTGGGCGTGCTGAGCATCGTGGGTGGACTCTCGATCGACACCGACAGCAGCGGTCGCGCGTCGTGGGGCTCCATCATCGCCGCGTTCCTCGGCCTCCCCGGGAACTACGAGGTGATCTGGGAGCCCGGCCTCTGGATCGTCCGCGGCATCGTCCTCGCGATCATCCTCCTCTTCGCCCTCCCCCGCCTCTCCTCCCGCCCCCGCCATTGACGCTGAGACCCCGGGTCCTCGCCGAGACCCCGGGTTGCATGCGGGCACGCGTCGGGGTCTCGGCGAGAAAACGGGGTCTGGCGGGCGCTGAGCGACCCTGCTATGGTCGCTCCTCGTGGGTACTCTGATTCGCTAGATCGGGACGCCGCGTCGAGAGATCCTCTCCGCGGTGGGTCCTGAGCGAACGCGCCCGACTCCGGGTGCGGTCGAGGTTCCTGTTCCCCGCGTCATCGACGCAGATCCCGGCGGTGCGCGTGCGCCGCTGGAGAGGACCCCTCATGTTCCCTGTACTCTCGACCCCTTCCGAGTCCTCGGCCCGCGCTCATCGCGAGTGCGCGCTGCAGGCCGCCTCCGTCCGGTTCGCCGACCGACTCGTCCTGGACCGGATCGACCTCGTCGTCGCCCCCACCGACCGCCTCGCCGTCATCGGCGACAACGGCGCGGGGAAGTCGACGCTGCTCGATCTGCTCGCAGGTTCTCTCGCGCCGACGTCCGGGGATGTGCGGATCGACCTTCCCGGTGGGATCGCGCACGTCCGGCAGAATCCGGTGTTCGCGGAGGGAGCGACGGTGGCCGACGCCATCGACGAGCTCCTCGGCGACCTCCGCGCGCTGGAGCGCGAACTCGGCCATGCCTACGACCTCCTCGCCGCCGCGACCCCTTCCGAGCGTGCGCAGCAGATGACCGCCGTGGCCCTGTTGCAGGACCGTCTCGAGTCCCGCGGCGGATACGGGGTCGACCATCGCATCGACACCGCCCTCGAACAGCTCGGAGTGGGCGGGCTGGATCGCGGGCGACCGGTGGCCGCGCTGTCGGGCGGAGAGCGGGCGCGGCTCGCTCTCGCGGTCGCCCTCTCTTCCGGAGCCGAGCTGCTGCTCCTCGACGAGCCCACGAACGACCTCGACGACCGCGCGCTGGCCTGGCTCGAGGAGCGTCTCGCGGCGCACCGGGGAGCGCTGGTGGTCGTGACGCACGATCGTGACTTCCTGGACCGTTTCGCGAAGGCTGTCGCGCAGGTGGAGGACGGACGGATCCGGCGCTACGGCGATGGCTACGCCGGCTTCCTGCGGGCGCGCGAGGCGGAACGCCGGGCGGCGGCTGCGCGCCACGAGGAGTGGAAGGCCGACGTCGCCCGCACCGAGGCCCTGCTCGCCGCCAACGCGTTCCGGCTGCAGTCGATCCCGCGCAAGCTCGAACTCGACGGCTTCGGTCATGGCGCGTTCCGGGCGCGGAGCCGCGACCACGGTGCCGTCGGACGCATCCGCATGGCGAAGGAGAGGTTGTCGCGGCTGCGGGAGAACCCGTGCCCGGCGCCGCCCGAGCCGCTGCGGTTCGTGGTCGCGGCAGAGGATCGGGCACCGCTCGACGACCCGCTCCTGACCCTCGATGCCGTCTCCCTCCGCGCACCGGGACGACGGCTCGACGTGTCGCGGTGGACGATCGAGGCCGGTTCGCGGTGGCTCATGACCGGGCCGAACGGAGCCGGGAAGACGACACTCCTCCGCCTCCTCGCCGGCGAGCTCCTCCCCGCATCCGGGACGCTCGTCCGCGGGGACGGGCTGCGGATCGCGTTCCTCCGGCAGGAGGTCGACGCGCGCCTGCGGGGTTCCGCCGTCGAGGTGTTCGCGGCTCGGACCGGGACGCCGCCGGTGGACGCACAGGGCGCTCTCCTGGCTCATGGACTCTTCCGCGGGTCGGAGGTGAAGCGCGACGTGCGGGCTCTTTCCGTCGGGCAGCGTCGGCGGCTGGATCTCGCGGTCGCCCTGGCGTCGCCGTTCGATCTGCTGCTGCTCGATGAGCCGACGAACCACCTCGATCCCGAGCTCGTGGAGCAGCTCGAGGGCGCCCTTGTCGACCATCCCGCCGCCGTCGTCACGGTGACGCACGACCGGCGGTGGCGTCGTCACGCGGCGGACGCACGGCGCGTGCAGGTTGAAGAGGGGGTGGCCACCGCCTGAGACCCCGCCTTCCCGCCGAGACCCCGGGCTCCGCACGTCCGCACGCCGGGGTTCGGCGGGAACCCGGGGTCTCGGCGACAGGACGAGAGCTACGACGTGACCGTCAGGTGCATGCGCGCGTCGCCGCGGACTCGACCTAGGCGTCCACCCCGTCGAGGAGGTAGATCGTGGTCGCGGCCTTCCGGGGGGCGAAGCTCAGTATGCCGCTGTCGCCCTCCGTCCCGGTGGGATAGCGGTAGTGACAGGAGCCGAACCCGATGATCGACCCCCAGGTCTGCGGCTCGCGCCCGGTGATGTCCTGCAGGAGAGCGGTCAGCGTCTCCGCATCACGGCGACGCACGGCCGGGGAGGAGCGGGCGATCAGCCCCGCGACGTCGTCCCCGGTCGGCTGCACTACTTCGCCGCCTTCGCCGCGGCCTTCATCGCCTTCTTGTGCTCGCGCACCTTCGTCAGCGACTCCGGCGACACGATGTCGGCGACGCTGCGGTACGACCCGTCCTCGCCATACGGGGCCGAGGCCTCGCGCCACCCTTCGCCGGTGAACCCGTACTGCTTGCCGAGGAGGGCGAGGAAGATCTTCGCCTTCTGCTCACCGAAGCCGGGAAGGGCCTTGAGGCGTTTGAGCACCTCGGCACCGCTCGGCTGGGCCCCTGAGCCTGTCGACGGGCGCGTCCACAGGGCGGCGGCGTCCCCGTCCCAGTCGTCGACGAGCGCCTGGCACAGCGTCTGCACCCGCGTCGCCATGGCGCCCGGGAACCGGTGCACCGCGGGGGTCTGCCGGAAGGCCTCCAGGAACTCCTCGGGTGCCATCCCGGCGATCGCCGCGGCATCGGCGGCTCCCGTCCGCTGCTCGATCTTGAGCGGTCCGGTGAACGCGGTCTCCATGGGGATCTGCTGGTCCAGCAGCATGCCGATCAGCAGAGCCGTCGGGTTCTCGGTCAGCAGGGCGTCGGCGGCGGTGTCTCCGGTGATGTGAAGGGCCATGAGTCCCATCCTCTCTCACTACGGGGTGGCGGATTCGCAGATGCAGAGCTGGGTCGAGGAGCCCGCCCCGAAGAGGCTGCCGTCCCAGCTGCCGAAGCGCTCGACCAGTCGGAGTCCGGCATGCGCAAGGAGTACCGGCAGTTCTTGGGGGAAGATGCTCCGCACCTCGATGGACACCGTCTGGAAGTCGGGCTCGGAATCCGTCGAGAAGTACCAGGTGCCGCGCGTCACCTGTGCGGCGGCATCGTAGGCGTCCGCGACGTCCACGCGGACGTCGCCGCGGTCGGGATCGGCGAATGTCGTGCGCGGGCGCCGGACGCCGTCGGCGTCAGCCAGGAGCCGCACGTCGGGATGGAAGACGTCGAAAGCGAACCGTCCGCCGGGCGCGAGGTGCCGCCGTGCCGCGCGGAAGCACTGCACGATGTCGTCAGCCTCGTGCAGGTGCAGCAGAGCGTTGCCCGCGATGAAGATGAGGTCGAACTCGTCGCCCAGGTCGAAGTCGCGCATGTCGCCGTGCTGCCACTCGACGGACACGCCGCGCTCGTCAGCCTTCTGACGCGCCACATCCAGCATGTCGAGCGACAGGTCGAGGCCGACGCTCGGGTGCCCGTCGGCCGCGATCGGTATCAGCTTCTGACCAGTTCCGCATCCGAGCTCGAGCACACGACCGCCCACGCGGTCGGCTTCGGCTCGGTAGAAATCCACGGCTGCCTCGCTCGTCGGAAACAGGAGGTCGTACAGCCTCGCGTCCGAGTACAGATCCTGTGTCATTCGCACCTCCTCGTGCCCCACGCTCCCACAGCGCGGATCCTCCCGCAGCCCATGGTTCTCGCGGTCCGGTCCATCAGCATGTCGACCTGCAGCACCAGCGGCTCTCGTTCCACAGGCGTCGGGGCGGTGTCTCCGGCGATGTGGAGGACAGCGCCTCCCGTCTCGCTCACACGGGATCAGGCTGTGGCGGCGTCCTCGACGGCGTCCGCGGCAGGGGTGATCCCGTACAGCGTCGACAGCGCGGCGGCGAACTCGTCCGCGCGACCGGCGGCGGCGAGCTCATGAGCCCGCACGGTCGGCGTGTGCAGCAGCACGCCCGAGAGGTGCCGCAGGGCCTGCTCGACCTTGCCGTCCTCGTCGCCACGCGCACGCGCACGATCGATCTCGCGCTCCAGCAGTTCGAAGATGTGCGAGCGGAACGCGACGACCGACGGGGTCACGCTCTGGCGGGCACCGACCACGTGGAAGGTCTCCGCGGCTTCGCGGACGACGCTCCGGGCGGCGTCCGTCGCCTGCAGCTCCTCCAGCGGAGCGTGCAGGCGGATGGTCTCCAGGTCGAGCAGCGCGACGCCCTCCAGCGCGGCCACGGCCGGGTCGACGTTCCGCGGCATGCCGAGGTCGACCACCAGCCGGCTCGGGACCCCGGTGGTGCCGCTGGTCGCGGCGACGGGGCAGCCCGCGGCGGCGAGGCCGACCGGGAGCTGCAGGTGCTCCGGGCCGAGCACGGGCTCGGTCGCGGTGGTGCAGGTGATCAGCAGCGTGGAGTGCGCCGCCGTGCGGGCGTACTCCTCGGACGGCACCGGGCGGATGTCGTGCTTGGCTGCGAAGATCTCCGCGCGACCGGACGGGGAGTAGACGGAGATGTCGACGGCGCCGCGCTCGCGCAGGGTCGCGAGGGTGACCGCCGCGTAGGCGCCCGTGCCGACCAGCAGCACGCGCTCGGCGGACCAGTCGGCGATGCGGCTGTCGGCGAGCTCCAGCGCGAGGCGCACGAGCGAGCGACCGGCGCGGCCCAGGGCGGTGACGTTCTTGACCTTGCGCTGCGCCTGGCTCGCGCGCTGGAACAGCCGCTCGAGTTCGGGGGAGGTGGTGCCGTCCTTCCGGGCGGACTTGAGCGCCCGACGGACCTGGCCGGCGATCTCGCCCTCACCGGAGACGACGGACTCGAGGCCCGAGGCGACGGAGAACAGGTGCTCGGCGACGCGGCGGCCGGAGTGCACGGCATAGGCGCCGTCGAGATCGGCGGCGGAGATGCCGGTCGCGGACTCGACCGCCTCGATCACGGCTTCCACGCCGATGGCGCCGGCCGCTGTCACCGGCTCGTCCATCTCCACGTACGCCTCGAAGCGGTTGCACGTCGCCAGGACCACGGCACCCTGCACGCACGGCGCCATGCCCACGATGGTGGGAGCGACGTCGTCGGGGGTGCGGCTCAGGCGTTCGAGCAGTTCGAAGGAGGCGGTCTTGTGACTCGCCGTCACACACAGCAGCACCCTTCGATTGTACCCGAGCATCCGAAGCCGAGACTCGGCTGCTCCCTATACGCCGGATGGGAGGATGGACGCATGGCACTCTCCGACGCCCCGCTGTTGCGCGCCCTCACCGGCGACCGCCCCGCCACCGCTCCGGTCTGGTTCATGCGCCAGGCCGGCCGCTCCCTGCCCGAGTACCGGGAGCTGCGGGTCGGCACGAGGATGCTCGACGCCTGCCTCACTCCTGACCTCGCCGCCGAGATCACCCTCCAGCCGGTCCGACGGCACGGCGTCGACGCGGCGGTGTTCTTCAGCGACATCGTCATCCCGCTGCGTCTCGCCGGCGTGGAGGTCGAGATCGAGCCCGGCCGCGGCCCCGTCTTCGCGAACCCGGTGCGGACGGTCGCGGACGTCGACCGCATCACGGCGATCGATCCGGAGAGCCTGGACGGCAGCGCGATCGCGGAGGCTGTCGGCATCGTCGTCGCGGAGCTCGGCGACACCCCGGTCATCGGCTTCGCGGGAGCCCCCTTCACGCTCGCCGCGTACCTCGTCGAGGGCGGTCCGTCCAAGGAGCACCTGCGCGCCCGCGGCATGATGCACGCGGAGCCCGAGGCCTGGCACCGTCTCGCGGGCTGGCTGGCGCAGATCTCGCGGCGGTTCCTGGAGACGCAGCGCGATGCGGGCGCCGCGGTCGTGCAGCTCTTCGACAGTTGGGCGGGCTCGCTCAGCCCCGCCGACTACCGCGCCTTCGTGGCGCCGCACTCACGGACCGCTCTGGACGGCATCGGCGTCCCGACCATCCACTTCGGCGTCGGCACCGGTCCCTTCCTCGGCGATATGCGGCTCGACGGCATCGCGGACGGTGTGGGGGTCGACTGGCGCCTGCCCCTCGATGAGGCCGCCGCGATCCTCGGCCCCGACGTCTCGGTGCAGGGCAACATCGATCCCGCGTTCCTCGGCGCGCCGTGGCCGGTGCTCGAGGCGCATGTCCGCGACGTGCTCGAGCGCGGTCGCGCGGCCCGCGGGCACATCCTCAACCTCGGCCACGGCGTGCCCCCGGAGACCGACCCCGATCAGCTCACGCGCATCGTCGAGCTCGTGCACGCCGGCTGACCTCCGTTCGAATCGCCTGCTTTGCGGCATCTGCGGCCCAGATGCAGCAAATCAGGCGATTCGAAGCGCGCGCGCCAGCCGCAGGTCCGACAGGCCGAAGCGCCCGGTGGGCAGTGCCGCGCGGATGCTGTCCTCGTCGAACGGCCGTGAGGGGCGGATGTCCTCCGGCGGCTCCGGCGCCCACGGGGCCGGCTCGCTCACACCCTCCGCGAGCATCCGCGCCTGCGCCTTCGCCACTAGGGGCACGACCATGGTCCACTCCGTGAGCTGCGCGAGCACCCGTACGACCCAGGTCGGCACCGGGAGGAAGGCGGGGCGGCGTCCGGCGACACGGGCGATCCGGCGGATGGCCTCTCCGAGCGTCATCTCGTCCGCGCCCATCACCGCAACCGTCGGCTCCGGGATCCGCCCCTCCAGCGCGGCCACCAGCACGTCCGCGGCGTCCTCGACCGGGACCGGGCGGGCGGTGCGTTCGCGGTAGCCGACCGTCCAGAAGAAGGGGAGGGTGCGGACGGCGCGGGTCACGTGGTCGACCATGTGATCGCCGGGGCCGTATATCATCCCGGACTTCAGGATCGTGTGCGGCAGCCCGGAGCCGCGGACGATCTCCTCGGCCTCCCACTTCGACTCGTGGTAGCCGGAGCCGCAGTCGGGACGGGCGCGGAGGAAGCTCACCATGACGAGGCGTCGGACACCGGCGCGGCGGGCGGCTTCGACGACGGCAGCCGTCCCCTCCACGTGCACGCGGCGGAAGGTCTGGTCGCCGATCTCCCGGTTGATCCCGGCGCAGTGGGCCACCGCGTCGCATCCGGCGAAGGCCGCGGTCAGCGCGTCGACGTCCGTGACGTCCGTTCCGGAGCGTCGGGAGATCACCACGGGCTCCTCCAGGCGATCGGCGAGGGCGCGGCCGACGAATCCACTGCCTCCGGTGATGGCGACCTTCATGGTGTTCTCCTTCGCTAATTAGCTACCTGGCGAAACTGTATCTAGCGAAGGTGCTATATTGCAAGCATGGCCGACAGCGCATCCGACATCTTCGCGGCGCTCGCCCATCCCACCCGGCGGCAGATCCTGCAGGACCTCAAGGAGGGGGAGCTCGCCGCGGGGGAGATCGCGTCCCGGTTCTCCGCGAGCGGACCGACCATCTCCCGGCACCTGAGCGTGCTCCGGCAGGCGGGCCTCGTCAGCGAGCGTCGCGACGCCAACCGCATCTTCTACTCGCTCGTCGGCGAGCGCCTCGCCCTCTCCGTCGGCGACTTCCTCTCCACCGTCTGCCCCGAGCAGATCGTGCTCCGCGAGGTCCGCAAGCGCGGTCGGGCCTGACCTCCGTTCGAATCGCGCACCTGGCGGCATCGGCGGCGATTATCCGGCCAATCGGGCGATTCGAAGCACAGGGGCGGTGAAAGGATGGAGGCATGAGCCCCGAGCACCCCGCACCCGCCGAACCGGCCGACCTTGCCGCCCGCGCCGCACGGAAGCACGTCGTCGTGGTGGGCGGTGGCGTCGGCGGACTGGTGGCCGCCCGCGAGTGCGCGAAGGTCGGCATGCGGGTGACGCTGCTCGAGGGGTCCGAGGCCCTGGGCGGCGTGATCCGTCGGGTCGCCCTGGACGGGGTCGTCGTCGACGCCGGGGCGGAGAGCTACGCGACGAAGGGCGGCCATGTCCGGGCACTCGTGGACGACCTCGGCCTCTCCGACCGCGTCGTGACGCCGCAGGCGGGAGGGGCGTGGCTCGCCGGACTCCCCGGCGGTGGCGCGGCTCCGCTCCCGGCCGGCGGCATCCTCGGCATCCCCGGCAACCCGTTCCAGGACGACGTCCGCCGCATCATCGGCTGGTCCGGCGCCTGGCGGGCCTATCTCGACCGGGTGCGCCCGCCGCTCACGATCGGGCACCAGCTCAGCCTCGGTCGCCTCGTCGCCTCGCGCATGGGGGAGAAGGTGCGTGACCGCCTCGTCGCGCCTGTCACCACGGGGGTCTACTCCGCCTCCCCGGACGACGTGGACATCGATGTCGCCGCCCCCGGACTCAACGCCGCCCTGACCCGCGTCGGATCCCTGTCCGGTGCGGTGCTGGCCCTCCGCGGAGAGGGTGCGTCGCGCGGCGCGAAGACTCCGGGTGCCGCCGTGGAGGGCCTCGTCGGCGGCATGAGCGAGCTCGTCGACGCCCTCGCAGCCGACCTCGACGAACTCGGTGCGACCGTCCGCACTCGCGTCCGAGCCCGTCGTCTCACCACCGACGGCACCACCTGGCGCATCGTGGTCGAGGAGCCCGACGCAGACGAGCCGATCGAGGGGGAGGAGGCGACCCAGGAGGCGGAACTCGTCGCCGACGCGGTGATCGTCGCGACCTCCGAGCACACGGCGCGGGAACTGCTCGCGGGCGTCGTGCCTGCCCTCGCGGCCGCCGACGCCGCGCTCGCCCCCGAGATCGAGATCATCAGTCTGCTGCTCGATGCGCCCGCGCTGCGCACCCCGCCCCGCGGCACCGGCGTGCTCACCGTCCCGCACAGCCACACGGCGAAGGCGCTCACGCACTCCACGGCGAAGTGGTCGTGGGTGCGGGAGGCCGCGGGCGACCGTGAGGTGGTCCGCGTCTCCTTCGGTGCGCAGGGGGAACCGGCGGCCACCGCGGCGCTGGATGACGAGGCCGCGATCGACCTCGCCCGTCGGGAGGCCTCGGCGCTCCTGGGTGTCCCGCTGTCGCCCGACCAGGTCGTGGCGGGTCATCGTGGGCGCTTCGTGCAGGCACAGCCCGCGTCGATCATCGGCTCGGGGGAGCGGCGTGCCGCGGCGCGTCAGGCCGTGCAGGCCGTGCCAGGGCTGGCCGCTGTGGGTGCCTGGCTCGCGGGCACGGGGCTCGCGCAGGTCGTGCCGGATGCTGTGGAGGAGGCGGACCGCCTGCGCCGCGCTCTCCTCTGGGACTGAGCGTCCGCCGAGCACGCGCGAGTGCGCTCGGCGGCTCCGTGTCAACCCTCTGATCGATTGATGCCGAAATCGGCATACGGCGTTACGCTGGGTACCTGATCGCGGTGGAGACGCGGGCGATCGGCGTCCCCCGGGACGGACCACAGCCGGAACAACGTGAGGAGACCCCATGAAGGGGAAGATCGGACTCGTCGTCGGACTCGGCGTCGGCTATGTGCTCGGCACCCGCGCAGGACGCGAGCGCTACGAGCAGATCAAGACGCAGTGGCTGAAGGTCTGGAACACCGACCCCGTGCAGGAGCGCGTCGACAAGGTCAAGGGCTTCGTCGGCGACAAGGCCGCCGCGGTTCCGGGCGCCGTCTGGACCGGCGCCGTGAAGATCGTCAAGTCGGTCACCGGGGACGGCACGCCCGGGCAGAAGCTCGATGCCGTCATCGCCTCCGGCAAGGACGCGGCCGAGGAGATCTCGGACGCCGCGGAGGACGCGGTCGACGAGGTCAAGGAGCGCGCCGCCGAGGCCCAGAAACCCGCTGCCTCGAAGCCGGCCGCGAAGAAGCCCGCCCCGCGGAAGTCCGACGACTGACATGCCCCGCGGATATCGGGATCGCGCCGACGACAGTCTGCTGACGCTGCTCGGCGACCTGCCGGAGCTCGTCACCAATCTCGTCAAGGCCGAGATCGACGCGGCCAAGGCGTGGGTGTCGCGCACCGCGAAGGACGCGGGGGTCGGCTCCGTCTGGTTCCTCGTCGCGCTGTTCTTCCTGTTCTGGGCCGTGCCCGTCATCCTCGTGTTCGCGATCGCGGGACTGGCGTCATGGTGGCCGGTGTGGCTGTCCGCTCTGGCGGTGTTCGGCATCCTCATCATCGCCGTGCTGCTGTTCGCACTGCTCGGCATCCTGAAGTTCCGCAAGGTGCTCCGTCGCCAGAACCCGGCACAGGCCGTGGCCGAAGACATCCGAATCGTGAAGGAGGCCGGCGATGAGCACCCCTGAGTCGCTGCCGCGCACCGCGGTCCCCGCGGGAATCGTCGATCCCGTCGCCTCCGCGCGCGCCGAGCTGAAGGCGGCCCTCGCCGCCATCGAGGTCAAGGGGAACATCCCGCGGCGCGTCGAGAAGGCGTCGGCGCGGGCCGCCGTCAAGGCGCGTGTGTTCGCCGACCGCAACCCGGTTGCCGCGATTGCCGCGACGGTCGGGATCGCCGCCGCCGTCGGCGGGGCCGTGTGGGCCATCGCCCGCGCCATCGCGCGCTGAGCGACCCCCGCACCGCCCTCGGGCGGGGGCAGTATTCCCCTGATTAGCGGCGCCTCCGCAAAGGGGGCAGACTGGGATCATGTCCGACCTGCGCGAAGAGAACCCGTCCGGTTACACCCTCTGGGCCGTCTGGCGACGCAACCCCGACGCCCCCGTGACCGAGAACGATGCGACCGAGCTCGAGTCGATCGTCTCGCACATCGAGGACTCCGGCGTCACCGTCCGCGGCTTCTACGACGTCTCCGGGCTCAAGGCCGACGCCGACCTCATGGTGTGGCTGCACGGCGCTACCGCCGAGGAGCTGCAGAAGGCTCTCCGCCGCCTGCGCCGCACCGAGATGCTGCGCTCGCTCCTCCCGGTGTGGAACGTCATGGGCGTTCACCGTGACGCGGAGTTCAACCGCGCGCACGTCCCCGGCTTCCTGCGCGGCATCGAGCCCAAGGACTGGCTCTGCCTCTACCCGTTCGTCCGCACGCCGGAGTGGTACCTCGCCCCGGAGAGCGAGCGTCGTGCGATGCTCGCCGATCATGGGCGCAAGGGTGCGGCATTCACCGGCGTCATCGCCAACACCGTGGCCTCCTTCGCCCTCGGTGACTACGAGTGGCTGCTGCCGCTCGAGGCCGACGAGCTGACCGATCTCGTCGACATGATGCGCGATCTCCGCTACACCGACGCCCGCATGTTCGTGAAGGAGGAGGTGCCGTTCTACACCGGGCGCCGCCTGCGCTTCGACGAGATCGCGGACGTGCTGCAGTAAGCGCCATGAGCACCCCCATCCGTCTCGGCACCCGTCGCAGCGCGCTCGCGCAGGCGCAGTCCGGTCATGTCGCCGCCGCACTGGAGAAGGTCACCGGTCGTCGCGTCGAACTCGTCCCGATCACCAGCGAGGGCGACACCAACCGCGCCTCGCTGTCGGAGATCGGCGGCCTCGGCATCTTCGCCACCCGTCTCCGCGAAGCCCTCCTCGCCGGCGAGTGCGACTTCCTCGTGCACTCGCTGAAGGACCTCCCGACCGCGGTTCCGGAGTCGCTCGTCATCGCCGCGACGCCCCGGCGGGAAGACGCCCGCGACGTCGTGCTCACCCGCCACGGCATTCCCCTGCACGAGCTCCCGGCGGGGAGCGCCGTGGGTACCGGGTCGCCGCGACGCATCGCCCAGGTCCACCGTCGTGCGCCCCGCGCCCACGTCGTCGACATCCGCGGCAACGTCGACTCCCGTCTCGCGCGCGTCGCCTCCGGAGAGCTGGATGCCGTGATCCTCGCCGCCGCGGGCCTCTCGCGCCTCGGCACGGACTCGCCGTTGCATCGCGAGGAGCTCGGCCTCGCGGAATGGCCGACCGCTCCCGGCCAGGGGTCCCTGGCCGTCGAGACACGGGCGGACGCGCCGGAGGAGCTGCGCACGGCACTGTCGGCGCTGGATCATCGGGAGACCCGGCTCGCCATCACCGTCGAGCGCGCCATGCTGGAGGGACTGGACGCCGGTTGTCAAGCCCCCATGGCGGCGCACGCCGTCGTCCAGGACTCCGAGATCCGCGTCAGGACGGTCGTCTACGCCCCGGACGGCGGTCGGCGGATCGGTCTGGACGTCACGGAAGCCCTGAACGGGGAGTATATTCATCGGAACGGCAGTGGCAATGGTGCGGATGCTGCCGATGGTGCAGACCCGATGCACGCAGCGCGTGAGCTCGGGCTCGCTGTTGCCCGTCGGCTGCTCGATCAAGGGGCGGCCGACCTCGTCCCTCAAGAGCAATCCGAATTGTCATGACCACTTCTGAAAGCAAGCAGGACCGACCGCTGGACGGCTGGCGCATCCTCGTGCCCCGTGGCGGCCCCTGGGGCGACAGCGTCGCCGCGAGCCTCCGCGCTCTCGGCGCCGTCCCCGTCGTCGCCCCGCTCATCAACTTCGCTCCGACCACGGATCAGGCGACCCTCGACCGCGCGCTGGAGCAGCTCGCGGCCGGCGAGTTCGACTGGCTGACCGTCACGAGCGCGACCACGGTGGATGTGCTGTTCGCCCACCGTGCCGTCGTGCCGAAGACCACGAAGATCGCGGCCGTGGGGGAGACGACGGCCGCGGCGCTGCAGGCCGTGGGCTACGAGGTGGCCCTGGTCCCCGAACAGGACAACTCCGCGCAGGGCATGGCGCAGCAGCTCATCGCTCTGGAGCACGAGCCCCGCCGCATCCTGGCGCTGCGCAGCGAGATCGCCAAGCCCGTCCTGAGCATCCTGCTGTCCGACGCAGGACACGACGTGCACGGCGTCGTCGCCTATCGCACGGTCGGCGTTCCGGTGACGGAGCGCATCCGCCGCGACGTCGAGAACGGCCGGATCAACGCGATCCTCATCACCAGCGGTTCGGTGGCCGAGCAGGTGCGGGAGCAGTTCCCCGAGATCCCGGACGAGACGCTGCTCGCGGCGATCGGCCCGCGCACGGCCAAGGACGCCGAGCGCGCCGGCCTGCCCGTCTCGGTGGTCGCCGATCGGCAGACCATCGATGCGCTGATCGATGCCGTGTCGCAGTTCACCCTTCCGCACGCGGCAGACGAGTTCGCGCCGTGAGCTTCCCCGACATCCGTCTGCGCCGACTGCGTCAGTCGCGCGCCGTCCGCGACCTCGTGCGTGAGACCTCTCTCGAGCCGCGTCAGCTCGTGCTCCCGCTCTTCGTCCGCGAGGGGATCAGCGAGCCGGTCGCCATCGGGTCGATGCCCGGCATCGCCCAGCACTCGATCGACTCGCTGCGTTCCGCGGCCGTCGAGGCCGCCGAGGCCGGAGTGGGCGGCGTCATGCTGTTCGGCGTTCCCGCGGTCCGTGACGCGCGAGGCTCCGGTGCGGACGACCCGCAGGGCATCCTGAACGTCGCCACCGAGGCGCTGGCGGCCGAGGTCGGCGACGCGCTCGTCGTGCAGACCGACCTCTGCCTCGACGAGTTCACCGATCACGGTCACTGCGGCGTCCTCGCCGCAGACGGTTCGGTGGACAACGACGCGACCCTGGAGCGGTACGCCTCGATGGCCCTCGCCCAGGCACGTGCGGGATCGCAGCTGCTGGGGCTGTCCGGGATGATGGACGGCCAGGTCGCCGTGATCCGTCAGGCGCTCGACGCCGAGGGCTTCACCGACACCCTCATCCTGGCGTACGCCGCGAAGTACGCGAGCGCGTTCTACGGCCCGTTCCGCGAGGCCGTGGACTCGCAGCTCCAGGGCGACCGCCGCACGTATCAGCTCGACCCCGGCAACCGTCGCGAGGGCGTGCGGGAGGCGCTGGTCGACGAGGACGAGGGCGCGGACATCGTCATGGTGAAGCCGGCGATGGCCTTCCTCGACGTGCTCCGCGAGGTCCGCGACGCCGTGACCGTCCCGGTCTGGGCGTACCAGGTGTCGGGCGAGTACGCGATGATCGAGGCCGCCGCCGCGAACGGCTGGATCGATCGGCGCGCCGCGGTCCTCGAGTCGCTGCTGTCGATCCGCCGGGCGGGCGCCGACGCGGTGCTGACGTACTGGGCCACCGAAGCGGCCCGCTGGCTGCGCGGCTGAGCCTTCGTCGGCCGCGGCCTCGGAAGGGCAGGGGGCGGGTTAGCCTGGAAGGGATGCCGGGAGAGCGCCGTGCATCACGGAGGAGCCTCGATGACCGACCGCAATGACGACCTTTTCTCTGCCGCCCGTGCGGTGATCCCCGGCGGGGTGAACTCTCCGGTGCGGGCCTACGGGTCGGTCGGCGGGACGCCGCGGTTCCTCGCCTCGGCGCGCGGTGCCACCGTGACCGACGCCGCGGGTCGCGAGTACGTCGACCTCGTCGCGTCCTGGGGTCCCGCACTGCTCGGACACGCGCAGCCCGAGGTCGTCGCCGCCGTCCAAGAGGCCGCCACCCGCGGGCTCTCCTTCGGCGCGCCGACCGAAGGGGAGGTCGAGCTCGCCGCGCTCATCGCCGACCGCGTGCGCTTCGGCGAGATCCGTCCCGTGGAGCGCGTCCGTCTCGTCTCGACCGGCACCGAGGCCACCATGACCGCGATCCGCCTCGCCCGCGGCGCGACCGGCCGTGATCTGCTCGTGAAGTTCGCGGGTCACTATCACGGCCACTCCGACGGCCTGCTCGCCGAGGCGGGCTCCGGGGTCGCCACGCTCGCGCTGCCCGGTTCGGCCGGCGTGCCCGCGCCGATCGCCGCGCAGACGCTCGTGATCCGCTACAACGACCCCGAGGCGCTCGCCGCCGTCTTCGCCGAGCACGGTCCCCGCATCGCGGCCGTCATCGTGGAGGCCTCGGCCGCGAACATGGGCGTCGTCCCTCCGCTGCCGGGCTTCAACCGCCTCATCGCGGAGACCGCGCACGCCCATGGCGCTCTGATGATCCTCGACGAGGTCCTCACCGGCTTCCGGGTGCACCCCGCGGGTTTCTGGGGGCTCCAGGCGCAGGCGGGGGAGGACTACCTCCCCGACATCCTGACTTTCGGCAAGGTCGTCGGCGGCGGTATGCCGCTCGCGGCGCTCGGTGGTCGTGCCGAGGTCATGGATCTCCTCGCGCCGCTCGGCCCCGTCTACCAGGCGGGCACGCTCTCGGGGAACCCGCTGTCGGTGGCCGCGGGCCTGGCCACGCTCCGCCTCGCGACGCCGCAGGTCTACGCGACGGTCGATGCCGCGGCGGCCCGGGTCTCCTCGGCCCTCGACCGCGCGCTCGCCGACGCCGGGGTGACCCACTCTCTGGCGTCCGCCGGGAACCTCTTCAGCGCATCGTTCCGCGCCTCGGCCCCGCGCGACTATGCCGAGGCGCAGGCGCAGGAGTCGTTCCGGTACGCGGCGTTCTTCCACGCGATGCGCGAGCACGGCGTCGCGCTGCCGCCGAGCGTCTTCGAGGCCTGGTTCCTCACCGCCGCGCACGGCGAGGACGAGCTCCAGCGGATCGAGGAAGCCCTGCCGCACGCCGCTCAGGCGGCCGCCACCGCGCGCCCCTGACCGCCGCCGCCGCTGCCTTTCTCCCGCGAGGACCGGCGTCCGCGCGGGAACAGGCACCGCTGGACCCTGTTGCCTGATGCCGCGCGGATGCCTGCGGAGGGAGCGGTGGTCGCGAGGTCGTCCGCATCAGGCCTTCGCGCGGAGTCAGGCTTACGCCCGCGGCAGCGCCTGTTCCTGCGCGGGAGCCTGTTCTCGCGAAGGAGTTGTGCGCGCGGAGCGTGGGGGATTCCGACAAGGGATCGTTGCGTTCCTGTGAGCAACTTCCAGCCAACCGGGAGGACGGCGCTGGCAGACTGGGGGCATGGTGACGTTGTTGCTGGACCAGACGCAACTCGAGGTCGTGCTCTCGCCCATCGAACGTGCCGCCACCTTCCACCGCGAGAACGTCCGCATCGTGCGCGACACGATCACCAAGGTCCAGCTGACGGATGACGCCTGGACCTGGCTCCGCGGAGTCCCCAACCCGGGTACGCACATCCCGGGCGTCCTAGCAGCCGGGAGCTGGAAAGCGGCAGGCAGCCTCGACTTCGTGCTGATCCGCCGCCGACGCCCCAGCGTGGTCGTCGATCTCGAAGGCGACCCGCAGTACAACCGCCTGATCCTGACCACACGGCACGGCCTCGCGCTGACGCAGGCGCTGCGCCTCCCGGTCTCCGAGGAGCCCACGACGGTCGAGGAGATCGTCGCCACGGCTCCGACCCCGGTGTCGAAGGGCAGCCGGCGCCCGGTCATCCGACCACGTCCGGCCTGATCCCGGATGCAGAACGCCCTCCCGGTGGACCGGGAGGGCGTTCTGCTGTGCGGGGGCTCAGTCGCGGTGTTCGTCGTCGTGGTGCTCGTCCCCACGGTCGTCCGCGGGGGTGTGCTGTTCCGCCGTGGTCTCCGTGTCGTCTGCAGACTCGTCGCTCCCGATCTCGTCCTGCGGAGCCCCCTCGGCGGACGACGTCTCCTCCGCCGGAGCGAGCGGGTAGTCGCGCGGTTCGTCCTCGTAGTAGGCACGCGCGGCGGCGGCCAGCATCGAGCTCACGGCGGCCGATCGCGGGTCGTCGTCGGACGCAGGAGAGGCGTCCTCGCCCTGCGCTGCGGCCTCGGCGGTGTCCTCGGACGGCGCGGTCTCGTCGTCCGCCGACGAGGCGTCCAGGCCGGTGAAGAACTCCACCCCCGCGGGCTCCTCGTCACCGGAGGCGCTGTCGGGCGCGTCGGTGCTCGGGCTGTCGGCCGGTGCATCGGCAGCGGAGCCGACGGCCTCGGCGGGGGTATCGTCGGTCGTCGACGGCGACTCGGACTCGGTCTCGGACTCGGTCTCGCCGGGTGCGTCCGTCGCCGCCGGCTGCGCGGACGACTCGGCCTCCGCGTCCGCAGACGCCGTTGCGAACAGGGCGGCGAAGGACCGCCGCGGGGACTCGGCGGCGGGCGCGGGCGCACCGAAGAGGATGTCGTCGAACGACGGCGCGTCCTCGGCCTCCGTGTCCGCGCCCTCTTCGGCGTGTTCCGCCTCTGCAGGCTGCGTGTCTTCGGCCGCGTCGATCACCGGCAGGATCCGGGTGGTGTCGGCGTCCGCGGCGACGACGGGAAGAGCGCGGGTCGCATCCTCGTCCGCCGCGACCTCCACCTCCGCCTGCTCCGTCGGGGCGGCGTCGGCGGCGATCGTCCCGGAGGTCACGGGGCCCGTGGCCTGAGTCGTCAGGTCGTCGGCGAGGGCGGCGGTGCCGCCGGCTGCGAGAGCCGCAGCGGCGGTGCCCGCGGCGGCCTCATCCGTCGACACGGCGTCCGTCGGAGCTTCCTCCGCAGGCGCCTCGGCGTCGGTCGCGGACTCGGCCTCCACCTCGGCATCGGCCTCCGTCGGAGACTCCGTCTGATCGAGCGCCGGGGCGGTGTCGAAGCGCCCGCCCCGCATGAGGTCGATGAACACATCCTCCAACGTCGGACCGCGCTGCACGAGGGTGCTGAGAGCGATACCGGCGTCCGCCGCAACGGCGCCCACCCGGCTCGCGTCCGTCCCCCGCACGGTCAGACCGGAGCGGAGCACCTCGATGTCGAATCCCGCGGCGACCAGGGCGGTCGTGAGGCCGGGGCGATCGACGGAATCGACCACCACCGAACCGCCGGCCGGGTCGGCCAGTGTCTCGATGCCGCTGGACAGCACGAGGCGTCCCTTGGAGAGCACGAGCACGTGGTCGGCGACCTGCTCGATCTCGCTGAGCACATGGGAGGAGACCAGGACCGTGCGGCCTTCGTCGGCGAGACGACGCATCAGCAGGCGCATCCAGCGGATGCCCTCCGGGTCGAGACCGTTCGCCGGCTCGTCGAAGACGAGCGCTCCCGGGTCGCCGAGGAGTGCGTGGGCCACGCTGAGGCGCTGACGCATGCCGAGCGAGAATCCGCCGATGCGCGTGTCCGCTTCGCCCTCCAGGCCGACGAGGGAGATGACCTCGTCGACGCGCGCCAGGCGGATGCCGTTGGCCTTCGCGGCGATCGTGAGCTGACGGCTGGCCGTGCGGCGTGGACGGTAAGCCGTCTCCTCCAGCACCGCGCCGATGGTGCGCAGCGGCTGGCGCAGCTCGGCGTACGCGACGCCGCCGATCGTGGCGGTGCCGGACGTGGCGCGCACCTGGCCGAGCAGGATGCGCAGGGTCGTCGTCTTGCCCGCACCGTTGGGGCCGAGGAAAGCAGTGACCGCGCCGGGCTCGACCCGTGCGGAGAAGTCCGAGACGGCCGTCACCTCGTTGAAGCGCTTCGTCACATTCGTGAATTCGAGCACCTGTCCTTCGGGCATCCGGGACCTCTCGTTGCGATGAACAGTTCCTCCTATCCTGCCGGAAAACCGCCCCGGAACCCGCATTTCGTGCGGAATCCGGCCGCATGCGACGGGGTAGCCTGGCACCCGTGACCGATACCCCCGCCGCGCCCCGTGTCCTCATCCGCACCGAAGGAGCGCTCGGGCGGCTCACGCTCAACCGCCCTGAGGCGATCAATGCGCTCGACGAGGACATGATCGCGATCATCACGGAGGCGCTCGTCGCCTGGCGCGAGGACTCCGACGTGCAGATCGTCCTCATCGACGGCGAAGGCGAGCGTGGGATGTGCGCAGGTGGCGACGTGCGCCGCCTGCACCGACAGATCACCTCGGGTCATCCGGAGCAGTCCGCGGAGTTCTTCCGAGCCGAGTACGCGATGAACGCCATGATCGCGGAGTATCCGAAGCCCGTCGTCGCGCTCGCCGACGGCATCACGATGGGGGGTGGCATCGGTCTGGCGGGGCACGCCGCGATCCGTGTGGTCACCGAACGCTCGAAGCTCGCCATGCCGGAGACCCGGATCGGTTTCACGCCCGATGTCGGCGGAACGTGGCTGCTGGGGCGGGCGCCGGGGCGCCTCGGCGAGTACCTCGGTCTCACGGGGACGACGATGAACGGTGCCGATGCCGTGTACGCGGGCTTCGCGGATCATTTCGTCCCCTCCGACCGCCTCGACGCGCTGCGCGAGGCTCTGGCCTACCGCGCCGACCCGACGAGCCCCAGCGAGATCGTCCTGCTCTTCGACGAGACGCCGGAGCCGTCGTCGCTCCCCGCTGCGCGGGAGTGGATCGACGAGGCGTTCGCCGCCCCGACCGTGCCCGAGATCCTGGCGCGGCTCCGCGGGCTCGGCACCGACGAGGCGGCGGCCGTCGCCGACCTGCTCGACGGGCTGGCCCCGACCGGTCTCGTCGTCACTCTCGACGCCGTGCGGGAGGCTCGGGAGATGTCCGGGCTCCGCGCCGCGCTCGAGGGCGAGTACCGCCGGGTGCTCTGGTTCGTGAACGAGCACCCCGATCTCGTGGAGGGCATCCGCGCGCAGCTCGTGGACAAGGACCGCAACCCGCGGTGGCAGCCCGCCACCCTTGCCGAGCTCGGACCCGACGCCGGGGCGGCCGCCCGCGACTACGTCCCGCAGCCGGCGCTGTTCTGACGCGCGCCTCAGCTCTCTTCGGGGACGACGGCGGCGCGGCGGCGCGAATCCCAGGTCGCCCGGATCACGTCGGTGACATCGCCGGGTCCGAGGCCGGCCTCCTGCGCGGTGTCGACCAGCTCGCGGATCCTCCGGATCACCGCCGCCGGCAGCACGGCGGCGGAGTCTGCGACGCGCGTGCCCGCCGCGGTGCGTGAGACGACCAGGCCGTCGGCTTCGAGCATCTTGTAGGCGCGCGCAGCCGTCCCCGGAGCGACGCCGAGGTCGCCGGCCGTCTGCCGGACCGAGGGCAGCCGTTCGCCGGCGCCGAGTTGGCCGGAGACGATGAGCCCGCGGAACTGCCGATAGATGTCCCGGGCCGGAAGCGTATCGTCGGCGGCGGACAGCGGAGAGCGCGGCGTCATCGCGCGCCCTCCGGCTGCCGCGTCGCCGCCGTCGCGGAACCCCTCGACCTGCGGGCGCCGTCCGGCAGCAGGGCCGGTGCCGCGAGCACCAGGAGTGCTACGGCCACGACCTCCAGCACCGGGGCCGCCGCACCGGCCGCGCGGGCGATGTCCGCATACCGCCAGACGATCTCGAACGTGCCCTCGCCCTCGATCGTCAGGGGGCCGATCCGCCCCGCGCTCCCGATGAACCGCCAGGCGGCGGCCAGCGTGAGCAGGATGCCTCCGGTCGCGACCTGGGCGACCCCCGCGGCGATCCGGCGACGTTCGCGGTGTTCGGCGGGAACGGTCTCGGGGCGGAGGAACGGACGCGTGGCGTTCGTCGACAGCGCCCAGACGACGGACGCGGCGACCAGCGCGCAGCACAGCAGCACGGCGACGCCGTACGCCCATCCGTAGAACCACAGCCGCACCGGGTCGACGTCGGTGTTCGGCGCGGGGATCTCCAGGAACACGAAGGGCCCGCCGTCGATGTTCGAGGAGGCGCAGCCGGCCGCGATCGTCGTGAGGATGAGCCCGAGCAGCGCGATACCCGCCGCCACGGTGCCGCCGCGGGGGCTGAACGAGAGCCAGGTCCGCCGGGTCCCGGTGGCCACCGGCTGCGTCGCGTGGCGCGCACCCCGCACGCTGATCGCGAGCGCCAGCGCGGCGATGACGGCGGCGGTGGCGAACACGGGGGCGGCGTAGCGCCACCAGGACACCTCGCCGTTCAGCGGCAGCACGTACCGGGCGAGCACCTCCACCGTCACCCCCGTCCCGAGGACCACCAGGGCGCCGCCGGCGAGGAGCCGTCGCTCGGGCGAGTAGCGTGCGCCGACGGCGACCGCTTCATCGCGCGTCAGCCGGGTCGCCGTCGCCGCACGCGCGCGCCACCAGGGCGTGAGGCCCAGCAGCGCGGCGATGACGAGGCCGACGACGAACGAGACGGCCGGTGACGAGAGGGCGGCGCCGACGATGTCCGGCGGGGTGGGGTTCGGCATGGCGGACTCCGTTCTTTGTGCCATATGTCTATCACAAGTTGCGTCATTCAAGCGATACATATGATGGTTCGCTCTGAGCGAAGGTCCTCCCGGAGGGGGATCCGAATGTCGCCGCTTCGTGGCACCCTGTCCTATGGCCCGTCGTCGGTCGGCATCCGTCTGCCGGGAGACCCGCCGCCTCCTCCTTCCGAGAAAGTACGCCTGTGCTGGGAAAACTCCTCCTCCGATATCTGTCTCGCTACAAGTGGCTCCTCGTCGCCGTGCTGGTCTTCCAGTTCGCCAGCGCGGCCGCCACCCTCTACCTGCCCCGCCTCAATGCCGACATCATCGACAACGGCGTCGCGCAGGGCGACACCGCGTACATCTGGCGCACCGGTCTGTTCATGCTGGCGGTGTCGCTCGGCCAGATCGTCGCCTCGGTCATCGCGACCTACTTCGCCGCCCGCGCCGCGATGGGGGCGGGCCGTGACATCCGCGCCGACGTGTTCGGCAAGGTCAGCGGCTTCTCCGAGCGCGAGGTCTCGCAGTTCGGCGCCGGTTCCCTCATCACCCGCAACACGAACGACGTGCAGCAGGTGCAGATGCTCGCGATGATGGGCGCGACCATGCTCGTCACGGCGCCGCTGCTCGCGATCGGCGGCATCATCTTCGCCGTGCAGACCAACGCCGGGCTGAGCTGGCTGATCGCCGTCTCCGTCCCGGTGCTGCTCCTGCTCGCGGCACTCGTCATCGGCCGGATGGTGCCGCTGTTCCGCAGCTACCAGGGCAAGCTCGACAACGTGAACCGCATCATGCGGGAGCAGCTCACCGGCGTGCGCGTGGTCCGGGCCTTCGTCCGCGAGCGCATCGAGGAGGAGCGCTTCCGCGGCGCGAACACCGACATCATGGTCGTCGGCCGCAAGGTCGGCTCGCTGTTCGTGCTGCTCTTCCCGCTGTTCATGCTCATCCTCAACGTGACCGTGGTCGCCGTCATCTGGTTCGGCGGCATCGAGGTCAACAACGGAACCGTGCAGGTGGGCACGCTGTTCGCCTTCATGCAGTACATCGGTCAGATCATGGGCGGCGTCATCATGGCCAGCTTCATGGCGATGATGATCCCGCGCGCCGCCGTCTCGGCCGAGCGCATCGGTGAAGTGCTGAACACCGAGTCGACGATGACGCGTCCGGCGGACGGCGTCACCGCCTTCCCGACGCCGGGAGCGGTCGCGTTCGACGACGTTGAGTTCACCTACCCGGGCGCCGACGCCCCGGTCCTCAGCGGCATCAGCTTCGCCGCCGAACCGGGCGAGACCGTCGCGGTGGTCGGCTCCACCGGCTCGGGGAAGACCACGCTCGTCTCGCTCATCCCTCGCCTGTTCGACGTCTCGGGCGGTGCGGTGTACGTAGGGGGCACGGACGTCCGCGACGCCGACGTCGAGGCGCTGTGGGACAGCATCGGCCTCGTGCCGCAGCGTCCCTTCCTCTTCACGGGCACCGTCGCGTCCAACCTGCGCTATGGCCGCGAGGACGCCACCGACGAGGAGCTCTGGCACGCGCTCGAGATCGCTCAGGGGCGCGACTTCGTGGAGGAGATGCCGGACGGCCTCGACTCCCGCATCGCCCAGGGCGGCACGAACGTGTCCGGCGGCCAGCGACAGCGCCTCGCGATCGCGCGGGCCCTCGTCCATCGCCCGCAGGTGCTCGTGTTCGACGACTCGTTCTCCGCGCTCGACCTCACCACGGACGCCCGGCTGCGGCAGGCGCTGTGGCGGGAGCTTCCGCAGGTGACGAAGATCGTGGTCGCGCAGCGCATCTCCACCATCACCGATGCCGACCGCATCGTGGTGCTGGAGGGCGGCACGATGGTCGGAGTCGGCACCCATGAGGAGCTGCTGGAGACCAGCGAGACCTACCGGGAGATCGTCGAGTCGCAGCTGGGGGTGGACGCATGAGCGAGCAGGATCCTTCCACAAGCCCAGGGACCCAGGGAGCGGGCCCTTCGACAAGCTCAGGGACCCAGGGCCAGCGGCGCCGGGGACGGGGCAAGACACCGGCGCCCACGGCCGAGCGGGAGCTCACCGCCGAGGAGCAGTACGAGGCCGAGCTCGCCGAGCAGGCACGGCAGAACTCCGGCGACTGGGACAGCGTCGCACCGGGCAAGGCCGACCACTTCGGCCCGAGCTTCGCCCGGATGATCGGGCTGCTCAAGCCCTCCGCGGTCTGGTTCGTCTTCGTGTCGATCCTCGGAGCGATCGGGGTCGTGCTGACCGTCGCCGCCCCGAAGGTGCTCGCCGAGGCGACGAACATCGTCTACCGCGGCTTCATCTCCATCCAGCTCGGTCAGCCCAGCGGCGACTTCCCGGGATTCCCGGCGGGGACGCCGCAGGACGTGGTGGTCGACGCCCTGCGCGACGCCGGACAGACCGACTTCGCCAATCAGGTCGGAGCGCTCGGCGACTTCCGAGTCGGCGACGGCATCGACTTCGACGCGCTGCGCTGGGTGATCGCCGCCGTCCTCGCGATCTACGTCGTGGCCGCATTCCTCAGCTGGCTGCAGGGGTACGTCATCAACGTCATCATGGTCCGGACCATGTGGCGCCTGCGCGAGTCCGTCGAGGCGAAGATCAACCGGCTCCCGCTGGCGTACTTCGACAAGGTGCAGCGCGGCGAGCTGATCTCCCGCGTGACGAACGACATCGACAACATCACCCAGACCATGCAGCAGTCGCTGTCCGGTGCCCTCACCGCCGTGCTGACGGTGATCGGCGTGCTCGTGATGATGTTCTCGATCTCGTGGCAGCTCGCCCTCGTGGCGCTCGTGGCACTCCCGCTCATGGGCGTGATCTTCGGCGTCATCGGACCGCGCTCGCAGAAGGCCTTCGGCACGCAGTGGCGCAAGGTCGGCCGGCTCAACGCCCGGGTCGAGGAGGCCTTCTCCGGGCACGCGCTGGTCAAGGTGTTCGGCCGTGAGCAGGACGCTCTGGACAAGTTCAAGGCCGAGAACGAGGAGCTGTTCCAGGCGAGCTTCAAGGCGCAGTTCCTCTCCGGCATCATCATGCCGGCGATGACCTTCGTCGGCAGCCTGACCTATGTCGGCATCGCGGTGCTCGGCGGCCTCATGGTCGCGAGCGGGCAGCTGCGACTCGGCGACGTGCAGGCCTTCATCCAGTACTCGCAGCAGTTCACCCAGCCGCTGTCGGAGCTGGGCGGCATGGCCGCGGTCGTGCAGTCCGGCACCGCGTCGGCGGAGCGGGTGTTCGGCCTGCTCGATGCCGACGAGCAGGAGGCCGACGATCCTGAGGCCCCCGCGCTTCGCGAGGGGGAGGGCGTGATCGAGTTCGAGAACGTCTCGTTCTCGTACTCGCCGGAGCGGCCGCTCATCACCGATCTGTCCTTCCGGGTGGAACCGGGACAGACCGTCGCCATCGTCGGGCCCACCGGCGCAGGCAAGACGACGCTGGTGAACCTCATCATGCGGTTCTACGAGCTCAGCGGCGGGCGGATCACGCTCGACGGTCAGGACATCTCGACCATCACGCGCGACGAGCTGCGGTCCCGCACCGGCATGGTGCTCCAGGACCCCTGGCTCTTCGCCGGGAGCATCCGCGAGAACATCCGCTACGGACGCTCGACCGCGACGGACGAGGAGGTGCTCGCCGCGGCGAAGGCGACCTACGTGGATCGCTTCGTGCACGCACTGCCGGACGGGTACGACACCGTGCTCGACGAGGACGCGTCGAACGTCTCGGCCGGTGAGCGCCAGCTCATCACGATCGCACGGGCCTTCGTGGCGCATCCGTCGATCCTCATCCTGGACGAGGCCACATCGGCGGTCGACACCCGCACCGAGCTGCTGCTGCAGCACGCGATGGCCGCGCTCCGGCAGGGGCGCACCTCGTTCGTCATCGCCCACCGCCTGTCGACCATCCGCGACGCGGACCTCATCCTCGTGATGGAGCACGGTGACATCGTGGAGAAGGGCACGCACGACGAGCTGATCGCCGCGCAGGGCGCGTATTGGCGCCTGTACCAGTCGCAGTTCGAGCAGGCGGCGACCGACCTCGACGCCGAAGCGGCTCTCACCGGATCCTCGCCGGTCGTCGTGACCGGCGACGCGGACGAGGAGGCGAGCGCGCAGGAGCAGGCGGCGGACGCGGTGGCCGGAGCGGCGGTCGGCGCCCAGCTCCCGGCGGCCGAGACCGCAGCGGCTCGGGCACTTCTCGACGACGGCGCTGACGGCTCCACGTCTCCGTCCTGACCCGCCTCACGCACGACGCCCCACTCCGGATCCGGAGTGGGGCGTCGTGCGTGAAACCTCAGTCGTCTCCGGCGATGCCGAGGAGTTCGAGGGGGTGGGTCAGTCGCCACCATGGGCTCGGACCGTCCAGGTCCTCGTCGAGGACGAGGGCGGTGTCCGTGCTGTCGACGGGACCGGTCGTGGTCAGGGTGCCGACCGTCCCGTCCGCTTCGCGTTCCTCCCCGAGATCGAACACCGGCGTCGCCGTCGCGCTCGCTCCGTTCCACAGCACGACATCGGCGTCCTCACCGGCGACCACATCGACGCGCTCGCCCCAGACGGTGAGGACGCGCCCGACCACCGTGCCTGCCGGGACGGCCGGGCCCTGGGCCTGCAACGCCGCTTCCGTCTGAGCGAACAGGGCGCGGGTGAGGGCGAGGCGCGCCTCGTCGTCCTCCTGGTTCAATGCCGCGGCGTAGAGCCGGACCGTCGCGTCGCCGATGACGACGTCCTTGGCGGTCAACAGGTTCCAGCCGACGAGGGTGCCCGTCTTGATGCCGACGACTCCCGGATCGGCGAGCATGCCGTTCGTGTTCTCGACCGTCCCGGCCCCCGGCAGGTCGACGGACCGGGTACCCACGATCTCGGCGAACACCGGATTCCGCATCGCCATCTCGCCCAGGGCCACGAGGGCCTCCGGGGTGGCGACGTTGCGCTCGTCGAATCCGGACGGCGTGACCACGGTGATGCCGGAGAGTCCGCGCTCGCCGAGCCAGACCTCGGCCGCGGCGGCGAATTCGCGGTCGGACCCCCAGATCTCCGACGCCAGCCGGTCGATGTAGTTGTTGGCCGAGCCGAGCAGGGTGCCCTGCAGAAGCTGGTACTCGGTCAGCACTCCGCCCACCGGCACATCGAGCGCCGACTGATTGGCGATCCGATAGTCCCAGTAACGGACGCTGTCGGCGTAGGTGAAGGAGAACTCCGGGCCCTGTTCGCCGGGGGCCAGCGGCAGCCGGTCCAGCACCATGAGACTGCTGACGACCTTCGTGATGCTCGCGATGCTCACCGGCGCGGTGGTCGACGCCGCGGTGGTCATCCCGGCGATGCCGACCGCCCCGTCGCCGACCGCCGGCCAGGCGAGCGCGGCGGTGGGGGCGGCGACCGGGGTGAACTCGACCGCCTGGACGGTCGGGGCGACCTCGTGCAGCGGCCAGAGCAGCGTGGTGCCGGCGTAAGAGGCGATGAGGCCGGCGAGGACGCCGAGGGGGACGAGCAGGCCGGGTCCGGCAATCGCCGGGCGCAGCCGGGCGTCGCGCAGCAATCCCGTCTCCTCCTCCGTGCCGGCCGAGGCATCGAACTCGGGCGTCGATGACGCCG
Source organism: Microbacterium paraoxydans (assembly GCF_900105335.1). Taxonomy (NCBI): domain Bacteria; kingdom Bacillati; phylum Actinomycetota; class Actinomycetes; order Micrococcales; family Microbacteriaceae; genus Microbacterium; species Microbacterium paraoxydans. Next base: position 1,671,580 of record NZ_LT629770.1, on the reverse strand, counting down.
CAGCGACGATCGACGGGTCCACCCAGGTCAGCGCGGTCGGCGGTGCCGAGGCATCGGCCCACGCGGCAGCTTCCGGAACCGGACCCGGCTGATCGTCCGCGGGCGCGGCAGAGGCGGGTGCGGAGTCTTCGGGCCGCGCGTCGACGCCCACGCCGCCGGACGCCTCTTCAGGGGGATCGGAAGCGGTCACTCGCTTACGGTACCGAATCCGGCCCCGAATCCGCCGTGCGCGGCGCGGGACGCGCGGACGGTAGGATCGACAGCACAACCACGGGAGTCCGGCGAGCCGGGCTGAGAGGGAGCGAATCGCGCTTCGACCGTCGAACCTGATCTGGGTCATGCCAGCGCAGGGAGGAGTTCACATGAGTACGTCCACGTCCGCATCCCCGTCGAGGAACACCACGGCCGCTCCGGCGCGGGGCTACCTGCGCTGGCGCGTCATCGACATCGTCGTCGCCAGCGTCCTCGGTGTCGCCGCCGGTCTGATCTTCCTGGCCTGGAACGTCGGATACCTGGGGCCGAAGGCCATGCTCGAGCCGCTGCTTCCCGGCCTCCAAGGGCTCCTCGACGGCCCGTGGCTCTTCGCGGGTGTGCTCGGCGGGCTCATCATCCGCAAGGCGGGTGCCGCGATCTACGTCGAGCTGCTGGCCGCCGTCGTCTCGGCGCTCATCGGCAACCAGTGGGGCGGCTTCCTCACGCTCGAGGCGGGTCTCGTGCAGGGCCTCGGCGCCGAGCTGGTCTTCTTGCTGTTCTTCTACCGCCGCTGGTCGCTGCCCGTCGCGATCCTCGCCGGGGCCGGTGCCGCGCTCGCGGGCGGCATCAACAACCTCGTCCTCTGGTATGCCGGGTCAGGTCCCGCCTTCACGACGATCTACCTCCTCAGCACCGTGATCTCCGGGGCGGTCATCGCCGGTGCGCTGTCGTGGGTGCTCGCCCGCGGCATCGCGGCGACCGGGGCTCTGGACCGCTTCGGCTCCGGGCGCGAGGCGCGCGTCCGCGTCTGATGTCCGCGCAGTTCGCTCCCGCCGGCGTCGAGGCCCGCGGCTGGGGTTGGCGACACGCGAGCCGCCACGCCTGGGCGCTGCGCGACGTCTCGTTCCGCATCGAGCCCGGCGAGCGCGTGCTCGTGCTCGGCGCCTCCGGCGCGGGGAAGTCGACGCTGCTGCACGGCCTCGCCGGTGTGCTCGGCGGTGAGGAGGAGGGGGAGAGCGAAGGCGCGCTGCTCGTCGGCGGCGACCCCGCCGCGGCGACCCGCGGGCGGGCCGGGCTCGTGCTCCAGGATCCCGACTCGCAGGTGATCCTCGCCCGTGCCGGCGATGACGTCGCCTTCGGGTGCGAGAACCTCGGTGTGCCGCGTGCCGAGATCTGGCCCCGCGTCGAGGCCGCGATGGCCGGCGTCGGACTGGACGTGCCGCTCGATCACCCGACCGCGGCGCTCTCCGGCGGTCAGAAGCAGCGGCTCGCCCTGGCCGGCATGCTGGCGATGGGCCCCGGGCTGGTGCTGCTCGACGAGCCGACGGCGAACCTCGATCCGGAGGGCGTGCGCGAGGTCAGGGATGCCGTCGAGCGGATGCTCGCCACGCGTCCCGCCACCCTCGTGGTCGTGGAGCATCGGCTCGAGGTGTGGTTGCCGCTCCTCACGCGGGTGATCGTGCTGGGTGCCGGCGGGGTGGTGGCGGACGGCACTCCTGCGGATGTGCTCGGCGCGCAGGGCGAGCGCCTGGCCGCGGACGGCGTCTGGGTGCCCGGCCGACCGCCCGCCGAGCCGCCGGCACCGCGGACGGCTCCCGGGGAGGTGCTGCTGTCGGCGCGCGGGCTCGCGGTCGCACGGGTGAAGGGGCGCCCCGTGGCACAGGGCATCGACCTGGAGGTGCGTGCGGGGGAAGCCGTCGCGATCACCGGGCCCAACGGTGCGGGCAAGTCCACGCTGGGTCTGACCCTCGCCGGACTCCTCCCTCCCGTCAGCGGTGCCGTGTCCGCGGCCCCGGTGCTCGCGCAGGGGGCGGACCCGTCCCCGATCCGCTGGGCCTCCCGCGAGCTCCTCACGCGGATCGGGATGGTTTTCCAGGAGCCGGAACATCAGCTCCTCGGCAAGACGGTGCGCGAGGAGCTCGCGGTCGGCCCCCGCGCCCTGGGCCTCCCCGAAGGCGAGATCGAGGCCCGTATCGACGAGCTGCTGGCCCGGCTGCGGCTGGCGCATCTGGGGGCCGCGAATCCGTACACGCTCTCGGGTGGAGAGAAGCGCCGGCTCACGGTCGCGGCCGCGATCGCCACGCGACCCCGGGTGCTGATCCTCGACGAGCCGACGTTCGGCCAGGACGCCCGCACCTGGGCTGAGCTCGTCGCGATGCTCGCCGCCCTGCGGGACGAGGGCTCCGCGATCGTCACCATCACCCACGATCTCGACGTGGTGCGCGCCCTGCACGCCACGCGGTTCGCGCTGGGGGCACCGGCATGACGGCTCTCGCCCCCGCGTCCGCCCGCACCGGCGTCGTCGCCCGGATCAATCCGGTCGCGAAGCTGGGGGTCAGCGCGCTCATCGCCGTGCCGCTGGTCCTCACCCTCGACCCCGTGTCGGCGGCTGTCGCGCTGGTGCTCGAAGCGGTGCTGTTCCTCTTCGCGGGCATCGGCTGGCGGGAGTTCTGGGTGCGCACGTGGCCGGTCTGGCTCGCGGCTCCGCTGACCGGTCTCACCATCGCCCTCTACGGAGAGACGAGCGGCACCGTCTACGTCGACTGGTTCGTGCTCCGCATCAGCGAGGGGTCGCTCGCGCTCGCCGTCGCCACGATGCTCCGGGTGCTCGCGATCGCCCTGCCCTCGGTAGTGCTCTTCATCACGGTCGATCCCACGGACCTCGCCGACGGCCTCGGGCAGATCCTTCGGCTTCCGGCCCGTTTCGTGCTGGGCGCGCTCGCCGGCCTGCGCATGGCCGGACTGTTCCTCGACGACTGGCGTGCCCTCGAGCTCGCCCGTCGCGCGCGCGGCGTGGCCGACCGCGGGCGCATCCGGCGCTTCCTCGGCATGGCCTTCGCCCTGCTCGTGCTGTCGATCCGCCGCGGTGCCAAGCTCGCGACCGCGATGGAGGCACGCGGCTTCGGGGCGGCGGGACGACGGACGTGGGCGCGGGAGTCGCGCTTCGGCGCGCCGGAGTGGCTTCTGCTCGCCGTCGGGGCGGCGATCTCCGCGACGGCGATCGCCGCCGCGGTCGCGACCGGGGCCTGGAACTTCATCCTCGGGCCGTCCTGACCCTCACCCGTTTCGGACGAGGGTCCCTGGAGGTCGGTCGGTGGCCGGTCTAGCGTCCGCTGGAGACAGTGCCAATCGACACCGACCGAAAGGGACGTCCCATGAGCATCTCCTCCGCCGACGACCAGCCGCTCTTCACGCGGCCGGGCGAGGCCACCGTCGCACCGCGACACGTCATCCCGGATTCCGAGTCGCTTCCCGCGACGGCGAAGCAGATCGTCGAGGACGAGACCATCCTCGACGGCAACGCACGCCTCAACCTCGCCACCTTCGTCAGCACCTGGATGGACGACGAGGCGAAGCAGGTCTACGTGGCCTCGTTCGACAAGAACATGATCGACAAGGACGAGTATCCGCAGACCGCCGCCATCGAGGACAACTGCTGGCACATGCTCGCGAACCTCTGGAAGGCTCCGGACGCGGCGAAGAGCATCGGCACCTCGACCATCGGCTCCTCCGAGGCGTGCATGCTCGGCGGTCTCGCGTTCAAGCGGCGCTGGCAGCAGGCGCGCCGTGCCGCCGGCAAAGACGCCTCCGCGCCGAACCTCGTGATGTCGAGCGCCGTGCAGGTGTGCTGGGAGAAGTTCTGCAACTACTTCGACGTCGAACCGCGCTACGTGCCCATCAGTGAGGAGCACAAGACACTCGACGGCCATGATCTCGAGAAGTACGTGGACGAGAACACCATCGGCGTCGTCGCCATCATGGGTGTCACCTACACCGGCATGTACGAGCCGGTGGCGGAGATCGCCGCGGCGCTGGATGCGATCCAGGAGAAGACCGGCCTCGACATCCCGATCCACGTGGACGGCGCCTCGGGAGCGATGATCGCCCCGTTCCTCCAGCCCGACCTGGTCTGGGACTTCCGGCTGGAGCGCGTGCACTCGATCAGCACCTCGGGGCATAAATACGGTCTCGTCTACCCCGGTCTCGGCTGGGTGGTCTGGCGCGACACGCAGTGGCTGCCGGAGGATCTGGTGTTCAAGGTGAGCTACCTCGGCGGGGAGATGCCGACCTTCGCCCTGAACTTCTCCCGCCCTGGGGCGCAGGTGCTGCTGCAGTACTACCTGTTCCTCCGCCTCGGATTCGAGGGCTACCGGGCTATCCAGCAGGCCTCGCAGGACGTGGCGAAGTTCCTGTCCGCGGGGATCGCGAAACTGGACGCGTTCGAACTGTGGAACGACGGCAGCGACATCCCCGTCTTCGCCTGGCGCCTGAAGGACGGGCACACCGACAAGTGGACGCTGTACCACCTGCAGGATCGACTCCGGATGCGCGGCTGGCTCGTCCCCGCGTACCCGATGCCCGCCGATCTGGAGGACCTCACGGTGCAGCGGATCGTCGTGCGCAACGGGCTCAGCATGGACCTGGCCGCCGAGCTGCTCGACGCCATCACCGCTGAGGTGGCCCACCTCGACGCGCTCACGGCACCCATGCCGTCCGACCACCCCGACTCGGCGTTCCACCACTAGGGGGCTGACATGTCCGCCCCGCAGTCCGGTGCCGCCGGCGCCGCCTCCACGCCGCGCGTCTCCCGTCCCGCCGTCGCCGTCCTCGGCATCGGCCAGCTCGCCCTGCTCACCCTCGTCGTCGTGGCGAGCCTGCGGTCCCTGCCCGCGATGGCGATCTACGGCCTCGGTAGCATCACGCTGTACCTCATCCCCGCGGTGCTCTTCCTCGTCCCCACCGCCCTCGTCGCCGCGGAGCTCGCGACCGGGTGGAAGGGCGGGGTGTACGTCTGGGTGCGGGAGGCCCTCGGCAACCGCTGGGGGTTCACCGCAGTGTGGCTGCAGTGGATCCAGAACGTCGTCTGGTTCCCCACGCAGCTCGCCTTCGTGGCCGGCGCCCTCGCCTTCGTCTTCCTCGACCCCTCGCTGTCCAGCTCCGGTTTCTTCACGGCGGTCATCATCATCGTCTGCTACTGGGGCGCCACCCTGGTCACCCTCCGCGGTGGCGATCTCTTCGCCAAGCTGGGCTCGTGGGGCGGCATCATCGGCACGCTGTTCCCGGCGGTGCTGCTCATCGTTTTCGGGGCGGTGTGGGTCTTCAGCGGGGAGAAGAGCCAGGTGCCGCTGGATGCCTCGGCGGTGATCCCGCCGTTCACGGGTCTCGCGTCCATCGTGCTGATCGTCTCGAACGTGCTGGCCTACGCCGGCATGGAGGTCAACGCGGTGCACGTGAACCAGATGAAGGATCCGGGCAAGGGCTACCCGCGTTCGGTGTTCCTCGCCGCCGGCCTGATCCTGCTCGTCTTCATCCTGCCCACCATCGCGATCGCGGTCGCTGTGCCGAAGAAGGAGCTCGGGCTGACGAACGGCATCATGCTCGCGTTCGGGGAGTACTTCGACCACTGGGACATGGGGTGGGCGACGGCCGTCGTCTCGGCCCTGATCGCCGCCGGTGCCCTCGCCTCGGTCGTGACGTGGGTCGCCGGTCCCTCCAAGGGTGTGCTGGCGGCGGCGGAGACGGGACTGCTCCCGCCGCTGCTGCAGAAGCGGAACAAGGCCGGTGTGCAGTCCGGCATCCTGATGCTCCAGGGAACCATCGTCACGATCCTCGCGGCGATCTTCATCATCGTGCCCAACGTCAGCGCCGCCTTCGTGGCGCTCATCGACATGGCCGCCGCGCTGTACCTCATCATGTACATGCTCATGTTCGCCTCGGCGATGGTGCTGCGGCGGAAGGCGCCGGACGTCCACCGTGCCTACCGCGTGAAGGCCCTCCCGTTCGTCGCCGGGGTCGGGTTCTTCGCCTGCCTCGCGGCGTTCCTGCTCGCCTTCATCCCGCCCGACGGCTTCACCGCCTTCCCGGCGGCCGCGTACCCGTGGATCGTCGGAGCGGTGATCGTCGTGCTCGGTGCCCCGCCGCTGCTCTTCTACGCGCTGCGGAAGCCCTCGTGGGATCGGCGGCCCGCCGACGGGAGCCTCCTGAGCGACGCGCACCCGGAAGCCTGAGCCGGGGGCCGGATCACGTCTCGTTCCAGAGGCGTCGGTAGTACTCCAGCCGGACGTGGTCGGGCTCGACGCCGTAGGCCGTGATGAGGGTGTCCTCCCACCCGGGTCCGAAGTTCCACAGCGTGCTCATGGCGGCGACGGCGATGTCGGTCCACCGGTCGGCGACCCCGAGCGCGGCGAGGTCGACATGGGCGAGGGGTCGGCCGTCGTCGTCGAGCAGGGTGTTCGGCAGGCATGCGTCGCCGTGGCAGACCACGAGCCGGTCGATCGACGGCGGCTCGAGCAGGTCCGTCGGTACCGTCGTGCCGCGGTCGGCGGCGTTCGCGATGCGCTCCGCCGGGCTCCACGTCCACGGACACTCCGCGACGGGGAGGGCGTCGTGCAGGAGGCGCAGACCGAGCCCGACTGCGCGGACGGCGGCCTCCGGAGAGGCGGCCCACCGCGGATCCACGGCGCTGCTGCCGGGGAGGGCCGCCATCACGAGCCACTCGTGTGCCTCGTCCTCGCCCTGGGAGAGCACCTCGGGCACCGTGATCCAGGTGCGGGCCCAGCGCATCCGCTCGGCCTCGTCGCGCATGTTCGCCTCAGGATCGAGGGGGCCCCATTTGATGTAGCGGCCGTCGTCGGTGCGGAAGGTCAGGCCGCCGAGCGCGTTGCGCCACGCGGGGGTCAGTGCCGCCCCGGCGGCGAGTTCGCGCACCCGGGCGGGGACCTCGACGGAGGCGGCGGGGATGCTCACCTCTCCATCCTGCCGGAACCTCGGTGTCGTAGGCTCGGGTCGACGCACTGGGCCTGCGGTGACACCAAGAACCGCATAGGCTGGGACTGCGTTCCAGGCATGTCGCACGACGACGTTCGAAGGAGAACATCAGATGCAGATCAGCGGACAGGGTGCCCTCGTCACCGGCGGCGCCTCCGGACTCGGGCTGGCCACCGCCCGTCGGCTCACCGCCGCGGGAGCCCACGTCACCATCATCGACCTCGCCTCGTCGAAGGGGGAGGAGATCGCGTCCGAGCTCGGCGGTCTCTTCGTGCCCGCGGACGTGACGAGCGTCGACGGGGTCAAGGCCGCCGTCGCCGCGGCACAGGCCGCCGCGCCGTTGCGGGTGGTCGTGAACTGCGCCGGCATCGCCCCGCCCGCCAAGGTGCTCGACCGGCACGGCACGCCCGCCGTGCTCGCCGACTTCGAGCGCATCGTCCGCATCAACCTCGTCGGCACGTTCAACGTGATCTCCCAGGCTGCGGCTGTGATCGCCGCGAACGAGCTGCATGACGAGGAGCGCGGGGTCATCGTCAACACTGCGAGCGTCGCCGCGTTCGACGGGCAGATCGGGCAGCCGGCGTACTCGGCGTCCAAGGGCGGCGTGCACGCCATGACCCTGCCGATCGCTCGCGAGCTCGCCCGTCACGCCATTCGCGTGTGCACGATCGCCCCCGGCATCATGGAGACGCCGATGCTCATGGGCCTTCCGCAGGAGGCGCAGGACTCGCTGGGACAGCAGGTGCCGTTCCCCGCTCGCCTCGGACGCCCGGACGAGTACACCGCCCTCGTGCAGCAGATCGTCGAGAACGGCTACCTCAACGGCGAGACCATCCGCCTCGACGGCGCCATCCGCATGGCCCCGCGGTGACCCCTCCCGGCTTCGAATCGCCTGAATGACCCGATTCGACCCGGAAATCCAGCCAATCAAGCGATTCGAAACGAGAACCATGAGCACACTCGCCGGAAAGACCATCCTCATGTCGGGCGGCAGCCGCGGGATCGGCCTCGCGATCGCCCTGCGCGCGGCCGCGGACGGCGCGAACATCGCGATGCTCGCCAAGACCGACTCCCCGCACCCGAAGCTCGAGGGCACCGTGCACAGCGCGGCCGAGCAGATCCGCGCCGCCGGCGGCCAGGCGCTGCCGATCGTGGGCGACGTGCGGGACGACGACCACATCACCGAGGCCGTCATGAAGACGCAGGGCGAGTTCGGCGGGATCGACATCGTCCTCAACAACGCCAGCGTCATCGACCTCTCCCGGTCGCTCGACCTCTCCGCCAAGAAGTACGACCTGATGCAGGACGTGAACGTCCGCGGCACCTTCATGCTCTCCCGGGCCGCGGTGCCCATCCTCAAGGACGCCGAGAACCCGCACATCCTCTCGCTCTCGCCGCCCCTGAACCCCACCCCGAAGTGGCTGGGCGCGCACACCGGGTACACGCTGGCCAAGTACGGGATGACGATGGTCACGCTCGGACTCGCGGCGGAGTTCGCGGCCGACGGCATCGCTGCCAACACGCTGTGGCCGCGCACGACGATCGCGACGGCCGCGGTGCAGAACCTCCTCGGCGGCGACAAGGTGATGGCCGCGAGCCGGACGGCCGACATCTACGCCGACGCCGCCTACGTCGTGCTCACCCAGCCGGCGCGTACGTACACCGGGCAGTCGCTCATCGTGGAGGACGTGCTCGAGGCGAACGGAGTCACCGACTTCTCGGGCTACGCCGCCGTCCCGGGGACTCCGGACAGCGCGCTGTTCCCGGACATCTTCCTCGACTGACGCGCTTCGACAGGCTCAGCGACCCAGCTCTGGGTCCCTGAGCCCGTCGAAGGGTGGGTCCCTGAGCCCGTCGAAGGGTTGGGTCCCTGAGCCCGTCGAAGGGTGAGCCCGTCGAAGGGCTAGAGCAGCAGGTACACGGCACCGAGGATCGTCAGCACGATCACGATGCGATCGAAGAGCCGCTGGTCCAGGCGCCGCGCGACCCGCAGACCGAGCAGCGCGCCGAGCACCACGAGCGGCGCGAGGATCGCATCGGTGAGCAGCACGGGGCCGGTGAACAGTCCGATCCCGGCCAGGAACGGCACCTTGATCACGTTGATGATCGCGAAGAACCAGGCGGAGGTGCCGAGAAAGACCTGGACGGGCGTCCGCGTAGCGAGGAAGTACATCGACATGACCGGACCGCCCGCGTTCGCCACCATCGTCGTGAAGCCGCCGAGCGTGCCGTAGACGCCGGCCAGCAGCGCGCCGCCGCGCGCCGCAGCCTCCTGCTCCGCCCGCGCCTGCCGCCATCGCCGCCACAGCGTCACGGCGATCATGAGCAGCAGGATCACGCCGATGGCGCGGCGCACGACCCCGTCTCCGGTCAGGGCGAGGAAGGCGAAGCCGAGGAGGAGTCCCGCGACCACCGCCGGTGCGAGGCGGAGCAACGTCGGCCAATGCGCGTGCCGTCGGTAGGCCAGCAGCGCGAACACGTCGCCCACCATCAGCAGCAGGAGGGTCGCGGCCGTGGAGGTGCGTGCGGGGAGGACCGCGGCGAACAGGGCGATCGCGAGGATGCTGCCGCCTGGAAGAGCGGTCTTCGAGATCCCGATGACGACCGCGGCCACGCCGAGCGCGGCCCAGGCCCAGGGATCGAGCGCTGTCACCGCCGAAGCTCGGCGGCGATGGCGTCGTACCCGCGGTCGGTCGCGAGGTCCAGCGGCAGCACCCCGTCGCCGTCGCGGATGGTCGCATCGGCGCCGCCGTCGAGGAGAGCGCGCACCACCTCGACGTAGCGGGCGGAGCCGTCGCCGAGCACGATCGCCTCGTGCAGGGCGGTCCAGCCGAGGTTGTTGATGTGATCCGGGTCGACTCCTGCGTCCAGCAGGATCTCGATCGTCGGCAGCAGACCGCGCTCGGACGCCGGGATCAGCGCGGTGCCGCCGAAGCGGTTCGTGCTGCGGAGGTCGGCCCCGTGCGCCAGGGTCATCCGCAGGATCTCGTCATGCCCGCGGGCGCCGGCGTAGAGGTAGGCGGAGTCCTGGATGTCGTCCTTCGCGTTCACGTCGGCGCCGGCCTCGATCAGGAGCCGTGCTGCGTCGACATGGTTCGCCTTGGTGGCCGCGATCAGGGGCGTCATGCCGCCGTCGCCACGGGCTTCGATGTCGGCACCCGCGTCCAGCGCGCGGCGGACGGCGTCAGCGTCCCCCGCGGCGGCCGCGGCGAGCAGGTCGGGCGTGGCGTCGGTCATAGGAACCTCCGGGATCGGTGGCGAGGGATGCGACGAGGTCGCGGCGGTGCATGCCGAGGCGAGCAGCAGTGCCCCCGCGAGAACGACGGCCGTCGCCACCCGTCGCATCCGCATGCATCCGGTATACCAAATGATCCCGGAGGTCGACGGCTCAGCCCCGCGTGGCAGCGAGCGCGGCCGCGAACCGCGAGGCCCGCTGCTCGATGTCCGCCCAGTCCGCGTTCGCGATCGCGGCGCCGTTCGCAAGGTCGCCACCGGCCCCCACGGCGACCGCGCCGGCCGCGAACCAGTCGGCGAGGTTGTCGGGCTTCACGCCGCCCGTGGGCATCAGCGGGGCGTCGGGGAACGGTCCGCGCAGGGCCCCGAGATAGGACGGGCCGCCGAGGGAGGCGGGGAAGATCTTCACGACGTCGACGCCCAGTTCGAGGGCCCCCATGACCTCGGTCGGCGTCATCGCACCGGTCATCACCACGCGGCCGGTGTCGAGCATGGCGCGCGTGAGGTCGGGGAGGGTTCCCGGGCTGACGAGGAAGGCGGCACCCGCGTCGGCGGCCTGGGTCGCCTGCTCCGCCGTCGTGACGGTGCCGGCGCCGATGTACGCGGCGTCCCCATGGCGGGCGATGAGCTCGCGGATCACGGCCGGCGCGTCGGGGGTCGAGAAGGTCACCTCGATACCCGAGACGCCGCCGCGGATGATCGCCTCCGAGGCCTCCAGGGCCAGCTCCGGCGACGGGGCGCGGAGGACGGCGAGGATGCCGGTGGTGCGGGCGCGGGCGAGACGGTCGGACATGCTGCTCCTTGATCGAGGGGGATGCGCCCATTCTTCCGCACGGCAACTTGTAATTACAAGTATCCTCGGCCCCGCTCCGCGACAGGGATCGTGCCCAGGCGCCTCCCACCCGCATCCCGGTACCCTGGAGGGATGGCCGAGAACCCCCGCACACCCGAGACGCGCTCCGCGACAGCGCCCGCGTCGTCCCGTTCGGGGGCGATCCGCGAGACCCGTGCCCCGCAGGTGCGCCCCGCGACCGAGGGCTGGACCCAGAAGAAGGACGCCGAGGGGCGCCCGCTGCTGCAGTTCGCGAGCCCGAAGCGCGGCAAGCCGCCGGTCCACCTCGCCGACCTCACCCCGGCCGAGCGCATCGAGAAGGTGAAGGAGCTCGGACTCCCCGGGTTCCGCGCCAAGCAGCTCGCCACGCATTACTTCCGCCACTACACGTCCGACCCCGCGGAGATGACGGACCTCCCCGCCGGCATCCGTGAGGAGCTGGTCGCCGGCATGCTCCCGCCCCTCATGACCGAGGTGCGGCGGCTGGAGACCGACCGCGGCGACACCATCAAGTTCCTCTGGCGTCTGCACGACGGCGCGCTCGTCGAGTCGGTCCTCATGCGCTACCCCGGCCGCATCACGCTGTGCGTGTCGAGCCAGGCCGGCTGCGGCATGAACTGCCCGTTCTGTGCCACGGGCCAGGCGGGGCTGACCCGCAACATGTCCACCGCCGAGATTATCGAGCAGATCGTCAGGGCCAACCGGGCCATCGCGAACGGCGAGCTGGGCGGCAAGAAGCGCGACGACCACAGCATGGAGCGCGTCTCCAACATCGTCTTCATGGGCATGGGGGAGCCGCTCGCCAACTACAAGCGCGTCATGGACGCGGTGCGCACCATGGTCGCCCCGCAGCCCGACGGTCTCGGCATGAGCGCCCGCGGCATCACCGTGTCGACCGTGGGACTCGTGCCCGCGATCCGCAAGCTCGCCGACGAGAACATCCCCGTCACGTTCGCCCTGTCGCTGCACGCCCCTGACGACCACCTGCGGGACGAGCTCATCCCCGTGAACTCGCGGTGGAAGGTCGACGAGGCGCTCGACGCGGCCTACGACTACTACGCCAAGACCGGGCGCCGCGTGTCCATCGAGTACGCCCTCATCAAGGACATGAACGACCACGCCTGGCGGGCCGATCTCCTGGCGGACAAGCTCAACCAGCGCGGTCGCGGGTGGGTGCACGTGAACCCGATCCCGCTGAACCCGACGCCGGGCTCGATCTGGACCTCGTCAGAGAAGGACGTCACCGACGAGTTCGTGCGACGGCTGAACGACGCCGGCATCCCGACGACCCTCCGCGACACCCGCGGCAAGGAGATCGACGGCGCCTGCGGGCAGCTCGTCGCGACGACCGAGGACGAAGCTGCCGCCGCGGCGATGGCCTGACCCCGGTTCGAATCGCTCACCTGGCTCCAAATCCGGCCCGGATGCCGCCATTCGCGCGACTCGAAGGCCTGTCCAAGGGATCTTCCACGGTATGCACAGGCGGAGTTTCGTAGATTGTCGGGATGCCCTATTCCGCCCACCGCCCGGGTCGCTTCGACTCGCAGGGTCGGATCATCCTCGACGGCGACCCGAACGCCGAGACGGATGACCTCGACTTCCTGCGCGAGTACGAACCGACCGGCGACACGTCCGCGCAGTCCGACGTCGCGTCCGACGACCGGACGCCCGAGCCGGTGACGGCGCCCGACGCCCCGGCCGACGCGGAGCCCGTCCCCGACCGGAAGGCGCGTCCGCCGCGCGTCCGGAAGCCGCGTCGCCGTCGCGCCGCCGCCGAGCGCCTCCGTGCTCTCGCGATCCTCGGCGGGGCGGAGGGCGAGATCCTCGACCGGGTCCCCGGCGAGACCCCGCGCTTCGTGCAGATGTTCTTCGTGCTCGCCGGGACCGCCCTGGTCAGCGCGATCTCCATGCTCTTCGCCCTCACGACGGGCGTGCGCGCGGCGGTCTGGTTGGCGATCCCGCTCGCGATCGTGTGGGCGCTGATCATCTTCAACCTCGACCGCTTCCTCACCTCGACCATGACGTCGACCCGCAACGTCTGGAAGCTCATCGGCCTCGCGATCCCCCGCGTCATCATGGCGGCGATCATCGGTTTCGTCGTCGCGGAGCCGCTCGTGCTGCAGATCTTCCACAACGACATCTCCCGCGAGGTCGCCGCGACCAACATCGTCCAGGCGCAGGCCGACCAGGAGGCGCTCGAGACCGGCCCGGAGAAGAAGGCGCTGGACGCGGCGTCCGAGCGGGTCGCGGCGCTGGAGAACCAGGCGGCGACGGGCATCGTCGCCGGGACCGAGTCGTCGTCGGCGACCGAGTCCGCCGCCCAGTCCACGGTCGATGACCTGACGGCGAAGCTCACGGAGCAGCAGGCCGTGATCGACCAGGCGCGGACGCTGTACCAGTGCGAGCTCACGGGCGAGGGCGCGGGTACCGTCCCCGGCTGCACCGGCGTGAACGGCGAGGGCGCGAGCTCTCAGGCCGCCCAGGCCCAGCTCGCCGAGGCCCAGCAGACCTACGACGCGCTCGCGGCCCAGCTCCGCACCGCGAACGAGGAGCTCGCCGCTGCCGGAAGCGCTGCCAAGGAGAACACCACGGCCTCGGAGTCGCAGAACCGTCAGCAGGCGAAGGACGAGCTCCCAGCCGCGCGCGACACGTACGAGCAGGCGCTCGCGGCCTACAACGCCCGCGCGGATTCCGTGGCGCAGGGCAACGCCGGGGCGGTGGGGCTGCTGAGCCAGATCAGCGGCCTCAATCGCCTGAGCGAGAAGGAGCCCGCGATCCTCTGGGCGCACATCCTCATCGCTGCGCTGTTCTTCATGATCGAGTTGCTGCCGGTGCTGGTGAAGGTGCTCACGAGCTACGGCGACCCCAGCCTCTACGAGAAGGCCCTGGCCATCCGCAAGCAGGTCGCGCTGGACAAGGTCACGGCGGAGGGCTTCCGCGACCGCGCCGACATCGTCACCACTCCCGCCTCCGGCGCGGGGGCTCAGGCCACCTGACTCGTTTCGAGTCGCGCACTGTGCTCCATTCCGGCCGGATTCGGAGCAAAGTGAGCGATTCGAACGCGGGAGAAGCCTCCGGACCGGGACACCAGCGCGAGAGAACGGATCAGGGCGACCGTGGACGGGGCGACCGTGGACGGCGCGGTCGGCCACGGGGTGCCGGTCACGGCGGCCTCGATGCGGGCCAGCGGTTCGCGGAGGGCCGGGTCGTGCGTGCGGGTATCGTCCTCGAGCCACGCGAGGAGTTCGCCGATGGTCCAATCCTGCTGAATTGGACCGAGATCGAGACCGAAGCTGGTCGTGGAAGCTGTCATTGGTCCAGAATCGGATCTCATGGACACCCTCGACAGGGCCAATGCGACGCCGGTGGCCCACGGATCGGCCTCCGCGCCCCTCGTCCAGGCCGGAGAGGTCTCCGCGACCGCCCTCGCCGCACGCCTCGGACGCTGGTCCCACGGCGACGGCACCCTCTCCACCCGACTCGCCGCGGCGATCGCCGCCCTGATCGGCAGCGGTGAGCTGCGCCCCGCTGACCGCCTGCCTGCCGAACGCGCCCTCGCCGCGGCGGTCGCGGTCTCGCGGGGCACGGTCGTGTCCGCCTATGCGACCCTCGCCGAGCAGGGTCTCGTCGAGCGCCGGCAGGGCAGTGGGACGAGGGTGTCGGGGGCGAGGACGGCGCCCGCGGCGGACCGCCGTCCCGGCCGCGGCGAGGCCCTGTTCTCGGCACTCCCCAACGCGATCGACCTGCTCCGCACGGTGCCGCAGATCCCGGACATCGGTGTGCAGCTCATCCGCGACCACCAGCCGCGGCTCGACCTCGCCCTGCTCCCGGAGACCGACCCCGCAGGGCTCCCCGCGCTCCGCGAACTCATCGCCGACATGTACCGCGCCGAGGGGACGCCGACCACGCCCGAGCAGATCCTCGTGACCCACGGCGCGCAGCAGGCCATCAGCCTCGTCGTGAACGCGCTCGTGGAACCGGGTGACGTCGTGCTCGCGGAGGAGATCACCTGGCCGGGCGTGACCGACTCCGTGGGGCTGCGCGGCGGCACCGTGCACGGCGTGCCGATGGGCGCGGACGGCCTCGACGTCGACGCGCTGGAGCAGGCGATGGCCCGGCTGCGTCCTGTGCTCGTCGCACTCAACCCGCACCACCAGAATCCCACGGGGACGCGACTGCCCGCGGCGGCCCGGCACCGCGTGGCCGAACTCGCCGCGCAGTACGGGGTGCCCGTGATCGAGGACCGCGTCGTCGCCGGCATCTCGTTCGACGGGGTCGTGCCGCCCACGCTCGCCTCGGAACGGCCGGATGCCCCGGTGCTCGTCGTCGAGTCCGTGTCGAAGTGGGCCTGGGCCGGGCTGCGGATCGGGTGGCTGCGGGCCGATCCCGTGCTGGTCCGGCGGCTCCGCGGCGCCCGGCAGCTCGCCGATCAATCCACGAGCGTGCCCGGCCAGCTCCTCGCGCTCGACCTCATCGCGCACGCGACGGAGCTCCGCCGCGCCAACAGCCGCGTGCACCAGGAGCGGCTCCTCCTGCTGCAGGAGCTGATGGCCGCGCACCTCCCCGACTGGACCTCTGAGACCCCGCGGGGTGGACTCTCGCTGTGGGCCGCGCTGCCTCGGGGCTCCGCATCGGCTCTCGCGCGCGTCGCCGCGGCGCACGGGGTCTCGATCGCGGGCACCGGGGCCTTCGCGGTCTCGGCCGCCGCGCCGGACGACCACGTGCGCTTGCCGTTCACCGCGCCGGACGACGTGCTCACCGAGGGGGTGCGCCGCTTGGGCGACGCCTGGCGTGAGTACCGGGAGACTCTCAGCAGCCCTGCCTAGGGTGACCGCATGACACCGGTGCCGCGCCCCACCCTCTGGATCTGCGTCGCGGGCGTGCTCGCCGTCACCGCGTACGCCGCCCTCGCCGCGGTGCAGATCCTCGTGCTCAACCCGATCGCCGCGGCTCCGGGCAGCCTCTCGCTGGACGAGGTCCGGGCCGCGATGTCGAACGCCGGGGAGAGCCTCATGGCGCCGACCGTCCTCGGCATCCTTGCCGCGGGCGTGTGCCTGGCCATCGGGACGGCGGTCGTCTGCCTCCTCACGCGGGCTCCGGCGGTGGTGGCCGGCATGACCTTCCTCGCGCTGCTCATGGGCGGGGCGCCGGCCTACTTCGTCGCGTCGTTCGGTCCGGGCATGGGGCTCGCCGACACCTTCGGCATCAGCGGCGCCGATGCCTCCCCGTGGGCCCTGCCCCTGTACGCCGTCAGCGCGCTCGCCGCGGTCGGGGTGCTGGTCGGGGCCGCGCTCACGTCCCGCCGCCGCGGACCGGCGCCTGCCACCGCCTGACGATCACGGTCGATCCGGCCCGCCGCCCCGCCGGCGGGACTAGCGTTGGTCCATGGTCAACTATCGCTATCTCGGCAACAGCGGTCTCAAGGTCTCGGAGATCACGTACGGCAACTGGGTCACGCACGCCTCGCAGGTCGAGGACGACGCCGCGGTCAAGACCGTGCACGCCGCCCTGGACGCCGGCATCACCACGTTCGACACCGCGGACACCTACGCCAACACGGCCGCCGAGGTCGTGCTCGGCAAGGCTCTGGAGGGCCAGCGTCGGGAGGGCCTCGAGATCTTCACCAAGGTCTACTTCCCGACCGGCCCGAAGGGTCCGAACGACACCGGTCTGAGCCGGAAGCACATCATGGAGTCGATCAACGGCTCGCTGCAGCGCCTCGGAACCGACTACGTCGATCTGTACCAGGCGCACCGCTTCGACTACGAGACCCCGCTCGAGGAGACGTTCCAGGCCTTCGCCGACGTCGTCCGGCAGGGCAAGGCGCTCTACATCGGGGTCTCGGAGTGGACCGCGGAGCAGCTCCGCGAAGGGCACGCCCTGGCGAAGCAGCTCGGCATGCAGCTCATCTCCAACCAGCCGCAGTACTCCATGCTGTGGCGGGTCATCGAGGGCAAGGTCGTCCCGACGTCGGAGGAGCTCGGCATCTCGCAGATCGTCTGGTCGCCGATGGCGCAGGGCGTGTTGAGCGGGAAGTACCTCCCGGGCCAGCCGGTGCCGGAGGGGTCTCGGGCGACGGATCAGAACTCGGGCGCGGGCTTCATCAAGAGCTTCCTGCAGGACGACATCCTCACCGCGGTGCAGCGCCTCAAGCCGATCGCGGAGGAGGCGGGGCTGTCGATGCCGCAGCTCGCGATCGCGTGGGTGCTGCAGAACCCGAACGTCGCGGCGGCCCTCGTCGGCGCCTCCCGTCCGGAGCAGCTCGCCGACACGGTCAAGGCCTCCGGCGTGAAGCTCGACGCCGACACGATGACCGCGATCGACGAGGCCCTCGGCGACACGGTCAACCGCGACGCCGAGCACACGTACTCGGTGTCGCCGAAGTCCCGGCTCGTCTAGGCCTTCGAATAGCGCAATTGGTCCCATTCCGTCGCGGAATGGGACCATTTGCGCTATTCGGGCGGGTTACTCCTTGACGGCCCCGGCCGTGAGGCCCTGGACGATCCAGCGGCTGGCGAGCGCGAACATCACCATCGTCGGGAGGATCGTCAGCACGGCCGCAGCGCTCATGGAGCCCCAGTCGATGTTGAACGTCGAGATGAAGCCGTTGAGCGCCGAGGGCACGGTGCGGTTCGCATCGGTGTTCATCAGCACGACCGACAGGAACAGCTCGTTCCAGCAGTTCACGAAGTTGAAGATGAACGCGGCGATGATGCCGGGGGTCATCACCGGCACGAGCACCCGGAACAGTGCGCCAAGCCGCGAGCAGCCGTCGATCATCGCCGCCTCCTCCAGCGCATCGGGGACGTTCTCGAAGAAGCCCCGCAGCATCACCGTGGAGAACGGGATGCAGATCGCGATGTAGACGAGGATGAGCCCCGGCTTGGTGTCGACGAGTCCGAGGTCGGTCATCATCGAGTACAGCGGTCCGAGGGCGATGAACGCCGGGATCATCTGCGTCAGCAGGAACGCGATGAGCACCGTGCCTTTGCCGCGGAACTCGAACCGCGCCAGCACGTAGGCGCTGAGCAGGGCGATGAGCGTCGCCACCGCGCCGGCCGACACCGCCACGATGGCCGAGTTCGCCAGGAACGTCCCGAAGGAGCTCTTCTCGAACAGGCTCGTGAAGTTGTCCAGCGAGGGCTCGCTCGGCCAGTACTCGATCGGGAAGCGGTTGATGGTCCCCGGCGACTTGAACGCGGTGAGCGTGATCCAGTACAGCGGGAACAGCGTGATGAGCAGCCACAGCCCCAGGCCGACGATACGCACCACGCCGCCCACCGAGACGCGGGGCTTGGGGCGCGGAGCGGCTTTCGGGTCGGGCACCGTGATGCGACGGGTCTCCGTGACCGAGGAGCCGGTCCGGTCGGATGAGGTGATGGTCATCGCTGCACTCTCCGCATCGCCATCAGGTAGAACGCGCAGAACACCATGAGGAAGGCCACGACGATGAGCCCGATGGCGCTCGCGATGCCGTAGTTGCCCTGCTGCGTGTAGTTGATCATCCACGTCGTGATGATGTGGGTCTGGTTGGCGGGGCCGCCGTTCGTCATCGCGTAGATGATGTCGGGGAAATTGAAGATCCAGATCACGCGCAGCAGGATCGTCAGCAGCAGCGTCATCGAGATGTACGGGATGATGATCGAGAACAGCTGCCGCACCTTGCCGGCGCCGTCGAGGCTCGCCGCCTCCAGCATCTCGTCCGGCACCGACTGGAGAGCGGCGAGGATCATGATCGCGAAGAAGGTCACGCCGTACCAGATGTTCGCGACGATCACGGCGAACATCGCGAGCTTCGGGTCGGCCAGCCACGGCAGCGGCGCGTCGATCAGTCCGGCCTTCATGAGCAGGTCGTTGACGACGCCGAACTCGGCGTTGAACATCCAGCGGAACAGCATGCCGATGAGGAAGCCGGACACCGCCCACGGGAAGAACACCAGCGCCTGGTAGAGGCCGCGGAAGCGGAACCGCTTGCGCAGGGCGAGCGCGATGAGGAACCCGATCACGAGCTGCGGCACGAGCGAGCCGACCACCCAGAGCACGGAGTTCCAGGCCACGGTCGGGAACGCCGGGTCGCGGAAGACGGCGAGGAAGTTGTCGAAGCCCACGAACGGCGTCGACGTGAGATCCCACAGGTTCCAGTCGTGGAAGGCCATGCGGGCGCCCTGCAGCATCGGCCAGTAGGTGAACCAGCAGACGAAGACGATCGCCGGCGCGAGGAACGCCAGCAGCGTGAGTGCGGTGCGGCCCCGGAAGGGGCGACGACGCGATGCCGGGGAGGCCCCGCCGGCGGTGCCGACGGAGCCCCCTTCACGGATGGTGCGGGCCACGGATCAACCCTTCTCCGCGGCGTACTTCTCGGTCCAGAACGCGTCCCACGAGGCGAGGAGGTCCTTGGTGGACATGTTGCCGAGCAGCACGCTCTGCACGTCCTGGTCGGACTTCTGGATCCACTCGGTCCACCAGCTCACGCCGCGCGGCTGACGCACGTTGACGTAGGTCTCCGGGTCCTCGGTCATGGTGACGTAGCTCGTCCAGGGGCCGGTGGAGTAGAACTCGTCGTCCGCGGCGGCCGCGATGATCGGGACGAGGCTGTTCGCCTGCGCGAACTCGGTGGCGGGCTCGGCGGACGACAGGAACTCGACGAGCTTCACCGCCGCCTCCTTGTGCTCGCTGTTCTCCGCGACACCCCAGCCGGCGACGGCGAGGGGCTGTGCGGCCTTGCCGGACGGGCCGACGAGCAGCGGCGCGGTGTCCCACTGGTCCTCGGTCAGCGAGGAGTCCTGCACCGTCGCGATGACCTCCGGGTCCTGCAGGAGGAAGGCCGTGGTGCCGTTGGTGAACCCGGCGACCATCTCGGGGTAGCCCCACGAGACGGCGGACGGCGGCGAGGCCTCCTTGAACAGGTCGAAGTAGTCGTCGACGGCCTCCTGCGCCTCGGGGGCGGCGAAGATCGTCGAACCGTCCTCCATGAGGAACGCGTCTTCCGTGTCGAGACCGTCGATCGTGTAGGCCTCGATCGCGGCGACGACGTTGCTGTTCGCGTTCTGACCGCCGCGGAACGCGTACCCGTAGATGTTGTTCGACGGGTCCTGGATCGCCGACGCCTGCTCCAGCAGGTCCTTCCAGCTGTGCGGCGGGCCGTCGAAGCCGGCCTGCTCGACGAGGTCGGTGCGGTAGAACAGCGACAGGCCGTAGAAGCCGTAGGGGACGAAATAGCTCTTGCCGTCCTCCGCGACCGAGGCCGACTGCGCGTTCTCGGTCAGGGCGTCCCAGCCGTCCCACTTCTTCAGATCCGGACCGAGGTCGTAGAGCCAGCCGTTGTTCGCGAACGGTCCGACGGTGATGTCGCGCACCTCGAGCACGTCGACGCCCTTGCCGGACTGCAGCATCTGCTGGATCTTCTGGTCGGCCTGCTCGGTGGGCGGGGAGACGAGGTTGACGGTGATGTCGGGGTTGTCCTTCTCGAACTCGTCGAGCAGTCCGCGGAGCAGCTCGGTGCGCGCCGGGTTCGTCAGGCTCTCGACCATCTGGAGGGTGACGCTGCCGTCGCCGCCGGACGAGCCGGAGCCTCCGGAGCAGCCGGTGAGTGCGAGGACGGCGACGGTGCCGACTCCGGCTGCGGTCGTCAAGATCTTGTTCTTCACGATGTGCCTCTCGGTGGGGGTGGGTGGGTGTTCGGGTGGGTCGTGCGGAAGGTGAAGCGGGTCAGGGGAGGATGAGGGCGTCCGCGGGGCGGATGCCGGCGCGGCGCAGGATCGCGGGGACGCAGCGCTCGACGAACGCCTCGATGTCGGAGGCCTCCGTGTACAGGTGCGCGGACAGGCGGAAGTAGCCGACGCCGCGGAAGCTGGTGAACGCGGTCTCCACGCCGACCTCGTCGAGGAGGTCCATGCGCAGCGCGTCGGCTTCCTCTCGGGTGGCGCCGAGGCCGAGCGGCAGCCGGATGAGCCGCATGGACGGCACCGGCGAGGGAAGAGGGGTCAGCGGGTCCTCGTCGCTGAAGGGGCGCAGGGCTTCGGCGATGAGCTCGGCACCGGCGTCTGCCCGTGCGGCCATGGCGTCGCGGGCGGCCGCCCATCCGAACTCCGCCTCGATGAACTCGATCGCGGTGGGGGTGGCGAGGTAGGTCGTCGCGTCGATCGTGCCCTGGGTATCGAAGCGCTCGGGATACGGCTCGCGCGCGGCCCAGGAGTCGATCAGCGGCCAGAGCTCGTCGCGGTCGGGGGCGGTGGTGACGAGGAGGGCGGAGCCGCGCGGGGCGCAGGGCCACTTGTGCAGATTCCCGAACCACCAGTCGCCGCCAGCGACGGCCGCCGCGTCCGGGATGAGGCCGGGGGCGTGGGCGCCGTCGACGAGGGTGCGCACGCCGCGCTCGGCCGCGAGGTCGGCGATGCGGCGGGTGGGCAGCAGGCGGGCTGTGGGCGAGGTGATCTGGTCGACGACGAGCAGCCGCGTGCGCGGGGTGAGGGCGTCGGCGAAGAGCTGCACGATCTCGTCGTCGTCGGCGAGCAGGGGCAGGGCGACCGTGCGGACGGCGGCGCCGAAGCGTCGGGCGAGGCGCTCGGCGCCCATGGTGATGGCGCCGTAGCCCTGGTCGGTGACGAGGATCTCGTCCCCGCTGTCGAGCTGGAGGGCGTTGTAGACGACGGTGGCCGCGGCGGAGGCGTTGGGCACGAACACGCTGTCCTCCGCGCGGGCGCCGACGAACGGAGCCGTCCGCTGCCTCGCCTCCTGCACGCGCTCCGCGATCCGAGGGAACCACTCCACGGGGCTCAGGTCGGCGCGGCGGCGCAGGGCGTCCTGGTGGGCGACCACCACCGACGGCACAGCCCCGAAGGACCCGTGGTTGAGGTGGATCACGGTCGGGTCGAGCGGCCAGGCATCGCGCGCCCGCAGGCCGGAATTCAGCGTGAGCGAAGCGGGGAACTGCGGAACGGGCATCGGACCTCATCGGTGAGTGGGGGCGAGTTGTTGCACAACTTTGCCACACGCCTTCGAGTTTGGCTACGAAACCGCGAAGATGAAACATAGTTGTCATACGAGTTTGCGACGCCCGGGGCGTCCGACAAACTTCACGAGGGGTGGGGAGTGGCAGAGAGGATGACGATGAGCGCACTCGACACGGCGCTGCACGGGCTGCGGGCTCTCATCGCCGACGGCGCTCTGCGCCCCGGCGACCGGCTGCCGAGCGAGGGGGAGCTGTGCGAACGGCTCGGCGTCTCGCGGGGATCGCTCCGCGAAGCCATCCGCACCCTCGCCGCACTGGGCGTGCTGGAGACGCGGCACGGTTCCGGCAGCTACGTCAGCGAGCTCCGCGCCGCCGACCTCATCGGCAGCCTGTCCCTCACGGTCGGACTGCTGCCGATGGCCGGAGTGCTGGAGCTGACCGAGCTCCGACGGGTGCTCGAGCCCCATGCGGCGGCGCTCGCCGCGGCCCGGATCGACGACGACACGGTGGCCGCGCTCGACGAGGTGCTCACCGAGATCGAGTCGACGACGGACTTCGAGGCGCAGTCCCGCCTCGACCACGAGTTCCACATGGCGATCTCGTCGGTCGCGGGCAACGAGGCCCTGACGAGCCTGATCGACGTGCTGCGTTCCCGCTCCCGGGCCTACCGGATCTCCGACCCGGAGGATGCCGCCGAGCTCAAGATCCACTCCGACGCCGGCCACCGCGCGATCCTGCGCGGTCTCGCCGCCGCGGATCCGGTGGCCGCCTCGGCCGCCGCGTCCGCCCACGTCGCCTACACCGAGTACTGGGTGCGGCGGTACTCCGGCCTCTGACTCCTGGTTTCCCGGCCGAGCCACCCTCTTTCGTGCGCCCCGGCCCTATTCGGACGTCCGGAAGGGGGTGGGCGGCACCGAAGGGGGTGGGTCGGCGAACGGGGTCAGCCGAGGTTGATGTCGACCTGGATCTCGGACGCGAGGCGCTCAAGGTCGGCACGCAGGGCGTCGAGGTCGACCGTCGGCGGGACCTTCGCGATCACCGACGCCTCGAAGAGCCTTCCGCCGGCCATCGCAGCCTCGCGGGTCTCGGTCGTGAGCTCCTCGATGCTCAGGGCGTGCGCGTTCAGCACCGCCGAGACCTCGCGCACGATGCCGGGGCGGTCGTTGCCGAGCACCTGCATCACGAGCAGCTGCTCCTCGTCCTCGGACGGCCCTGGCGTGCCGGTGAGCACCGAGAGCGTGAGGAGACCCTGGCCCTGGATCCCTCGCAGCGCGGTCTCGAGCTCCCCGGTGCGCTCCGTCGGCACGGACGCCTCGATGACACCG
The DNA here is from genome assembly GCF_900105335.1 of Microbacterium paraoxydans. Taxonomy (NCBI): domain Bacteria; kingdom Bacillati; phylum Actinomycetota; class Actinomycetes; order Micrococcales; family Microbacteriaceae; genus Microbacterium; species Microbacterium paraoxydans. The sequence goes on along the minus strand of NZ_LT629770.1, from coordinate 1,648,278 downwards.
GCGAACGTGCCGGCGAGCTCGGCGAGGGAGCTGTTCTCCCAGTTGCCGCCGTGGGCGTCGACGACATCGGCGACGGCGGCCACGAGGCCCGGACGATCGGCACCCGCGACAGTGAGGATGAGTGTGGTCATGGGGTCAGCGTAACCCGAGGATCAGTCCGCCCAGACCCCGGTCTCCAGGAACCGCTCCAATCGTGCACGGTGCGGCGCGAGGTCCCACCCCTGCTGCGCGACCCACTCGTCCGAGTAGTACGTGCCGGCGTACCGCACACCGCTGTCGCAGATCAGCGTCACGACGCTGCCGGTCTCGCCCGCGGCACGCATCCGGGCGATGAGCTGGAACGCGCCGTAGAGGTTCGTGCCGGTGGAGCCGCCCGCCCAGTGCAGGGTGCGCTCGCGGAGGAGGCGGATCGCGGCGATGGAGCCCGCGTCCGGCACCTGGATCATCTCGTCGATCACGGACGGCACGAAGGAGGCCTCCACCCGCGGCCGCCCGATGCCCTCGATGCGGCTCGGGTGTCCGGCCGGCGGGTCGACCGTGCCCGCCCAGCCGTCGTAGAAGGCCGAGCCCTCGGGATCGACGACGGCGATCCGGGTGTCGTGGCGGCGGTACTTCACGTAGCGGCCGAAGGTGGCGCTGGTACCCCCGGTGCCGGCGCCCGTGACGATCCAGCGGGGGATCGGATGCCGCTCCTGGGCGAGCTGGCCGAACACGCTGTCGGCGATGTTGTTGTTGCCGCGCCAGTCGGTCGCACGCTCCGCGTAGGTGAACTGGTCGAGGTAGTGCCCGGTGCAGTCCGCCGCCAGGCGCTGCGCCTCGGGGGACATGTCCTCCGCGCGGTCGACGAAATGGCAGGTGCCGCCGTAGAACTCGATGAGGTCGATCTTCTCCTGCACCGTCGATCGGGGCACGACCGTGATGAACTTCAGCCCCAGCATCCGGGCGAAGTAGGCCTCCGACACCGCGGTCGACCCGCTCGACGACTCCACGAGGGTCGTGTCCTCGCGGATGCGCCCGTTGACGAGTCCGTAAAGGAGGAGGGAGCGCGCGAGGCGGTGCTTGAGGGAGCCGGTCGGGTGCACCGACTCGTCCTTGAGGTAGAGGTCGATGCCCCACTCCGGCGGCAGCGGGAACAGGTGCAGGTGCGTGTCGGCGCTGCGGTTGGCATCGGCTTCCAGCAGGGCGATCGCGGTGCTGGTCCAGTCGCTCATGCCCTCGAGCGTACCGGGGCAGGCACCGTCATCCCGGTATGGGAGAACAGCCCCGCACGGGGTGAGACGGCTCAGCCCACCGTGCCCGCGGGGGAGGCGCCGCCCGATCCGTCCACGTGCATCAGCGACGCCTGGGACTGCTCCTGCTGGAGCTGGAACTCGAAGCGCGAGCGGTCGCCGCGGTGGTACGCGATGAAGTACTCGATCGGCAGGCCGTCCTCACTGCGGCTGATGCTGCGCAGGCGGAGGAGGGCGGAGCCGGCGCTCACGCCGAGGTGCTGGGCCTGCTCGTGCGTGGCGACCGTCGCCTCGGCGGAGCGGACGCCGTGCGTGGCGATGATGCCGTGGTCGGCGAGCAGCCGGTACAGCGACGCCTCGGTGAGGTCGGCGCCGAGCGTCACCGCCCCCACGGCCTCCGGCATCCACGTGGTCGAGAGCGACCAGGGCTCGCCGTCCACGTGCCGCAGCCGCTCCAGCACGATCACCGGCGATCCCACCGGCACCTCCAGGGCGAGGGCGACCTCCTCGTCGGCGACGGTCTGCTCGTGCCGGAGGACGTCGCTGTGCACGTGGCCGCCGCGCCGCTCGACGTCGTCGTACAGCCCGACCAGCGTGTGCACGAGACTCTCGCTCGTGCGCGGGCGGGAGACGAACGTGCCCTTGCCCTTCACGCGCTCGACGAGTCCCTCGTGCTCGAGCTGGGCGAGCGCCTGGCGCACGACCGTGCGGGAGATGCCGTAGCGCTCGCACAGCCGGTGCTCGCCGGGAAGCGGATCGCCCGGCTGCAGACCGTCGCGGGCGATGCCGTCGATGATGAGCTGCCGGAGCTGGTCGTACATCGGCGCCGCGCTGTGGCGGTCGATCGCATCCTCGATGAGAGACATCAGTACGCCACCCCCGCGTGCAGGATCACGTTCGCGTAGGGGGTGAACTCCCCCGAGCGCACGAAGGCGCGGGCGGCGTGCGTGCGCTCCTTGAACTCGACGTGCGGGACGAGCTCGATCTCGAAGCCTGCGTCGGCGAAGCGCTCGCGCAGGGCGTCGAGCACCTCCGGGCTCTTCTCGGCGACCTCGGCCGACACCGTCGCCCCCTCGACCACGAGCTCCGCGAGCACCGTGTCGAGCACGTCGAGGAAGGCGGGGGCGCCGGGACGGTAGGCGAGGTCGATGCGCTCGGAGCCCGGCGGGATGGGCAGCCCGGCGTCGGTCACGACGATCAGATCGGTGTGCCCGGTCTCGCTGATGACGCGGGAGAGCGCCGGGTTGATCGTGGTCGAGGTCTTGCGCATCGTGTGCTCCTGGTTCAGTTCGCGACGGGGGCCGCGGTGCGCGCGGCGAGGAAGGCCTCGACGTCGGCGCGGTGGGGGAGGCTCGGCGAGGCCCCCTGCTTCGTGACGGTGAGGGCGCCCGCGGCGGTCGCCAGCCGCACCGCATCGGTGAGGGCCGCTCCGCTCGCGAGCGCGGCACCGAGGTAGCCGGCGTAGGCGTCGCCCGCGGCGGTGGTGTCGACGGCCTCCACGGGGAACGGCGGGACGACGGTGGCCCCCTCGGCGGTGACGACGCACGACCCCTGCCCGGCCAGGGTGATGACCGCGGCGCCCACGCCCTGCTCCAGGAACCAGTGCCCGGCGCGTTCGGCGGAGGTGGCGTCGGTCACCTCGATGTCGCTGATGAGCGACGCCTCGGTCTCGTTCGGGGTGACGATGTCGATGCTGCGCCAGATCTCCGGTGCCAGCTCCGCCGCCGGTGCCGGGTCGAGGATCACGGTCATCCCGTGCTCGCGACCGCGCGCGGTGATGTGCGCGGTCAGCGCGGACGGGGTCTCGAGTTGGGTGAGCAGGACGGAGGTCGTCGGGGCGAGAGCCGCGAGGGCCTCGTCGATCTGCGCCGTGCTGAGGGCGGCGTTGGCGAGCGGCACCATGACGATGTCGTTCTGCGCGGAGGCGTCGACACGGATGTGCGCGATGCCGGTCGGGCCCGGCACGGTGCGCAGGTGTGCGAGGTCGACGCCGGCCGCCGTGAGCCCGTCCACCACGAGGTCGTGGAACAGGTCGTCGCCGACGCAGCCGACGAAGCTCGTGCGGGCTCCGGAGCGTCCGGCCGCGACAGCCTGGTTCGCGCCCTTGCCGCCGAGCATCAGCGTGAATTCGTCGCCGAGGATGGTCTCGCCGCGGGCGGGGAGCCGCTGGGAGAAGGTCGTGACGTCGGCCGTCACGCTGCCGACGATGACGACGCCGGAGCGGTCGCCGGGGTGTGCGGGTGTCATCTCGCTCCTGATCCTCCTCGACAGCGCGGGCTCCCGGTCTTTGACAAGGTTCGGGAGCTGTCATTACATTAGCCGAAGCCCCACCTGTAACGACAGGTTGTCCGCGAGGAGACCCCGATGACCGCGATCGCGCCCCGCCTGTACGTCGACAGCGCCGACTCCGACCGCGTCTCGCGGCTCCTCTCCGCCGGGGTGGTGCACGGCGTCACGACGAACCCCACGATCCTCGAGCGCGGCGGGCGGACGGCCGCGGAGATCCCCGACCTCTATGCCCGCTGGGTGGACGAGGGCGCACGGGAGGTCTTCTTCCAGACGTGGGGCGGCGACCCGGACTCCTTCCTCCGGAACGCGGAGGGCATCCGCGCGCTCGGCGACCGGGTGGCGGTCAAGGTGCCCGCGACCGCAGCGGGTTTCGCGGCGGCCTCGGCCCTCGTCCGCGACGGGGCCACGGTCCTCGTCACCGCGGTGTACTCCGTCGCGCAGGCGCTCGCGTGCGCCTCGATCGGCGCCCAGTACATCGCGCCCTACCTCGGACGCATGCGCGACGCGGGCATGGACGGCGACGCGCTCATCGCCCGGATGCAGGAGATGTGCGCGGGCAGCGGCTCCAACGTCCTCGCCGCATCGCTGCGCTCCGCCGACGACATCACGGGGCTGCGCGCAGCCGGGGTGCCCTACTTCACCGCCGCGCCCGACGTGCTCGACCAGCTGCTGTTCCACGAGGTGAGTGACAGCTCGGCGGCGGAGTTCGACGCGGCGATGCAGCGCCTCGGGGCCTGACGACTCAGGCCGACGCCGCCTGCCGCAGCCACCGCTCGACACCCGCGATGTGGGCCGTGGCGAGGGAGGTCGCCAGCGCCGAGTCACGCTGGGCGATGGCATCGGCGATGGCGCGGTGCTCCGACAGGGTGCGCTCCACGGCGCCGCCCTCCGTGAGACCCCGCCACACGCGCGCCCGGACCGTCTGGCTGCTCAGGTGCTCGATGAGGCTCGCGAGGTAGGCGTTGCCCGCCATGCCCACGATCTCGCGGTGGAAGCGGATGTCGTGGTCGACGAGCTCCTCGATCCCGACGGACGCGTCGACGGCCTCCACCTCCTCCTGCAGGGCGGCGATCGCCTCGTCCGTGCCGAGGGTCGCCGCGAGACCGGTGGCCTGCGATTCGAGCATCCGGCGGACGGCGAACATCTCCAGCATCGAGTCGTCGTCGTGCATGTCCACGACGAAGGCGATCGCCTCCAGCAGCAGGTGCGGCTCCAGGCTCGTGACGTAGGTGCCGTCGCCGCGCCGCACGTCGAGCACGCGGATGACCTCCAGCGCCTTGACCGCCTCGCGCATGGAGTTGCGGGACAGGCCGAGGCGCTCGGACAGCTCCTTCTCCGGGGGCAGGCGATCGCCGGGGGCCAGTTCGCCCGACACGATCATCGCCTTGATCTTCTCGATCGCCTCGTCCGTGACTGCCATGGCGCTCATCCTCGCACAACATCCGATGTCTGCGGCAGGATGGGGACATGCGCATCCTCGACTCGCACCTGCACCTGTGGGACCCGGAAGCCCTCGGGTACACGTGGCTCGAAGGGCCGCTCGCGGGGCGCTTCGGCGCCGACGAGTTCGAGCGTGCGCGGGTCGAGCGGGCCACGGACGAGCGGGCCGTGTTCGTGCAGGCCGAGACCATCGAGGACGACTTCCTCGCGGAGGTGCGGTGGGTGGCTGGACAGGCGGAGCGGCTCGGGGTGGTCGGCATCGTCGCCGGCGCTCGGCTCGATCGCGGCACCGACACCACGGTGCACCTGGAGAGTCTCACCGCGGAGCCCCTGGTCGTCGGGGTGCGTCATCTCCTGCAGGGGGAGCCGGACGGCGTGATGCTCTCGTCGGCCTTCATCACCGGAGCCCGGGAGGTCGCGGCGCACGGGTGGACCTTCGACGCATGCGTGCGTGCCGCGCAGCTCCCGGACCTCGCACGACTGTCGGGTGCGATCCCCGAGCTGCGGATCGTGCTCGACCACCTGGGGAAGCCGGAGGTCGGGACGGCTTCTGCTCCGCGCACGCCCTCGGTGGAGTGGGAGCGCGACCTCGCCGAGCTGGCGCGACACCCCGGGGTGTTCTGCAAGGTGTCCGGACTGCCCGCGGAGGCCGGAGGGGACTGGAGCCTCGCGCAGCTCGAACCCTTCCTCGACACCGCGGCCGACGTCTTCGGTCCCGAGCGTCTGATGTGGGGGAGCGACTGGCCCGTGTCGGCGGTCGGTCCCGCGGAGCATGACGGCACGCACGCTCTCGCCGACGGTGCACCGGTGTATCAGCCGTCCGCCCGCAGCCGCTGGGCCGACGCCGTGGCGACGTGGGCCTCCTCCCGCGGCATCGATCCCGACGCCCTCTTCCACGCCACCGCCGCCTCCGTCTACTCCCTCTAACCCCACCCGCACCCCTAAGCGGAGCGGGTGCAATATGCCACCTCCGGAGCACCGTCCGGGCCCGCTTTTGATCCGGGCCGCATGGGTGCCGTGCCGCTCACGGTCGTCCCGGCGGTGCGCCTTCTGGTGCGCGGGATGGGAAACGGCCCGCGGCAGCCGCATCGAGGAGCGATTCTGATCCCGCCCGCGCGGCGAGGCGGCGTGCGGGATGAGAAAGGGACCTGTGGGGCGGGGTGGGGGAGCGGAATTGATCCCGGATGGGGACGGATGGGGCCAATGGGGATGGGATGGGTGGGGACGGGACGGGGACGGCCCGGGGTCTCGCGGGGAGACACCGGGCTGTCGGGAAGATCGGGTCACTCGGGGCGGAGGCGGAGCTGCGCCATCCCCCCGTCGACCTCGATGAAGGTGCCCGTGGTGGAGCCCGCGGCGGGACTCACGAGGTAAGCCACCGCGGCGGCGACCTCGTCGGGGCTCACCAGGCGTCCGTGGGGCTGTCGTGCCTCCAACGCGGCCCGCTCGGCGGCGGGGTCGGCCGCGGAGTCGAGCAGTCGTCCGACCCACGGCGTGTCTGCGGTGCCGGGGTTGACCGCGTTGACGCGGATGCCCTCGCGCAGGTGGTCGGCGGCCATCGCGCGGGTCAGAGCCGACACGGCGCCCTTCGACGCGGAGTACAGCGCCCGCTGCGGGAGCCCGGTGGTCGAGGCGATCGAGGCCGTGTTGCACACCGCGGCGGCCGGGGACTTCCGCAGCCAGGGCAGTGCCGCCGATGTCACCCGTGCGATGCCGGTGACGTTGATGGAGAGGACGCGCGCCCACTCGTCGTCGTCGTTCGCGGCGATGTCGCCCTGCGCGCCGATGCCGGCGTTGTTGACGACGATGTCGATGCGGCCGAAGCGCTCGGCGACAGCGGCGACGGCGGCGTCCACGCTCGCGCGGTCGGAGACGTCGGCGGTGAACGCCGCGAAGCGCTCGTCGGCGTGTGTGGTGTCGCGGTCGAGGACCGCGACGGTGATGCCGTCCGCGTGCAGACGGTCGGCGATCGCCGCGCCGATGCCGGAGGCGCCACCGGTGACGATGGCCACGAGGCCTTCCGTGCCGGCGTCGGGTCCCTGAGCCTGTCGAAGGGTCACTTCTCTGCCTCCCATGCGATGAAGTCCTGGCGCTGGCGGCCGAGGCCGTCGATCTCGATCTCGACCACGTCGCCCGCCGCCAGGTAGGGGTACTTGCCGGACAGGGCCACGCCCTGCGGCGTGCCCGTGAGGATCAGGTCACCGGGCTCGAGCGTCACGTACTGCGACAGGTGGTGCACGATCTGCTCGACCGTGAAGATCATGTCGCTCGTGTTCGAGTCCTGCCGAGGCTCGCCGTTCACGAAGCTGCGGAGGCCGAGCGCCTGGTGGTCGACCTCGTCGGGCGTGACCAGCCACGGACCCGTGGGGTTGAAGCCGAAGGCGATCTTGCCCTTCGACCACTGCCCGCCGGAGACCGCCATCTGGAAGTCGCGCTCCGACACGTCGTTCGCGGCGACGAAGCCGGCGACGTGCGCCATCGACTCGTCCGGGGAGTCGAGGTACGCGGTGCGGGTGCCGATGACGATGCCGAGCTCGACCTCCCAGTCGGTCTTCTCGCTCCCGCGCGGGATGGTCACGGCGTCGTTCGGGCCGACCACCGTGTTGGGCGTCTTGAGGAAGATGATGGGGATGGTCGGCGGCTCCGACCCCGACTCCGCGGCGTGGGCGGCGTAGTTCATCCCGATGCAGATCACCGCACTCGGGCGGGCGATCGGGGCGCCGATGCGCATCGTCGCGGCGTCCGGCAGCTCGGAGAGCTCCCCGGCGTCGCGGGCGGCGGCGACGCGGGCGACGAAGTCTCCCGCAAGGAAGTCGCCGTTGACATCGGATGTCACCGGGCGGAGGTCGAGGTAGCGGTCACCCTCCAGGAGGACGGGGATCTCCGCCCCCGGGGTGCCGAGCCGCGCGAACTTCATGATTCTCCTGATCGTTCGGGAGGCCGCTGCTCAGCGGCCGGTCTCGTTGACAGTATAGACATCGGATGTTTACACTCCAAGAGATCCGCGTGGAAGAACGACCCGCGCATGGAGAGGAACCCCGTGAGCCGTATCGTCGCCCTCGACACCACCGACATCCGCTTCCCCACGTCGCTGAGCCTGGACGGCTCCGACGCGATGAACCCGGACCCCGACTACTCCGCCGCGTACGTCATCGTCCGCACGGACGCCGGCGACGGCATCGAGGGGCACGCCTTCGTCTTCACGATCGGCCGCGGCAACGACGTGCAGGTCGCCGCCATCGACGCGCTCGCCGGGCACCTCGTCGGGCGTGAGATCGAGCCGCTGCTCGACGACATGGGCGGCACGTTCCGCGAGATCATCGGCGACTCGCAGCTCCGCTGGCTGGGCCCGGAGAAGGGCGTCATGCACATGGCCATCGGCGCGGTCGTCAACGCGCTGTGGGACATCAAGGCCAAGCGCGCGGGCCTGCCGCTCTGGCAGCTGCTCGCCCGGATGACCCCGGAGGAGCTCGTCGACCTCGTCGACTTCCGCTACCTCACCAACGCCCTCACCCGCGAGGAGGCGCTGGAGATCCTGCGCGCGGCGGAGCCCGGCCGGGCCGAGCGCGAGCAGCAGCTCCTCGCCACGGGATACCCCGGCTACACGACCAGCCCCGGCTGGCTCGGCTACTCCGACGAGAAGCTCGAGCGCCTCGCCCGGGAGGCCATGGCCGACGGCTTCACGCAGATCAAGCTCAAGGTCGGTGCCGATCTCAACGACGATATCCGCCGCTTCCGCAAGGCGCGCGAGGTGTGCGGCCCGGACTTCCCCATCGCGATCGACGCGAACCAGCGCTGGGAGGTGTCCGAGGCGATCGAGTGGGTGAACGCGCTCGCCGAGTTCCACCCCGCCTGGATCGAGGAGCCCACGAGCCCCGACGACATCCTCGGCCACGCCGAGATCGCCCGCGGCGTCGCGCCCATCCGCGTCGCCACCGGTGAGCACGCGCAGAACCGGATGATCTTCAAGCAGCTCCTGCAGGCCGACGCGATCTCGGTCATGCAGATCGACGCCGTCCGCGTCGCGGGGGTCAACGAGAACATCGCCAACCTGCTGCTCGCGGCGAAGTTCGACGTGCCGGTGTGCCCGCACGCCGGCGGCGTCGGGCTGTGCGAGGCCGTGCAGCACCTGTCGATGTTCGACTTCGTCGCCGTCTCCGGCACCCGCGAGGGCCGCCTGATCGAGTTCGTCGACCACCTGCACGAGCACTTCGTCGTGCCGACCGACATCCAGGGCGGCTCCTACATGGCCCCGACCGCGCCGGGGACGGGCATGGAGATGAAGGCCGACAGCATCGCGGAGTACACCTGGACGGGTGCGCATGTCCACGCCTGAGCGCCTGACCGTCCCGACCCTCGGCTACGGTGCCGCGAACGTCGGCAACCTCTTCCGTGAGCTGTCCGACGACGACGCATGGGCGGTGCTGGACGCGGCGTGGGAGAGCGGCATCCGCTTCTACGACACCGCTCCGCACTACGGCCTCGGGCTGTCCGAGCGTCGACTCGGAGCCTTCCTGCAGACGAAGCCGCGGGACGAGTACGTGCTCTCGACCAAGGTCGGCCGGCTGCTGCGCCCGAACCCCGACCACGCCGGCGGCCTCGACACCGCGAACGACTTCCACGTGCCGGACGACCTCCAGCGCGTGTGGGACTTCTCGGCGGACGGCATCCGGACGAGCCTGGACGAGTCCCGCGAGCGGCTCGGCATCGAGCGCATCGACCTCCTCTACCTGCACGACCCGGAGCGGCACGACCTCGACCTCGCGCTCGCCGAGGCCCTTCCCGCCCTGGAGCAGCTGCGCGCGGACGGCGAGGTGACCGCGATCGGCATCGGCTCGATGGTCTCGGAGGCTCTGGCGGCGTCGGTGCGCTCCGCAGACCTCGACCTCGTGATGGTGGCCGGTCGGTACACGCTGCTGGAGCAGCCCGCCGCCGTCGACGTGCTGCCCGCGTGCCGCGAGACCGGAACCGGGATCGTCGCGGCGTCGGTGTTCAACTCCGGACTCCTCGCGGCGAACGAGCCGCGTCGGGACGGCCGGTACGAGTACGGACAGCTCCCCGACGAGCTGTGGGACCGCCTCGTGCGCATCGCCGCGGTGTGCGCCGATCACGACGTGCCCCTGCCGGCCGCCGCGATCCGGTTCCCGCTCCAGGCCGACGTGGTGCGCTCCGTGGTGGTCGGCGGCAGTCGCCCGGCGCAGCTCCGGCAGAACGCCGAGTACGCTTCGCTGCAGATCCCCTCCGCGCTGTGGGAGAACCTCGCGGCCGAGGGCCTCATCCCCGCCTCCTGACGTCCGTCCACCGAGAGGAGCCGCCGTGCTCGAAGGAATCCACCCGCTGCTGACCGGGGAGCTGCTGCTGCATCTCGACCGGATGGGGCACTCCGACGCCGTGGTCGTCGCCGACGCGCACTTCCCGGCCTGGGGCCTCGGGGCGCGCGTGGTCGATCTTCCCGGCACCACGACACCCGAGGTCGTCGCGGCCATCCGCAGCGTACTGCCGCTCGACGACGCGCCCGGGATCGACCTGATGACCTCGGCCGACGGCGAGGTGCTGGACGTGCAGCGCGAACTGATGGCCGCCGCCGGCACGGAGCTCGACACCACGCGTTTCGTCGAGCGCTTCGCGTACTACGAGGTCGCGAAGGAGGCCTACCTCATGGTGCGCACGGGAGAGACGCGCAAGTACGGCAACGCACTGCTCCGGAAGGGCGTGGTCGGCCACCCCTCGGCCTGACGTCGTTCACAACTCAGGAGAAACGTCGGGGAAACGGCCGGACCGGCCGTTTCGACGCGGAGCGGCGCTCTTCTCCTGAGTTGTGAACGCGGGGTTCACCGCCCCACGGTCGACTCCCGCACGATGAGCTCGGCGGGGAACGGCGTGGGCGCCGGAGGCGCGGCGGTCGGATCGGCGAGGAGCTGCAGCAGCGCGGCCCCGGCGGCGCGGCCGATCTCGTAGCCGGGCTGGCGGACGCTCGTCAGCGGCACCACGCCCTGGTGCGCGGCGGCGATGTCGTCGAACCCGACGAGGGCGATCTCCTCCGGCACGCGGATGCCGTGGCGGAGCAGCTGCGTGAGTACACCGAGGGCCACCCCGTCGTTCGCGGCGAAGACCGCGTCTGGTCGCTCTTCCGCCGGGAGGTCCGCCAGGTGCGCCCCGGCCCGGAGGCCGTCTTGGGTCGTGAGGTGTTCGACGTCGAGGACGGAGACGCGGGCGTCGGTCCCCGCCACCGCGTCGCGCAGCCCGGCGAGACGATCGTTCGACTGGCTCACCGTCGGGGCTCCGAGGAACAGGATGCGGCGACGGCCGAGGGAGAGCAGGTGCTCCCCGGCCAGCCGTCCGCCGCCGCGGTCGTCGAAGGTGACCGCGGCGACGGAGGGCGAATCCCGGATGGGGCCGACGACCACCGAGCGGATCCCGCGAGTCGCGAGCTGTTCCAGCCGTGGCACGACATCGCCGCGCGGGTAGATGACGATGCCCTGCACCCGGTGGGCCTCGAACATGTCGATGTTCTGCTCCTCGCGGGCGGCATCGCGGGCGCTGTCGCTGAAGAAGAGCGACCAGCCGCCCTCGCGGGCCACGTCGTCGACGCCGCGGGAGAGGTCGTTGAAGTACGGCAGCCAGGCGTCGAGGAGGATGAGGGCGAGGGCTTTGCTCGAGCCGGCGCGGAGCTGGCGGGCCGACTCGTTCGGCACGAAGCCGAGCTCGGCGATCGCGGCGCGCACGCGCTCCCGGCTGGCGGCGCCGAGGACGTGCGGGTGGTTCAGGTAGTTCGACACGGTCGACGCCGAGACCCCCGCGAGAGCCGCGACATCCTTCACGCTCGCGGGCATGGGCCTCCTTCGGCGGTGGGGCCGCAGGCGCGCGGCCGGATGAGGCCCAGGCTAGCGGACCAGTTGTAACGTGCCAAGAAAGTTCTTGACACTTCCGCGGAGGGCGACGTAGCGTGACTCGAATACCGGACTTGTAACGTGCCAAGTCCGTGCGGCGACGGTGCCGGACACCCGCCGGAGGAGCGCTCATGAACATCGGCTGCCACGGACTCGTCTGGACGGGGACCTTCGACGCGGACGGCATCCGGCTCGCGGTCGAGAAGACGAAGCAGGCGGGCTTCGACCTCATCGAGTTCCCGCTCATGGACCCGTTCTCGTTCGACGTCGCCGCCGCCCAGGCCGCCCTCGCGGAGCACGGACTCGCGGTCAGCGCCTCGCTCGGGCTCTCCGACGAGACCGACATCACCAGCGGCGACCCCGCCGTGGTCGCCGCGGGCGAGGCGCTCCTGCTCCGCGCGGTCGACGTGCTCGCCGAGCTCGGCGGTACGCACTTCTGCGGGGTGATCTACAGCGCCATGAAGAAGTACATGGATCCGGTGACGCCGGAGGGTCTGGCATCGAGTCGTCGCACCATCGCGCGGGTCGCCGACCACGCCGCCGAGCGGGGAGTCTCCGTCTCGCTCGAGGTCGTGAACCGCTACGAGACCAACGTGCTGAACACCGCACGCCAGGCGCTGGCGTACCTCGGCGAGGTCGACCGCCCGAACCTCGGCATCCACCTGGACACGTACCACATGAACATCGAGGAGTCGGATATGTTCGCGCCGGTGCTCGATGCGGCTCCCGCCCTGCGGTACGTGCACATCGGCGAGAGCCACCGCGGCTATCTCGGCACCGGGACGGTCGACTTCGACACGTTCTTCAAGGCGCTCGGGCGCATCGGCTACGACGGCCCCATCGTGTTCGAGTCGTTCTCCTCGGCCGTGGTCGCGCCCGACCTCAGCCGCATGCTCGGCATCTGGCGCAACCTCTGGACCGACAACGACGAGCTGGGTGCGCACGCGAACGCCTACATCCGCGACAAGATCGTCGCCGTCGATTCGATCCGCCTCCACTGACGCCGGGCGGCGGTTCGAGACCAAGATGTTATTACAGGTCTTCCCTCGCCGCCGATCGTTAGATACATTTAGATACAACTTGCACTGACTCGGGTGCAGGTCGCAGAATTGATCCGATGTTTACGGCGGAACGGTCCGCCGCAATCGCGACAGAACCTTCAAGGAAGCAGGTGAGCGCATGAGTGGACCCATCCTGAGGGTCGAGGGGATCAGCAAGGGATTCCCCGGTGTCCAGGCGCTGAAGGACGTGCATCTCGAGGTGCGCGCCGGCGAGGTGCTCGTGCTCGTGGGTGAGAACGGTGCCGGCAAGTCCACCCTGATGAAGATCCTCTCCGGGATCTACACCAAGGACGAGGGCACGATCACGTTCGAGGGGCAGGAGGTCGAGCTCACCAGCCCGCTGCAGGCGCAGGAGCTGGGGATCACGATCATCCACCAGGAGCTCAACCTGATGCCCGACCTCACGGTCGCGCAGAACATCTACGTCGGCCGCGAGCCCACGACGGGCCCGTTCCTGTCGGAGCGGAAGCTCAACCGGCAGACGGCCGAGCTGCTGCAGCGCCTGGACATCCACCTCGACCCCCGCCAGCGCGTGGGCGAGCTGACGGTGGCCGAGCAGCAGATGGTCGAGATCGCCAAGGCGCTGTCCTTCAACGCCAAGGTCCTCATCATGGACGAGCCGACGTCGGCCCTCACCGACAGCGAGGTCGAGACCCTCTTCGTCCTCATCGAGCAGCTCAAGGCCCGCGGCACCGGCATCGTGTACATCTCGCACCGGATGGACGAGCTGCGCCGCCTGGCGGACCGGGTGACCGTCCTCCGCGACGGCACATACATCGGATCACTCGACAAGTCCGAGATCACGATCCCGACGATCATCGAGATGATGGTCGGCCGCGTGATCGACGAGGGCACCCGCCCGCAGGCCCGGGAGCACCTCAACGACCCGATCGTGCTCGACGTGCAGGGGCTGTCCACGCGGAAGCTCCTCAAGGACGTGTCGTTCCAGCTCCACAAGGGCGAGATCCTCGGATTCGCCGGCCTCATGGGCGCCGGCCGCACCGAGACCGCCCGTGCCGTCATCGGCGCGGACCACCGCGACGGCGGCACGATCACGATCGGCGGGCGCACGGTCCGCATCGCGCAGCCCGCGGACGCGGTCAAGCACGGCGTCGGCTACCTCTCCGAGGACCGCAAGCTGCTCGGCCTCATGCTCGAGCAGGACGTCACCTTCAACACCGTGCTCGCGTCGCTCGGCTCCTACGCCAACGGCATCGGGTGGATGGGCGACAGCAAGGCCAAGAACCGCACCAAGGAGTACGTTCAGCAGCTGCGGGTGAAGACCCCCTCGGTCAACCAGGTCGTCAAGCTCCTCTCCGGAGGGAACCAGCAGAAGGTCGTCATCGCCCGGTGGCTGATGCGCGACTGCGACATCCTCATCTTCGACGAGCCGACGCGAGGCATCGACGTCGGCGCGAAGGAGGAGATCTACCGCCTCATGCAGCAGCTCGCCGACGCGGGCAAGTCCATCATCGTCATCTCGTCCGAGCTCCCCGAGATCCTCCGGGTCGCGAACCGCATCGCCGTGTTCGCGAACGGCCGCATCACCGGGACGCTCCGCAACGAGGAAGCCAGCCAGGAGAAGATCATGCAACTCGCAGCCCACGGGGAGGAAGACTGATGAGCACCCCACAGCAGTCCGGATCGTCGACGACGACGATCATCCAGACGGCCGTCAACGAGGACACCGACAAGCGCGACGTCGCCGGGTTCCTCAAGCGGCAGTTCCAGCAGTCGCTCGCGTTCGGCACCCTGATCGTCCTGGTCATCTTCTTCTCGATCGCCAGCCCGAACTTCTTCACCTTCAGCAACATCGCCACCGTGCTGCTGTCGACCGCGGTCATCGGCATCCTCGCCCTCGGCACGACGTTCGTCATCATCACGGGCGGCATCGATCTGTCGATCGGCACCGGCATGGCGCTCTGCGCCGTGATGACGGGTGTCCTCATCACCAACATGGGCCTGCCCGTGTGGGTCGGTGTGCTCGGCGGCATCGCGACCGGTGTGCTCATGGGCCTGGTGAACGGCGTCAACATCACGTTCCTGCGGCTGCCTCCGTTCATCGCGACGCTGGCCATGATGATGATCGCCGGCGGCCTCGCCCTCGTCATCTCGAACGTCGCGCCGATCTACTTCTCGACTTCGGCTCCCGACTTCAAGAAGATCGCGCTCGGCGTGCTCATCCCCGGCATCCCGAACGCCGTGCTCATCACCGCGGCCCTCGCGATCGTCGCCTGGCTCGTGCTGTCGAAGACGCTGCTCGGCCGCTACACGTTCGCGATCGGATCGAACGAGGAGGCCACGCGCCTCTCCGGCGTCAACACCCGTCGCTGGACGATCCTCATCTACATGTTCGCCGGCGCTTTCACCGGCATCGCGGGCATCGTGATCGCCGCCCGCCTCGACTCGGCCCAGCCGCAGATCGGCACCGGCTACGAGCTGCAGGCCATCGCGGCCGTGATCATCGGCGGCACCTCGCTGCTCGGCGGCCGCGGCTCGATCCTCGGCACCGTGATCGGCGCGCTCATCATGAGCGTCCTCGTCAACGGCCTACGCATCATGTCGATCCAGCCCGAATGGCAGAACATCGTCGTCGGCGTCGTCGTCCTGCTGGCCGTCTTCCTCGACTCGCTGCGCAACCGCCAGCGGACCTGAGACACGGCGGCGGCGAAACCCGTGCCCGCCGCCGTCCCCGGCTCCGGCCGGACCCCGCGGAAAACCTCCGCACAGGCACCACGAATGTCCACCCGCCGGTCCTGGCCGGCACCCACACAGAACAACGGAGTTTCCATGAAATTCGGCAAGAAGACCGCATTCGCGGCACTCGTGGCCGCATCCGCGCTCGTGTTCGCCGGCTGTGCCGGCGGCGGCGACGTGATCGAAGAGGGCTCGGGCAGCGACACCGGCAGCGGCGACGGCGAGATGTACATCGCCATGGTCTCGAAGGGCTTCCAGCACCAGTTCTGGCAGGCCGTCAAGAAGGGCGCCGAGGAGAAGGCCCAGGAGCTGGGCGTCAAGATCACCTTCGAGGGCCCGGCCGCCGAGACCGAGATCGCGCAGCAGCTCGAGATGCTGACCGCCGCGATCGACAAGAACCCGGACGCCATCGCCTACGCCGCCCTCGACCCCGAGGCGTGCGTCGCCCCGCTCGAGCAGGCGAAGTCGAAGGACATCCCCGTCGTCTACTTCGACGCCCCGTGCAACGGCGACGTCGGACTCAGCCTCTCCGCGACGGACAGCAAGGTCGCCGGCGCGCTGGCGGCCGAGCACATGGCCGAGCTGATCGGCGGCGAGGGCGAGGTCGCCATCGTCGGCCACTCGCAGATCAACTCGACGGGTGTCGAGCGTCGCGACGGCTTCGTCGAGAAGATCGAGGCGGACTACCCCGACATCGAGATCGTCGACATCCAGTACGGTGACGGCGACCACCTGAAGTCGGCCGACATCGCCAAGACGCTCATCGCGGCCCACCCCGACCTCAAGGGCATCTACGGCACCAACGAGGGTTCGGCCATCGGCGTCGTGAACGCCGTGAACGAGCTCGGCCTCGAGAAGGGCAAGATCACCATCGTCGGCTTCGACTCCGGTGCGGCCCAGATCAACGCCATCAAGGACGGCACCATGGCCGGCGCCATCACGCAGGACCCGATCGGCATCGGCGCCCAGGTCGTGCAGGCGGCCTACGACGCGGCCAACGGGGACGACGTCGAGGAGTTCTACGACACCGGTTCCTACTGGTACGACAAGAACAACATCGAGGACGACAAGATCGCCGCGGTCCTCTACGAGTGACCCGCACGACGGAGCCCCTCGCCTTCGGGCGGGGGGCTTCGTCGTGTCCGGGGGAACTCCGGCTCCGGTCCGTGGTCCGCGGCGGCTGCACGATCGGACCCCTGGTCTCCTCGTGCACCCGCGTCGGGGTCGTGCGGCTGAAACAGGGAGACGGAGAGGGGTGGGGTCAGAGGGGGCGGAGGAAGGTCAGGATCGAGGTGGGCTCGACGATGAGCTCCTGCAGGGCAGCGTTGAAGGGGATGCCGGCGGGTGCGTGCAGGTGGGCCTGGAAGGCGTCCTCGTCGCGGTAGACCTCGTACACGAAGAAGCGGTCAGGGTCGTCGACGAGGCGGTGGGCGTCGAAGACCATGTTGCCCTCCTCGGCGCGGACCACCTCGGCGAAGTCCCGCAGCAGCGCGGCGACCCGGTCGGCGGCTCCCGGCTGCGCGGTGAAGACGGCGTGGAGGACGGTGGGTTCGGGCATGACGACTCCTCGGGTTCGGGCGGTCAGGGGCGGAGGGTCAGGAACAGCGCCGGCGTCGTCACGAGCATGCGGTGCACGGCGTCGTCTCCCACGGCCTCGCGGAGCCGCGGAAGGTAGCGGTCGCCCAGGTAGGCGAGACCCGGCATGCCGCCGTACGCGATGTATCGGGTGCGGCGGGCGACGTCGCCCCCGAGCAGGATCCGGTCACCGGCGCCGCGCTCCACCACGGCGACCGTGAGGGCCAGCAGCTCTGCGTCGGAGCGGGTGCGCGGGCGGGCGAAGCCGTCGTACCCGAGGTGGGCACCGCGCTCGGCCAACGCGACGTGCAGACCGGGGTCGGGGTCGCGGTCGGCGTGGGCCAGCACGACGCGATCCGCCGGCACCCCCTCGGCCCCCAGCAGGTCGAGGACCTCGTGGGCCGCGGTGCCGAACTCCAGATGCACCATGACGGGGGCTCCGGTCTCTCGGTGCGCCTGAGCGACGGCGACGAGGGTCGTCCGCTCGAACGGACTGAGACGCCAGTAGTCGGCCCCGCCCTTGAGCATGCCGGCGCGGACGGGCTGCCCATCGGGACCCGCGGCGAGAGGCACGTCGGGCGTCTCGAACACCGCGGTGTCGTCCGCCGGCATCCCCCGCGTGAGGTCGGACACGAACAGGGCGGCGAGGCGGTCCGCGCCCCACACCTGCATCGGGTGGTCGGGGCCGTAGTGGGCCTCACGGTGCCGACCCGTCGTGGCGACCACGTGCAGTCCGGTCGCGGCGCTGATGCGGGCGACGGCGGCCGGGTCCCGACGGAGGCCGAACGGGGTGGCGTCGACCATGGCCTCGAAGCCGCTCGCCCGCAGCAGACCGGCCTCCTCGCCGGACGCGGCCTCGTCGTCGAGCTCGTCCCCGACCAGCAGCGGCGACACCTGGAAGAGGTGCTCGTGGTAGTCCACGCGACCGAGCCGCGACGGGTCGAGGTCGCCGAGGACGGTCCGCACGGCGGGCATCAGCGCACCGACTCCGCGGCCTCCGCGAGGCGCTCGACGGTCTCCGGCGTGAGGTCGAGGTCGAACACGTCCGCCACGACCTGCGACCAGCCGTGGATGAAGTACCGCCAGCCGTCGACCACGTGCAGGCCGCGGTCGTCCTCCTGTGCTTCGGCCTGGTGCAGGAACTCCAGGGAGCCGCGGTAGTTGAACTCCCACACGTACGCGCCCTCGGGGAACACGACGGCGTCGGTCAGCGGGGAGCCGGGGCGGTCCTTGCCGAGCCCGGTGGCGTTCGCGATGACCGATCCCGCGGGCGCGGCGGCGACCAGGGCGTCGGCCTCCTCCGGCGTCTCGGTGACGACGTAGCGGAGGAGTCCCTCGGGGGTGCCGTGCTGGCGGTGCACCTCGCGGAGGTGGTCGAGCTTGTCCTGCGTGCGCGCGGTGACGGTGATGAGGGCCGGGGCATCCTCCCGCTCGGCGAGGGCCCAGCTCAGCGCGGTGCCCGATCCGCCCGCACCCAGGATGACGACCTCGGCACCGGTGCGCGCGAAGTGGTCGGCGGGGAGGAAGTCGCGCAGCGCCAGGTCGACCGTGATCGGGTCCTTCGCGCGGCCGGACAGCGTGGACCCGCGCTTGGCGATGCTGGAGATCTCGGCGCAGGACACGGCGAACGGGTCGAGCTCGTCGAACAGGTCGGACGCCGCCGCGTACACGTTCATCTTGTGCGTGGTGACCAGCGCGCCGCGGTGGTGCGGGTCGTCGCGGATCTGCTCGACCATCGCGCGGTACTGGGCGGGGTCGGCATCCATCGGCAGGTCGTGACCGACGAGGGTCCGGGTGGGGAGGCCGAGGATGTCGGCCCACAGCGGGAACACCTTCATGATCGACGACGAGGCGGTGGTGACGCCGACGAAGCCCATGTAGTCGGCGGTGGCGGACGGTGCGGCGGACGTCGCGGCGGTGGTCATCGGTTCTCCTCGGGGGCGGACGCGGGGACGGGGACGAGGTGGGCGGGGTCGGCGCCGCGGAGGACCGCGATCACGTCGTCGAGGGACAGCGCCCCCATGTTGTCGACGGCCTGGGTGGTCTGGGCGCCGAGGTGCGGGGTGACGATGACACGGTCGGCGAGGTCCGCGGCGAGCAGGGGGCTGTCGTGCGCGGCGGTGTCGCCGTCGAGCGTGTCGGCCGCGTACCCGGCGAGGATGCCGTCGCGGAGCGCGTCGGCCACGGCCAGCTCGTCCACGAGGTCGCCGCGGGCGGTGTTGACGAGCACGGTCCCCGGTCGCATCCCGGAGAGGCGGTCGGCGTCGACGAGCTGCTGCCCGCCGGGGGCGTGCAGGGTGATCACATCGGCGGTGCGGAACAGGTCGTCGAGGGTGACGGGTTCGGCGCCGCCGTCCCGCACGAGGTCGGCGGGCAGGAACGGGTCGGAGGCGAGCAGCCGCGGGCCGAATCCACTCAGTCGCCGCGCGACCCCCTGGCCGATCCGCCCGAAGCCGACGATGCCGACGGTCGCGGCGCCGAGCTCCCGCCCGCGGCGGACGCTCCAGTCGCCGGTCCGCACGCGGCGGTCGCCGTCCGGGATGGTGCGCAGAGCGGCGAGCATGAGGCCGACCGCGTGGTCGGCGACCGCATCCGCGTTCGCGCCGGGGGTGTTCGTGACCGGGATGCCACGGTCGCGCGCCGCCGCGAGGTCCACCGCCTCCGTGCCGACCCCGTAGCGCGCCACGACCTTGAGCTTCGGGCCCGCGGCGAGGTGCGCGTCGGTGACCGGTCCGGTGCCGGCGATCCAGGCGTCGGCGCCGTGCAGCAGCACGCGCAGCTCGTCGAGGTCGTGGTGGGCGGGGCCGCGGAGGATGCGGTGTCCGGCCTGCGCGGCGCGCCCGACCAGGTCGAGGTCGCCGTCCGAGAAGGAGCGGCTCGTGACGAGGATGACGCCCATCAGCGCGGCCTTCCGGCGAACCACGGTGCGAGGGCAGCGTACGCGTCGGTGAAGCGGGCGTGGCGCTCGGCGTAGACCGCATGCCGGGACGGGTCGGGCGTGAACTCGGCGGTGACCTCGCTGAGCGCGCGGGCGGCGGAGAAGTCGGTGAGGCCGAGGCCGACGGCTCCCGTGACCGCGGCACCGAGGCTGTTCGCCTCCTCCACGATCGTGCGGCGTCGCACCGGCACGCCCCACACGTCGGCGAGGACGGCGAGGTAGACGTCGCTCTGCGCCCCGCCGCCGACGGCGTCGATGCGGTCGATCGTCGCGCCGGCCTCACGGAACGCCTGGATGCAGGTGAGGAGGTTGAACGCCGTCCCCTCCAGGACCGCGCGCACGAGGTGGGCCCGCCCGTGGTGGCGGGCGAGACCGACGAAGGCCCCGCGCGCATCCGGGTCCCACAGCGGGGAGCGCTCGCCGAGCAGGTAGGGGAGGAAGTAGAGGTCGTCGGTGTCGATGTCGCTCGCGGCCTCGGCGACGAGGCGCCCCGTCTCCGGGTGCGCGGGGTCGACGGAGAGGGCTTCGGCGATCCACTGCACCGAGGCGCCGCCGGCCTGCATGGTCGCGGTCGGCACGAACGACGCGGGCACGACGTTGTCGAACGTGAAGGTGCGCATCGCGGGGTCGTGCAGCGGGGCGTCCGCTGCGAAGGAGATCCACGAGGAGGTGCCGAGGCACACGTAGGCGCCGTCCTCCGGCGCCACGACGCCGGAGCCGACCGCGGCGAGCGGTCCGTCGCCCCCGCCCATCACGACCTGGACGCCGGTGTGCAGCCCGAGCGCCTCGGCCGCGGCGGGCGTGAGCGGGCCCGCGATCTGCGTCGACTCCAGGATCTCGGGGAAGAGGGCGGGATCGAGTCGCGCGGCCGCGAGGATCTCCGGCGACCACGTGCCCGCGACCTGGTCGTACGCATTGGTGCCCGAGGCGTCCGAGCGGTCCGTGGCGAGCCGCCCGGTCAGCCGCAGCACGATGAAGTCCTTGGCGACGCACACCCGGCGCACGCGCTGCCACACCGCGGGTTCGTTGTCGCGCACCCACATGATCTTCTCGAGGGAGTAGGTGGGGTTCAGGCGGTGGCCGAGGATCCCGTAGGCGCGCTCGGCGCCGACCGCCGCCTCGAGCTCGCGCTGCTGGGCGCCGGCGCGGGTGTCCGCCCAGATGATCGCGGGTCGTGCGGGCTCGCCGTCGGCGTCGAGCAGCACGGCGCCCATCATCTGTCCGCTGACCACGAGGCCCGCGACCTCGGCGGCGGCGGTGCCGGTGCGCGCGAGGAGGTCGCGGGTCGCCGTGACGACCGCGTGCCACCAGTCGGCCGGGTCCTGCTCGGCGACGCCGCCGGCCGCGAAGTGGGCCGGGTACGGCACGGTGACCGCGGCGATCAGGCGACCGTCGTCGTGGTGCAGGGACGCCTTGTTCCCGGTGGTGCCGAGGTCGTGGGCGATGATCATGGCCGGAGCCTATTCCGCGTAGGGGCGCAGGTCGACGCCGGACTCCGCGCGGTATGCCCGCGAGCCCATGCCGTGCTCCAGCACCCAGCCGTAGTCGTGGCCGGCGCCGCCCGGGTACACCGCGAGGAAGGAGTAGGGCTCGTCCCCGGTGTTCACGGAGCGGTGCGCCCAGCCCGGCGGGATGTAGCCGATGGTGCCCGGGAGCATGTCGAGCCACTCGGTGCGCTCGCCGTCGAACATGAGCAGTCCGCCGCGGCCGTGCAGCGCGAGGTAGATCTCGCCCTGATGGTCGGGGTGCTGGTGGCCCTTGGTCATCCAGAGCTCGCCGCCCGTGTCGCCGGGCATGATCGTGGTGATCGACTGCGGCAGCTCCCGCTCGATCTCGGGGACAGGGGAGCTGACGACCGTGTAGACGATCGGGTCCTCGCCCGCGGCGGCAGCCGCCCAGGCGTCGTGATCGCGGAACAGGCCCTCGAGGTCGGACATCCGCCGGGTCAGGGTGGGGCCTTCGGGGGAGAGGGTGAGCTTCTCGGCGTCGAAGGCGATCGCCATCGGGGAGATCGGCGGGGTCTGGTACTCGGGCATCCATGCTCCTCGAAACGGGTGCTGCGTCGTCGCGCAACCTGTAATGACAAGCTCACTGTACCTGTTATGACAGGTTGCGTCCAGTGCTCTCCTGCGCGGAGCAGGCCGCGCGCGCGATGGCCGTCAGCCGCCGAGCACCCGTTCCAGGTGCTCGCGCCCGCCCCGGATGGCGCCCGCCGTCACGTCCGCCGACCCCGGGTACTCGGCGTGACCGGCGGGAAGGACCGCGAGGTCGAGATCGCGCGCC
The DNA here is from genome assembly GCF_900105335.1 of Microbacterium paraoxydans. Classification (NCBI taxonomy): domain Bacteria; kingdom Bacillati; phylum Actinomycetota; class Actinomycetes; order Micrococcales; family Microbacteriaceae; genus Microbacterium; species Microbacterium paraoxydans. Next base: position 1,625,876 of record NZ_LT629770.1, on the reverse strand, counting down.
CCGGCGGCGACCGCGAACTGCCCCTGCGGCGGCACGTACTGGTCCCACAGGGCCGCCTCCACCCGGACCGGCACCTCCGTGAAGCCGATCGCGGTCGAGGAGTCGAACCAGCGCAGCACCTCGCGGGCCTCGGGATTCCCCATGACGTGCTGACGCACGGTCTCCCCGCTCCCCAGGCACGGCACCGCCAGCCGTTCGTCGTACTGGCCGAAGCTCGGCACGATGAGGGTGGCTCCCACGAACCGGTCGTCCCACGGCAGGGCGAGCGCGCCGATGCCGCCGCCGAAGCTCTCCCCGACGTAGTAGAGAGGAAGCGCGCCGACGACCGAGGCGAGGACGTCGGCCGCCAGCCACAGGTCACGGGCGCAGAGGCCGAGCACGTAGCGCTCCGGGTCGTCGATGCCCGCGAGCACGTGCTCGGGGGTCGGCTCGGGCGCTCCGATCCCCGCGTTCAGCACGCCGAGCCCGCGGGCCACGGGATAGATCGCCGCCACATCGTCCGGCACCCGGGCGAGATCGACCGCGTCGCGACCCCCGTAGCCGTGGCCGTGCACGACGCCCGCGCGGGGAGAGCCGTCGAGGGGCTCGACCACCCAGGCCCGCAGCCGCACACCGTCGACGCCGGCATGCTCGACGACGGACACCCGACGGCCTTGCTCCTCGGAGGTGGAGAGGACGACGGGGGCCGCGTCCACCGCGGCGGCCTCGCGCCGCCAGCGCCGCCAGCGGTCGGCGAAACCGGGCGGCGCGGGCACGGGGCGGACGGCGCGGAGGTCGGCTTCGGTGCGGCCGTAGCTGCCGTCGAACGCGGCATCGGGGAACCAGGTGGCGTAGGGCTCGGGGAAGGTCATGCGGGCTGAGGGGTCCTGTTCCGGGAGTGGGGCGGGCTGGGGTGCGTGGCAGACTGGAGGCTCCATCGGAAGGAGACCGCGTGCTGGTCACGGAACGACGCGAGCGCATCCTGGCCCTGACCCGCGATCGCGGTACCGCCTCCATCGGCGAGCTCGCGGCCACGCTGCAGGTGAGCGAGATGACGGTGCGGCGCGACGTCGATCAGCTGGCCGAGGAGGGCGCGGTCGAGCGCATCCGTGGCGGCGTGCGGGCGCGGGGCCTCCAGCGTCTGGTTCCGGCTCCGGCGGCCTCGGCGGAACGGCGGGCGATCGTCGCGGCGGCCGCGGGCCTCGTCGAGCCGGGTATGGCGGTCGGCATCTCCGGCGGACCCACGGCCCTGGCGCTCGCGAGGGAGCTCGTGCGCGTCCCGGAGCTCACGATCGTCACGAACGCTCTGCCGGTCTCCGACCTGTTCTCGCCGCCGGACCGCGCGGACGCTCCGTACACGCAGACGGTCGTGCTCACCGGGGGCGTGCGCACGCCCTCCCAGGCGCTCGTCGGGCCGGTCGCCGTTCGCGCCCTCGAGCACCTGCACTGCGACCTCGTGTTCCTCGACGCCCACGGCCTCGACGAGCAGGCCGGCATCACGACCATGAACCTGCTGGAGGCCGAGACCAATCGCGCGCTCATGGCCGCGGGCCGGGAGGTCGTCGTCCTCGCGGAGCACACCCGCTGGGGCGTGGTCGGGCTCACGACCGTGGCCGACCTCAGCGACATCGACCGCCTCGTCACCGACGACGGCCTCGACGACGGCGCGCGGGAGCTGCTCGCCGCGCACGTCGGCACCCTGCACGTCGCGCCGCGCGACGGCGGCGACGAGCGTGCGCTCGCGACGGCCCTCGCGGACTGAGTCCGCCGCCGTCATCGGGCCGTGCTCGCCCGCGGGATCAGCCGGGCGCCGACCGTCACGTGCCGCACCGGGAGATCCGCTCCCGGCGGCGCGGCGATCTGCCGTTCGAGCTCCGTGAACGCGGCGTCCACGAGGCGGGCGTGGTCGGGAGCGATGGTGCTGAGGGCGGGGACGGCGAAGCGCGCGGCCCGGATGTCGTCGATGCCGACGACGGCGACGTCACCCGGCACGCTCCGCCCCTGGGCCTGAAGGGCGGCCAGCGCACCGAGGGCGACGGAGTCGTTCGAGCAGACGATGCCGTCGAGGTCGGGGACCGCGGCGGCCATCGCCCCGGCGACGCGCTCACCCTCCTCCGCCGTGAAGGCGTCGACCTGCGCGGTGAGGGCGGGGTCGGCCGGGATGCCGGCGGCGGCCAGGGCCTCCAGGTACCCGGCGTGCCGACGGTCGGCGGCATCCGAGGGGCGGGCGTCGCGGCGTCCGACGAAACCGATGCGGCGGCAGCCGACCGCGAGCAGGTGCTCGGTGGCCGTGTAGGCGGCGGCCCGGTTGTCGATCGTGACGTGCGTGAACGGGCTCACCTGGATGTGCTCGCCCAGCAGCACGAGCGGCCCGGGGGAGGTGCGGCGTGTGAGGTCGGCGACCGTGAGCGAGCGCGGGATGTGGATCAGCCCGTCGATGGGCGGCAGACCGACGCCGTTGGCGACGTCGATCTCGCGGCCGTGGTCGCCCTCGGTCTGCACGATCAGCACGGCCAGCCCTCGGTCGTCGGCGCCCCGGACGATGCGCGAGCCGAGCTCCGCGAAGTACGGCTCCTCCAGATGCGGCACCGCGAGCGCGATGAGTCCCGTGCGGGTGGCCCGCGCGACGGGGAGCACGCGGCCGCCGGGCGAGGTGGTCACCTGCGGCCTCCTGGAGGGACGACGGTCTCCGCCGGGACGACGGATGCCCTTCACGTTAGCGCTCTCCGTCACGATTGCACTCGGAACGCGATCACGCGTGCCTCCGCGACGCCGTTCGTCCGCTCCACCACGAGGCGGGCGGCCGTGAAGGCACCGAGGTCATCCGGCAGCGGATGCACCCGCAGGCGATGACGGTTGTCCCGCTCCTCGGCCACGGTGCGCCACTCCTCGGAACCCGCCTGCTGCACCTCGACCCGGTAGTCGCGCACGAGCTGGGGCAGCACCTCGTCGGGGCTCCGGTGGTGGTGCAGGGTGTTGAGCTCGAGGTCCACGTCGTCGTCGAACACGAGGCGGATCTCGGAGGCCGTGACCGGCTGCTCCCAGTCCAGGCGCAGCCACTGCGGACCGTCGGCCTCCGGGGCGGACGCCCACAGGTGCGGTCCGCCGAACGGGCGGTTGTACCCGGAGACGGCGCGCTCCGGCGCGACCGCCTCGGAGTCCGGGCTCGTGCGGAACGCGGGCACCCGTCCGCGCAGCGGCTTGGTCGGCCACTGCACGAGGAGACCGTCGCGGTCGACCTGCACGTTCCGGTCGTCGTTGTCGACCCGGTGCACGAGGGTGAGCACTCCGGGCGGGAGCTCGTCGGCGAGCTGCACCTGCACCTGCGGGTTCGCGCGGAGCACGATGATCGCGTTCTGCGGGTCCTCCGGGGTGAAAGGCGTCTCCGCCCGCACCCAGGACGGACCACCGGCGGGGACGTCGATCACAGTGCGGTGCTCGAGCACCGCGGGCACGATGTTCTGCGGACGGCCCGTGGACCAGACCTCCACCGTGACCTGCGTGTCGACCTCGGCGCCGAGCAGCAGCTCGGTCGCGTCGAGGCGCGGGTGCACGGGGACGACGATGCCGAGGTCGTCCGTCAGGGTGTGCGGGGTCGCCGCGGCCAGGGTGCTCTCCGGGGTGCCGATCGTGCGCAGGGTGCTGGACGCGGTGACGGCGGCGGTGCGGGCGAGGTCGGAGGGATCCTCGTTCGCGACTCCGATGAGGGAGGCGTCGGCGCGGAGCAGCGTCTGCCGGAGTTCCGCACGATGGTGCTCGTACAGCGCGCGGGGCGTGGCGTCGTGCGCGTAGCAGAGGGCGGCGGCGGTGCCCGCGGCCTCCCCCATCGCCGCGCACGTGGCCATCACTCGGGCGGCACCGAAGGCGATGTGCGTGGCCGAGATGTCGCGACCCGCCATGAGCAGGTTGTCGACGTTGACGGAGTAGAGCGAGCGGAACGGGATCTCGAAGACGCCGTCCGAGAAGCGCTGCACCGCGCCCGCCCCCGTCGCGTACATCCCCTCGGCGGGATGCAGGTCGATGGACCAGCCGCCGAACGCGATGCCGTCGTCGAACGACGTCTGCTCCAGGATGTCCTGCTGGCGCAGCGTGTAGTCGCCGATGAAGCGGCGGTACTCGCGCTTGCCGGGGATGTTGCCGATCCACTCCAGGGTCAGGTTGTCGGCGTCGAACTCGCCGGAGTTCTTGATGTGGTCCCAGATGCCGAGGATCACCGACCGCAGCTCGTCGCGGATGGCCTCGTTGTCGTCGACGATGTCGAGCGTGCCGCCCCACTCGATCCACCAGTAGTGCGCGCCGCTGTCGCCGCTGCGGATGATGCGCGACGAGGGGATCGGGGTGGTCGAGATGTCCTTCGCGCTCTCCGGCGCGACGTACTTCACCGGGTGCCCGAGTTCCTTCGTATAGAAGAGGAGCGTCGAGCCGAGGAACTCGCGCACGGGCTGCTCGGGCGCCCAGTCCTCGCCGAACTCGCTGCGGCTCTCCTTGCCCAGTCGGTGCCGGGCGCCGACGAGCCGTCCGACCAGGCCGTCTCCGGTGCAGTCGAGGAAGAGCGGCCCGCGGAAGACGGTGCGGATCTCCGAGCCCATCGTCCAACCGGTGACCGACCGGACCCGACGGGCGTCGTCGGGTCCGGTGGCCTCGGCCTCGAGCACCTCCGTGTTGAGGAACAGCGTGAGGTTGGGCTCGCGGCGCACGATGTCGAGCACCACGTCGTCCCAGTACACGGGGTTGCCCTCGGGGTTGCGGAACTGGTTCTCCCGGTACATCTCGCCGATGATCCCGGTCTCCCGCGCCCACCGCTGGTTGCCGTGGGCGGTCGCTCCGCACACCCAGACCCTCACCTCCGAGGAGGAGTTGCCGCCGAGCACCGGCCGGTTGTTGATCAGCACGGTACGTCGGCCGAGGCGGGCGGCCGCGACGGCGGCGCTCACTCCGGCGAGGCCGCCGCCGACGACGATGATGTCGGCTTCGACGGTCTGGGTGCGCATGGGGATGGGTTCCTTTCGGGAGGGGTGGTGATGCCGCTCAGCGCGCGGCGATCGCCTCGATCTCGTAGACGCGAGCGACGTCGGTGGCGGAGTCGGACGGGTCGGTGATGACGAGGCGCACGGCATCGGCCGTCCGCCCCTGGGCGTCGACCACGACCGTCGTCTGCGTGTTGCCGGTGACGGTGCCGACCGTGACCCAGCCGCTCGCGGTGCGCAGCTGGACGGTGAAGTCGCGCAGTACGGAGGTCTGCGGCGGGCCGACCGTGTATCCGCTGCGGACCCGGACGACGTCCAGCGGCGCGGCCTCGTCCCACTCGACCGTGATGGTCGGCTGGGTGTCGGAGGCCGCCGAGATCCACCGGCTCGCATCCGTGCAGCCGCCGTCGATCGCCTTCTCCGGGCCGGTGTCGGCGCGGAGCTGGGACGAGGCGGTCGCGGTGCCGCCGAGCGCCAGGTTCTCGCCGCCGGCGTCGCCGCGGAGGGAAGCGACGATGGCGGAGAGGCTGGTGGTGCCGGGCTGGCCGTCGCGCGGGATCTCGGCATGCCGCAGCGTCCCTCCGCTGGGGACAGCAGGGGCGCTGAGGTAGACGACGTCGGTGCCGTCCGTGCGGGTCGCCGCCCGGAGGCGCTGCTGGCCCACGACAGGGTCGCCCACGGTGTCGGCGGTCCATCCGGACGCTCCGGCGGTCAGCAGCACCGTCTGACTGCGGGTGATGCCGCAGTCCTGCACCGACACCACGGCGTAGACGCGGGTCTCGCCGCCGGCGGTGGTGGTGTCGAGCGCCGCGATGGTCTGCACGCCGCCACCGAGGGCGTCCGTGTCCACGAGGGTCTCGCTCGTCCAGGCAGAGCCGGTCCAGGTCGCCCACCGCACGTCGAAAGCGTTCTCGGTCTCGTCCGCGTACCGGTAGGTCACGCCCACGAGCTCGCCGTCGGCCAGGGCCATCTTCGCGGTCTGCACCGCGGGCACGGCGTCGCCGATGGTCTCGCCGGGCTCGTAGCCGCGCCACACGACGGCGCCGGGGGTGTCCGGGCGGATCGGGGTCGGCAGCGCCTGCCCGGCGACGTCTCGGAAGCCGCCCGCGGCCGGGTCGTACACCGCGTACGAGCCGAGGTGGCGGTAGGGATCGGCGGGCCACGGGCCCCACTCCCACAGCACGTGCACCTTGCCGCCGGCGTCGACCTCGAGGTCGTCCGGGTAGAAGGAGTGGTTCACGGCGGCGGCGATCGTCGTCTCGCGGGTCCACGTCCCGGCCACGGGGTCGTAGTGGTACAGCACCCCGTCGCGGCGAGCCTGCGGGTCGGCGCCGATGCGCACCATGAGCCAGATGTCGCCGTCGGCTCCCTGCGCCGTGACCGGGTAGGAGACCGCGGCCCCGGCGTCGGGCATCTCCGCGCTCGCATCGACGAGCGAGGTCGCGTCGTACGGCGCGGTGGAGCGGAAGTACTTCCAGGGCTCGTGGTGCATCGAGACGAACGCGTGGATGTAGCCGTCGCCGTCGATCGCGATCGACGGCTGGTTGTGGCCGTTGTCGTCCGCGTACTCGGCGCAGGCCCCGGTCGCCAGACGCAGGCAGCCGGTGGTCCACGTGCCGTCGGCGGCGCGGACCGAGAGGTTCACCTGGTGCTTCGCGGCCACCGAACCGGGCACGTTGTACGCGAAGTACGTCTCGTCGCCGTCGACGACGAGCGGGTTCCACCAGCCGGACTGGTTGGAGCTGTCGACCGTGACGGGCACGGTCTCGACGTCCGGGGTCGCGGCGGCGGCCGGAGCGGGCACGGCGAGGACGAGCGCGGCGAGGGCGGCGGCAGCGGTGGCGCCGGCCTTCCAGCGGAGGGTCATGGCGATGCTCCTCAGCCCAGCAGCTTCTGCGCCTGGTCGCCGGCCTGCGCCATCGCGTCCTTGGCGCTCTGCTGACCGACGAGGACGGCCTGCACGCGGTCGGCGATCACGGTCTCGATCTGGGCGTACTGCGGGTACTGCCAGAACGGGTTGGTGGTGGCGGTCGCCGTGATCTTCTCGGCGAAGCGGGCGCCGAACGCGTCGGACGCCACCTCCTTCGAGGACTGCGCCTCCTCGGTCACGGGCGGCAGGCCGCGCAGCTCGTAGTCGCCGAGCACCGCCTTCAGGTCGCTCGTGGCCCACTGGCCGAAGTCCGCGGCCGTGCGGGTGCTGTCGCCGGAGCCGCCGCCGACGATGGCGATGGCGCCGCCCCAGACGAGGGCGCGCGGGGTGTCGCCCTTCTTCAGCACCGGGCGGGACTCGGGCACGAGCTTGGAGGCGAGGTCGGGATCCGGCGAGTCCTTCGTGACGGACGCGCGGCCCACGGGGGCGTCGTCGTAGATCGCGGCGCGGCCCTGGGCGAACAGGGAGCGGGCGTCGAAGCGGTCGACGTCGGCGGCGATGAGCCCCTGGTCGTACAGCGACTTGTACCAGGTCACCGCCTCGATGCTCGCGTCGTCGCCGATCGTGACCTTGCCGTCCTTGACGAGGTCGCTGCCGAACGTCTGCATCCAGATGAGGACGTCCTTGAGCTGGGCGGCCTTGGTCGAGGCGGCGTAGGGGATGAGGCCGCCGCCGAGGGCCTTGAGCTTCTTCAGCGCCGCCTCGAAGTCGTCGACGGTGGTCGGGAACGTGGAGATCCCCGCCTTCTTCAGGAGCTCGGAGTTGGTGATGAGCCCGATCGCGCCGATGGTCCACGGGAACGCGTACTGCTTCCCGTCGAGCTGCGTGGCCTCCAGGCTCGAGGCGGTGTAGCCGCGGCCCTTTGTGAGTGCCGAGACGTCCTCCAGCTTGCCGAGCGCGGCCAGCGAGGCGAGCCAGGCGACGTCGACGTGCGCGGCGCCGGTGAACTGCCCGCCGCGCACCTGCAGCATGAGCTGCTTGAAGTACTCGTTGTAGGGGAAGGAGACCTCGGTGATGCCGACGTCGTTGGTCTTCTTGTAGCCGTCGAGCAGCGCGCGGGTGGCCGGGGCGGCGGCCTCCTCGGTGAGCGACCAGCTGGAGAAGGAGAAGTCGGTGGCGGTGAAGTCGCCCGCGCCGAGCCCGGCGCCGGGGGAGGAGGACGGACTGCCGCTGCCGCCGCCGCTCGGCATGCAACCGGCGAGGAGGAGGCCGGCGGCGCCGAGCCCGGCGAACTGTAGCAGCTGGCGACGGGAGACGGTGGTGTTCTCGGACATGAGGGTGCTCTCTCTTCTTCGAGGGACTGCGGATGAGGGGGTGGTGCGGGTCAGCCCTTGACCGCGCCGGCGGTGAGTCCGCCGACGAGGAAGCGCTGCAGGGCGATGAACGCGATGGCCACGGGGAGCGAGACCACGAGCGAAGCGGCCATGAGCTCGGGCCAGGCGGTGGACGCCTCGCCGATGAACGTGTTGACGAGTCCCGGCGGCAGGGTCTGCTTGTCGGGACCGGCGAGCGTGAGGGCGAAGATGAAGTCGTTCCAGCCGCGGACGAACGCGAACAGTCCTGCGGCGATGAGGCCGGGGGCGGCCAGCGGCAGCACGATCGAGTGGATGATGCGCAGGCGGGAGGCGCCGTCGACGCGGGCGGCCTCGATGAGCTCGTCCGGGATCGTGTCGAAGAAGCCCTTCAGCATCCACACGCACAGCGGCAGCGTGAACGTCGTGAACGACAGCACGAGCGCCGTGTAGGTGTTGAGCAGGCCGTAGGCCGAGAACACCGCGTAGAGGGTGATGAGCAGCAGCGCCTGCGGGAACATCTGCGACGCCAGCACGAAGTACATGAGGCTGCGGCGGCCGCGGTAGCGGAACTTCGAGAACGCGTAGCCCATGTACGCCGATACCAGCACCGAGAGGATCGCGGTGATGACGGAGACGACGATGCTGTTGCGGAGGTAGCCGAACAGGGCCGGGTTGTTCGCGAGGGCGGCGTAGGCCTCGAACGTGATCTCGGTGGGGAACAGCTTCGGCGGGTAGCTGAACACCTCGGTACGCGGGGTCAGCGAGGTCGCGAGCAGCCAGTACACGGGCAGCAGGGCGAACCCGCCGAACACGACGACGGCGATCCAGGCGCTCACGGTGGAGGCACGGCGGTCGGCGCGGTGGCGCCGACGGCGGGGCGCGGCGGGCGGGGCGGAGACGGCGGCCACCGTCTCCTCGGTCAGCACGGCGGTCATCGCTTCTCTCCCTTCTCGGACAGACGGACGTAGACGACGACGAGCGCCATCAGCAGGATCATCCAGAGCAGGCCGATCGCCCCGGCGTGGCCGAGGTCGAAGCCGTCGAACGCGGTCTCGTACACCGCGGTCGCGAACGTCTGGGTGGAGCCGGCGGGACCGCCGCCGGTGAGGACGTAGATGATGTCGAAGTGCTGGAAGTTCCAGATGAACTCCAGCAGGATCACGAGGCCGATGATGCCGCTCATCTGCGGGACCGTGATGGAGAAGAAGCGGCGGATGGTGCCGGCGCCGTCGATCTCGGCGGCCTCATGCAGCTCGATCGGCACGGTCTGCAGGCCGGCGAGGAGCATGACCATCATCCAGGGGAACGACTGCCACGTCTTCGCGACGATCACGGCGATCATGGCGGTGGTGGGGTTCGCGAGCCACGCCTGGGGGGAGTCGATGAGGCCGACGGTCTCCAGGGCCGCGTTGAGCACGCCGTAGTTGGCGTTGAAGATCCACATCCACAGGAACGACACGACCACGCCGGGGATCAGCCACGGGATGAGCATGAGGCCGCGGAGCACCTTGGCGCCGCGGATGCGCGTGTTCAGGGCGAGGGCGAGGCCGAAGCCGATCACGAACGGCGCGATGGTCGTGCCGAGGGTGAAGACGAGCGTCTGGGTGAGGAGCGGGAAGAACTCGCCGGTGAGCACGTCGACGATGTTCTGGAAGCCCACGAACTCGCGGCCGGGCTCGACGAGGCTCTGCTTGTAGAACGCGGTGATGAGGGCCGTGATCAGCGGGTACACGACCACGGCGGCGAGGAGCGCGAGGCCGGGAGCCGTGAGGAGGAGCGCGAACATCCCGTCCGAGAGGCGACGGGGCCGGCGACCTGTTCCTATCTGTGAGGAAATGGTCTGTTCTGTCATCTAGGTCATCCTTGGCCTGGGGTGATGTGTCCGCACTCTCGCGGTGCGGTCTCGGGCTTCCTCAGTATTTCCGGCAGATTACGGCGACGTCAACTGGAGAGCGCAATAGTCAGAAAGTGGTGGAAAGTGTTTCTTTTGTGAAATGATTGCCCGGGAGTAGCCCTCGGTACGATCGCGACATGGGGTTCTCACTGCTCGGCCTGGCGGTGAGTCTCGCGATCTTCCTGCCGAACCTGCTGCTGATCCCCTTCCCGCCGAGACCGAAGCTCGAGAGCCCGGCGGTGCCCCGAGTGCTCCTGGTGTTCGAGAGGGCAGGGCAGGCGCTCTGCATGACGGTCCCTGCGATCACGGCGGCCGGCCCGATCGCGTGGGGGTGGGCGGTGCCGGTGGCGCTGGCGGTGCTCGCGTACGGGGCCCTCTGGATCCGCTACCTCCGCCGCGGCCGGCCCGGGGCGGCGCTGTTCGACACCGTCCTCGGCATCCCGGTCCCGATGGCCCTCGCGCCGGTGGCCGCCTTCCTCGGCACAGCGGCTTGGCTGCAGAACCCGTGGATCGCGCTGGCCGCGGTCGTCCTCGCGGTCGGGCACATCCCGACCTCCCTCCTCGCGGCCCGAGAACATTAGGAGCACCTGCTCGGCGTGGGGCGCGCGTCCTGACGCAGCGACGAACCGAAACGATCAGTATCGATCCTTGCTAGTCGATTATCGATTGGCTACGGTCGGAGCAGCCGCTCCCGCGGCGCCGCGCGCATCGGCCGTGCGGGAAGCGACAGTTCGGAGACGCGATGAAGCGTGTACTGGCAAGCCTGACCCTGGCGGCGGTGTTCGGATCCGCCCTCGCTGCGGCGGTCCCGTCGGCGGCTGCGGCCGCGGACGACGACGCCCTCTACCTCGCGCCGGGAGGTGACGACGCGGCCTCCGGCACGATCGACGACCCCCTCGCGACGCTGGAAGGCGCCCGCGACCGGATCCGCGCGCTGAAGGCGGACTCCGCGCTCCCGGACGACGGCCTCACGGTGTACCTCCGGGAGGGCACGTACCCCCGCTCGGCGTCGTTCGAGATCGGCGCGCAGGACTCGGGCACTGCCGACGCCCCCATCACCTACCGCTCGTACCCGGGGGAGACCGCCACCCTCACCGGCGGTCGCGAGCTGCCGCGCGACCAGTTCGCCGCGGTCGACGACGCGGCGGTGACCGAGCGCATCATCGACC